>JAZKFM010000331.1:0-2149 GCA_040386415.1 Pseudomonadota bacterium
GCGGCCGGGCGCCAGGGCCTCCAGCTCCATGAACACCTCGGCCACCTTCAGCGGGCTGTAGTTCACCAGCATCACCCCGCCCGAGCCCAGCCGGATCGTCGAGGTGATCTGGCTGGCCGCCGCGATCAGGATCTCCGGGGCGGGCGAACCCAGCCCGCCGATATTGTGGTGCTCGGCCACCCAGAAGCGGTGATAGCCCAGCCGCTCGGCGGCCTTGGCCACCTCCAGGCTCTCGCGCACCGCCTGCGCCTGGGTGTTGCTGCCGCTGACCGGCGAGAGGTCGAGGACCGAGAGGGTGTAGGTCACTTGGCTCTCGGCGCGGTCTTCTTCAGCACGGCGGAGAAGCTGAGCACCGCGTCGCCCTCGACGGTCATGATCCCGCGCACGAACACCATGCTGCGGCCGGCCTTCACCACCTCGCCCCGGCACTCCAGCATCGCGCCCTCGGGCACCGCGCCAACGAACTCGCTGTTGAAGGTGGCGGTCACGCTGCGGCTGTCCTTCAGGGCGTCGCGGGCGATCACGAACAGGCAGTAGTCGGCGAAGGTCATCAGCGCCCCGCCGTGCATGAAGCCGCCGCCGTTCATGTGCTTGCGCTCGGGCCGCATGGCGCAGACCGGCGCGCCATTGTCGTCGATCCGGTAGTAGAAGGGCCCGGCGTGATCCTCGAAGGGGTCGTTGCCGTACATCGACCAGCCGGCCCACTCGCCGCCCTGCACTACGAGGTGCACCCAGGGATCGGTCTCTGCTTCGGTGCCGTCCATGGATGCTTCCTTCAACGCCGGAAGCGTTTGCCCGCCGCCGATCCAAACACTAGTTTGCCGCCTCGAACGGGCGACGCCGCAAGGCGACCTAAGTGGCGGAGAGAGATCATGCAAGGCCGGACTGTCTATCTGTGTGGAGGCCTGCGCAGCCCGATCGGCCGCTATGCCGGGGCGCTCTCCAAGGTGCGCGCCGACGACCTCGCCGCCCATCCGCTGAAGGCCCTGATGGCCGCCTATCCCAAGCTCGACTGGGGGCAGGTGGACGAGGTGATCTATGGCAATGTCAACCAGGCCGGCGAGGACAACCGCAACGTCGCCCGCATGGCCCTGCTGCTGGCGGGCCTGCCTTCGACCGTGCCCGGCCTGACCGTCAACCGCCTCTGCGCCTCTGGCCTGGACGCCGTGATCGCCGGCGCGCGGACCATCGCGGCGGGCGAGGCCGACCTGATCATCGCCGGCGGGGTGGAGAGCATGAGCCGCGCGCCCTTCGTGATGGCCAAGCCCGACAGCGCCTTCTCCCGCACCCCGGAGATGTACGACACCACCATCGGCTGGCGTTTCGTGAACCCGCAGATGAAGAAGGAGTACGGCGTCGACGCCATGCCGGAGACGGCCGAGAACGTCGCCACCGACTACCAGATCAACCGCGAGGACCAGGACGCCTTCGCCCAGCGCAGCCAGGCCCGGGTCGGCGCCGCCCGCGCCAAGGGCTTCTTCGACGCCGAGATCGCGCCCCTGACCATCAAGGACCGCAAGGGCGACATCGTGGTCAGCGAGGACGAGCATCCGCGCCCCGACACCACCCTGGCCGCCCTGCAGGGCCTCAAGCCCATCGTCCGCGAGGGCGGCACGGTCACCGCCGGCAACGCCTCCGGTGTCAATGACGGCGCCGCGGCCCTGCTGCTGGCCTCGGCCGAGATGGTCCAGAAGCTTGGCCTCGAACCCCTGGCCCGCATCGAGGGCGCCGCCTCGGGCGGCGTCGCGCCGCGCATCATGGGCGTGGGCCCGGTCCCGGCGGTGGAGAAGCTGTGCGCCCGCCTGGGAATCACGCCGCGCGACTTCAATGTCATCGAGCTGAACGAGGCCTTCGCCGCCCAGGCGCTCGCCTGCACTCGCGCCTGGGGCTTGGCCGACGACGCCGAGCACGTGAACGCCCACGGCGGCGCCATCGCCATCGGCCATCCGCTCGGCGCGTCCGGCGCCCGCCTGGCGCTGACCGCCGCCCGCGCGCTGCATCAGAGCGGCGGCGACCGAGCCCTGGCCACCATGTGCGTCGGCGTCGGCCAAGGCTCGGCCCTGGCCCTGGCCAAGGCATGATCCGTCCCATCGTCCTCGCCGCCGCCCTGGCCTTCGCCGGCCCGGCCGTCGCCCAGGACGCGCCGGTC
>JAZKFM010000331.1:2159-3962 GCA_040386415.1 Pseudomonadota bacterium
TCCGCCCCTGGCCGGCGGGCCCGCGCCGGCTGCGGCGGCTCCGAAGAAGCCGGCGACCCTGGTGGAGGCCCTGATCGCCGCCGGGTTCGACCCGCACACCAAGCTGATCGGAGACTCGGTCCAGGTGATGTCGGGCCAGCGGGCTGTCCTCGCGGTCGGCGGCGCCAAGCCGGTCCTCGAGGCCGTGGAGACCGGCCATGTCGACATGGCCCTGCCGGACGGCACGCCCGACACCTACAAGGCGGTCGCCCCGGGCAAGGTGGCCTTCGCCGTCGATGGCTCGGCCGTCAAGAAACAGTCGTTCCTGAAGATCTGGAACGGCCTGCCCCACGCGGTCAGCTACGAGGCCGAACTCACCGCCATCCGCGGCGGCAAGCTCGCCAAGCGCAAGGCTCAGGTCTGCGCCGTGCCGGGCGGCGGGACGAACTACGAGATGTGGTCCGACCCCATCATCGCCGTCACCCTGTCGGCGGTGGCCGAGGTGGCCGACGACAAGATCACCTGCAAATAGAGCCGAGAGAGACATCATGGCCCTCGACCTGGAAACCCGCGAACAGCTGATCGACACGGTCCGCCGCTTCGTCTCCGAACGCCTGCGTCCCCTGGAGGCCAAGGTCTCCGAAGAGGACGCCATGCCCCCCGAACTGGTGAGCGAGATGAAGGAGTTGGGCCTGTTTGGCCTCTCCATCCCCGCCGAGTACGGCGGCCTGGATCTCTCCATGGAGGACGAGTGCCTGGTGGCCGTGGAGCTGGGCCGCACCAGCCCGGCCTTCCGCTCCACCTTCGGCACCAATGTCGGCATCGGCAGCCAGGGCCTGGTGATGTTCGGCACCGAGGCGCAGAAGGCCAAGTACCTGCCCGGCATCGCCTCGGGTGACATCATCACCTCCTTCGCGCTCACCGAGCCGGAGGCCGGCTCGGACTCCGCGGCGGTCCAGACCCGGGCCGTGCTGGACGGCGACCACTACGTCCTGAACGGCTCCAAGCGCTACATCACCAACGCCAACAAGGCCGACCTCTTCACGGTGATGACCCGCACGGACGCGACCAAGCCGGGGGCCGGCGGCGTCTCGGCCTTCCTGGTGGAGCGCAACCTCCCGGGCCTGACCGTCGGCAAGCCCGAGAAGAAGATGGGCCAGCAGGGCGCCCACATCTGCGACGTGAACTTCGACAATGTCCGGGTGCCGGTGGAGAACCGCCTGGGCCGGGAAGGCGAGGGGTTCAAGGTGGCCATGCAGGTCCTCGACCGCGGCCGCCTGCACATCTCGGCGGTCTGCGTCGGCGTGGCCGAGCGGCTGCTCACCGACTGCGTTGCCTACGCCAATGAGCGCAAGCAGTTCGGCCAGCCCATCGCCGCCTTCCAGCTGATCCAGGGCATGATCGCCGACTGCAAGACCGAGACCCTGGTGGCCAAGGCCATGGTGATGGAGACCGCCCGCAAGCGCGACGCCGGTGAGAGCGTCACCATGGAGGCCGCCGCCGCCAAGTACTTCGCCTCCGAGATGGTGGGCCGGGTGGCCGACCGGGCGGTGCAGATCTTCGGCGGGGCGGGCTATGTCGCCGACTACGGGATCGAGCGCTTCTACCGCGACGTGCGCATCTTCCGGATCTACGAAGGCACCAGCCAGATCCAGCAGGTGGTGATCGCCCGCGAGACCCTGAAGCGGGGCGGCTGACCATGAGCATCGACATGGAGGCCGTGATCCTCGAGATCGTCGGCAAGCTGCCGCCCGGCAAGTCGGCCTCCTCCGAGGAGGTGGCCCGCGCCGCCGACTCAGAGCGCTGGCAGCGCCTGACCGGCCA
>JAZKFM010000332.1:0-856 GCA_040386415.1 Pseudomonadota bacterium
CGGCGCACGAGCTTGCAGTCGCGGTGACGCGTCTTGAGCGACTTGAGCGAGCTTCGAACCTTCATGACCGTATCTTCTTAAAGACCAGGCTTGCGCCCGGGGGTGTCTACAAGAGCCGGCGCATATACGAGGCGGCTCGCCTTGAGTCAACGCCGGGCGGGCTCAGAGTTCGATCATGTCGAACTCGGCCTTGGCCGTCCCGCACAGGGGACAGATCCAGCTGTCGGGAATATCGGCCCAGCGCGTGCCGGGCGCCAGCCCCTCGCCGGGATCGCCGTGTTCCTCCTCATAGATGTAGCCGCAGGTGCGGCACTGCCAGGTTTTGAAGGGCTCGGCCACGGTCGTCATCAGTGCATCTTGAAGCGGATCGGAACCGACTTGGGCCCACAGACGAAGCTGGCCGCCATGTTGCGCGGGGCGCCGTCCAGTTCAACCGACTCCAGGCGCGCGAACAGCTCTTCCCAGAGCACCCGCATCTCCATGCGCGCCAGATGCTGACCCAGGCAGACATGGGCGCCGTAGCCGAAGGCCACGTGCTTGTTGGGGGTCCGCTCGACGTCGAACCGGAAGGGGTCGGCGAACACCGCCTCGTCGCGGTTGCCGGAGGGATAGGACAGCATCATCCAGTCACCCTTGGCGATCTTCTTGCCCGCCAGTTCGGCGTCGGTGGTGGCCGTGCGCATGAAGTGCTTTACGGGCGTCACCCAGCGGATCGACTCCTCGATCAGGCCCGGGATCAGGGCGGGGTTGGCCTTCACCTTGGCGAACTGCTCGGGGTTCTCGGCCAGGGCCCACAGGGCGCCCGCCGTGGTCGAAGAGGTGGTGTCGTGGCCCGCGGTGGCGGCGATGATGTAGT
>JAZKFM010000332.1:866-3800 GCA_040386415.1 Pseudomonadota bacterium
CCAGGTGGCCGAGCGGCTGGCCGTTGACGGTCCCGTTGGCGATCACGCTGGCCAGGTCATTGCGCGGGCTGGCCCGGCGGTCCTCGGTGATGGCGTTGAAATACAGCATGAAGTCCATCACCACCGACTGGATGGAGTCGACGCCCTCGTCGGTGGTCTGGGCCTCCCCACCCGAGCGGCTGAGCTCAGGATCGGCGCTGCCGAACAGCTCCTGGGTCAGTTTCAGCATCCGCGGCTCGTCGGACTCCGGCACGCCGATCACCTCCATGATCACGTGCAGCGGATAGAGGAAGGCCACGTCGCGGGCGAAGTCGCAGCGGTCGCCAAGGGCCGCCATTCGGTCGATAAAGCCCCGGGCGATCTCGCGGATCCGCCCCTCCAGCGCCCGCAGGTTCTGCGGCACGAAGGAGCCCTGGGTCAGGCGCCGATAGGCCATGTGGTCGGGGTTATCCATCTGCACCAGAGAGCGGACCAGGTGAGGGCTGCCGCCCATCATCTCTCGGACCTTCTTGTCGGCCTCGATGGTGGTGAGAATGGTGGAGCGGTCGCCGTTGTGGAACAGTTCGTTCTGGCGCTCGACCTCCAGGATGTCGGCATGGCGGGTCACCACCCAGAAGGGATCGAAACCTTCGGGCTGGGCCTGCTCCAGGGGCGCCTCTCGCCGCAGCCAGGCGAAGGCGTCGTCCACCTGCTTGCCGTCCGCATAGGCGCGAGGGTCGATGATGGTCTGAGCGATGTCGGAAGGAATGGTCATGCGCGTTTCCAGGCCCGTTTTGCGGAGCCGCGTCGTTCGCGCGCAGCTCACTTGTTAGTTGTTCAACAACTTTCTAGAATTCGCAACATGGTCCCGACATTGACTCAGATCAAACCCCGCCGAAGCCAGGCCGACCGCCGCGACGAATCCGAACGCCGGCTGCTGGCGGCCGCCGCCGAGCTGGTGGTGGAACACGGGATGGGGGCGGCGACCTTCGAGAAGATCGGCGCCAGGGCCGGATACAGCCGGGGCCTCGTCACCCAGAGGTTCGGATCCAAGCGCGGCCTGATCGAGGCCCTCATCGACCAGCTCCAGGGCCGCCTGGGCGGGTTGCTGGAGGATCGACGGATCGAGGAGCTCAACGGCCTGGACGCGGTCCTGACCTACGTCGAGGTCTTCCTGTCGGCCCTCGACCGCGACGGCGAGCTGCGGGCCTATTTCGTCCTGCTGGCCGCCGCCGTGGCCGATGTCTCGGAGCTGCGCGCGCCCTTCGCCGCGGCCCACAAGCAGGTGGAGCAGGCCCTGGAGTCCTTCTTTCTGCGAGGCCAGGCCGAGGGCGTGGTGCGGGCCGGCATGGACGCCGACGCCGCGGCCCTGATCACCGGCGCCCTGCTCTTTGGCCTGTCCATGCAGCTGCTGCTGGATCCCCTGATGGACCTGGCCCCGGTCCGCGAGACCAGTCTGATCACCCTCCGGCTCAGCTTCGCGGCCTGATCTCCCGCACCGGTGCGGTCCAAGCCGCCGTTCGCGCTTGACGGGCTTGTGATTGAGGCTCGGGCCAGGGCCCGCTAAGTTGGGCCATGGATCGTCGCGTCTTCCTCGTCTTGCTCTTGGCCGGCTGCGCCGACCCGTCCACCAATCTGGTGCCGGTGGTGACCCCGACGCCACCGCCCCCCACGCCCCAGGCGCCCGCTCCGGTCACCCCCCCGACCCAATCGGGAGTCCGCAGTTTCGATGACTGGTCCAGGGACTTCTACAGCCGGGCGGTGAAGGCGGGGCTTCCCGCGAGCCTGCTGGATCGCGAACTGGCCGGCCTGGTCCCCGATCCGCGGGTCAACAGTCTCGACGGCCGCCAGCCGGAGTTCGCCAAGCCCTTCGGCGACTATATCAAGGGCGCGGTCAGCGAGGACCGGGTGGCCATCGCCGCGCGCCGCAAGCCGGCTGTCGCCTCCATCCTGGCCGACATCGAAGCCCGCTACGGCGTCCCCGGCGACATCCTGATGGCCATCTGGGCCATGGAGACAGGCTTCGGCGCCGTCCTGGGGGACTTCGACGTCATCCGCTCCATGGCGACGCTGGCCGCCCAGGGTCGCCGCCAGGCCTTCGCCGAAGACCAGCTGATGGCGGCGCTGCGGATCATCGGCTCTGGCGAATTCCCCCGCAGCCAGCTGCGCGGGTCCTGGGCCGGCGCCATGGGCCAGACCCAGTTCATCCCCACCAGCTTCCTGGCCACCGCCGTGGACGGCGACGGCGATGGGCGGCGCGACGTCTGGGGCTCCACCCACGACGCCCTGGCCTCGGCGGCGAACCTGCTCTCCAAGGGCGGATGGCAGCGCGGCCAGGGCTGGGCCCGCGAGGTCACCGTGCCTGAGGGCTTCGACTACAGCCTGACCGAAGGCCCGCGGGAGACCCCCGACTGGTGGGCCCAGCACGGGGTGCGCCGGACGGACGGCCTGCCCTGGAGCGGCGCCGACGCCGGCGCCAAGGCCATGCTGATCGCGCCCACCGGCGCGCAGGGGCCCGCCTTCCTGCTGTTCCCCAACCACTTCGTGATCCGCAAGTACAACAACGCCACCACCTACGCCCTGGGCGTCGGTCTGCTGGCCGACCGCTTCGGCGGCATGGGCGGGGTGATCAAGCCCTGGCCCTACGAGACCGCGCTCTCCATCGGCGACCGTATCGCCACCCAGCGGGCCCTGGGTCAGCTCGGCTTCGATCCCGGCCAGCCGGACGGGGTTGTGGGGGTCAACACCCGCACCGCCCTGCGCAACTGGCAGAAGTCGCGCGGGCTCACGGCCGACGGCTATCTGTCGCAGGACATGGTCCAACGGCTGAAGGCCGAGGCCAATATCCTCTGATCTTCAGGGTGGTCGGGATTAGAGCGACCCCTCGTCGCTCTTTTCCAGGGTGGCCATGGCCGAATCGGCCTGGGTGGCCGGCTTGGGGTCGGCGTTGGCCAG
>JAZKFM010000333.1:0-24145 GCA_040386415.1 Pseudomonadota bacterium
CCGGGCTTCGGCGATCGCCGCAAGGCCATGCTGGAAGACATCGCCATCCTGACCGGCGGTGAGCTGATCAGCGAAGACCTGGGCATCAAGCTCGAAAACGTCGGCCTGGAAATGCTGGGCAAGGCCAAGAAGGTCTCGATCACCAAGGACGACACCACCATCGTCGACGGCATCGGCGCCAAGGACGCGATCGAAGGCCGTATCGGCCAGATCAAGCGCCAGATCGAAGACACCACGTCTGACTACGACAAGGAAAAGCTGCAGGAACGTCTGGCCAAGCTGGCCGGCGGCGTTGCGGTCATCCGCGTCGGCGGTTCGACCGAAGTCGAAGTGAAGGAAAAGAAGGACCGCGTCGACGACGCCCTCAACGCGACCCGCGCGGCCGTGGAAGAAGGCATCGTCCCCGGCGGCGGCGTCGCCCTGCTGAAGGCCTCCAAGGCTCTGGACGGCTTCAAGGGTGACAACGCTGACCAGGAAGCCGGCGTCGCCATCGTGCGCCGCGCCCTGCAGGCCCCGATCCGTCAGATCGCCGAAAACGCCGGCGTCGAAGGCTCGATCGTGGTCGGCAAGGTCATGGAAAACAGCTCCGCGACCTTTGGCTTCAACGCCCAGACCGAAGAGTATGTGGACATGGTCGCGGCCGGCGTCATCGACCCGGCCAAGGTGGTCCGCACCGCCCTGCAGGACGCGGCCTCGGTCGCCGGCCTGATGATCACCACCGAAGCCGCGATCGTCGAGGCGCCCAAGAAGGGCGGCCAAGGCGGCCCCGACATGGGTGGCGGCATGGGCGGCATGGGCGGCATGGACTTCTAGGTCCAAGCCACTCGCGCTTAAGATTGAGGGCGGGGCCGCGAGGCTCCGCCCTTTTTCGTGCGCGCTACTGACGTTTGAGCTTTTCCAGCAGCGGGCTCAGCTCGCCCTTGATCTCGTAGACCCCGACATCCTTGACCATCTGGGGCGTCGCCCACTCCGGCCACGGCTCGATGACCTCGATGTCGCGGAAGGCGGTGGTCAGGGCGCCCGGCGACTTGGCCTTGATGAAGGCCCACTCGACCCCCAGCTCGCCCTTGTGACGGATCAGGAAGGTGGCCATCAGTCGGACTTTCCGTCGCCCATCACGGCCCCGCCGATCCAGCTGACCACGCCTACGATGATCGAGGCGAGGATGCCCGGGACCAGGCCCGAGATCGTGAAGCCCGGCAGCAGCAGGGCCACCAGCCCGATCATGGCGGCGTTCACCACCAGCAGGAATAGGCCCAGCGTCAGGATGGTGAGCGGCAGGGTCAGCAGGAAGACGATCGGCCTGACGATGGCGTTCACCAGCCCCAGCAGCAGGGCGGCCAGCAGCAGGTCAAGCCAACCGGAATAGGAGACGCCCGCCAGGACCACGGCGGCGAGCCAGAGACCCAGGGCTGCGATCAGCACGCGGGCGAGGAAACGGGACATGGGCGAACTCCGGCCTTGAGACGATGCGACTTAAGCCACAGCATCCAGGAAGGCTCCATGCCCGACGTCAATATCCGCATCGCGGGGGCGCGGCCAAGCCTCGCGGCGCGGGACAAGGCCTGGGTTTCACCTGGGTTACAGTCGCGGCTTAGTTTGGTCCCAGGAGCTTGGCCACTAGATCCCGACCAAGGGGACCCTTCATGCGCCACCTGCTGCTTCTCGCCGCCCTGATCGCCACGCCGGCCGCCGCCCAACCGGGTCCGGGCGGGTTGTTCATCAGCCCCTCGGGCGAACCCTTCCGGGGCGGCGAGGGCCTGCAGGCCTGGTTCGCCCGGGCTGACGCCGACCACGACGGGGCGCTGACCCTGGCGGAGTTCCGCACCGACGCCATGGCCTTTTTCAAGGTCCTCGACGCCAATTGCGACGGCAAGATCGACGGCTTCGAGAACAGCGCGTACGAGACGAAGGTCGCCCCCGAGATCACCCGCATGAGCTTTCCGGGCGAAGGCGGCGGCGACCGCCGCGGCCCCATGGGCGGCGACAGCCAGGCGAGCCACATCCCACGCGGCGGTCCCGACGGTCCCCGGCGCGGCGGCGGCCCGCGCCGCGCCGCGCCCCGCGAGGGCGCCGCCCGCTACGGCCTGCTGAACGAGCCGCAGCCGGTGCGCGGCGCCGACGCCAACCTCGACTGGAAGGTCACCACCGACGAGTGGGCCAGGGCGGCCGGCAAGCGGTTCGCCCTCCTGGACACCGCCGGTGATGGCCGACTGGCCCTGGCCACCTTGCCCGGGCGGCCCCCGGAGGCCCGCCCACCGAGATGAGGCGAATTTTGTTCTCCAGCGCCAAAAACGAAGATTTCACGTTTACCGGCCTAGGTTGACGACGGGGAACTCAACACGCGCCAAAAGGGGGGCCGGCTGTAAACATGACGCTGCGCGGCCTGCTCAACGACCAGCTCGACGTCGTCGCCGCGGAATCGCGGGCGACCCTGTGGATTCGCCTGATCATCACCCTCATCAGCGCCGTGCTGTTCGGGCTCAATTTCGGTCCGACCCCTGCCGGGGTCTGGCTCTGCGCCGTATTCGCGTGCGAGGCCTGGACCTGGTGGGCCACCCGCGATGCGGCGGCGGGTCGGCGGCCCTCCACCGGCGTTCGCCTGCTCTATATCGCCGCCACCATCGCGGTCAGCCTGACGTGGTCCTCCGCCGCGTGGATGTACTGGCAGACCGGGTCCCAGGCCCTGCAACTTGTCTGCATCGCCATCTCCGCCAGCCAGATGATCCACGGCCAGTGCTTCGCCTTCCGCTCCAAGCTGGCGCTGGGAATCCTGACCGGCATTCCCGCGGCGCTGCTGATCAAGGTGATCCTGCTGGACGGGGGCTTCGGCGGCGTGCCGTTGCTGACCCTCGCGGTCAGCCTCGGCCTGGCGGTGCTCTACGTGTTCAACAGCGCCGTCGTGAACATGCGCAACGCCCAGGCCCTGGAGCACGCGCAGGCCGCGGCCGTCGAGGCCAACCAGGCCAAGTCGGCCTTCCTGGCCCTGATGAGCCACGAGCTGCGGACCCCGATGAACGGGGTCCTGGGCATGGCGCATGCCTTGAAACAGACCCGACTGGACGAGCGCCAGGGCGCCCAGGTGGAGATGCTGATCCGCTCGGGCGACGGTCTGATGGCCATCCTCAACGACATTCTCGACGTCTCCAAGATCGAAGCCGGCAAGCTGGAGCTGGAGGAAATCGCCTTCGACCTCACCGAGGTCGGCGCCCGGGTCATCGACCTGTGGCGGGAGACCGCCAGCGCCAAGGGCGTTGAGCTCAGCTACGAGCTGGCGCCCGGCGCGCCCCGCTGGCTGGCCGGCGACCCCAACCGCATCCGCCAGATCATGCTGAACCTGGTGTCCAACGCCCTGAAGTTCACGGAAGCCGGCGAGGTCCGCCTGTCGGTCCGGCCGGTGATCGCCCAGGGTGATGACACCGCCTGCTTCGAGATCGCGGTTTCCGACACCGGCATCGGCATCACGCCGGAGCAACAGGCCAGGCTGTTCCACGCCTTCGCCCAGGCCGACGCGGCCACGACGCGCAAGTTCGGCGGCACCGGCCTGGGCCTGGCCATCTGCCGCCAGCTTACCGACCTGATGGGCGGGGGGATCATGGTGGAGAGCGAGCCCGGCCGCGGCTCGGTGTTCCGGGTCACCCTGGAACTGCCCCGCGCCGACGCGGTCGACCTGGCCGAACCCGAGGCGGCCAGCGGCGGCCTCTCGCACCTCACCCTGCTGGTGGCCGAGGACAACCCGATCAACCAGGCCGTGGTCCGCGCCGTCCTGGAGGCGGTCGGCGCGCGTCTCGAAACCGCCAACGACGGGGCCGAGGCCCTGGAGATGCTGCGGGAGAAGGCCTTCGACCTCGTGCTGATGGATGTGCACATGCCGCGCATGGACGGTATCGAGGCCCTGCGCCGCATCCGCGCGGGCGAGACGGGCGACGCCCGTCAGCCGGTGATCGCGCTCACCGCCGACGCCATGCCGGGCGAGGACCAGAAGCTGCTGGCCCACGGCTTTGACGACGTGCAGCCCAAGCCGATCCAGCCCATGGCCCTGATCGCCGCCATCCTCGACGCCTGCGAGGCGCGCGCGGACCTCGCCGAGACGGAAGTCGCCTAGACCCGATCGGTCGGGGTTACTCGGCCGCTACGGCGTCCAGGACGGGGATGGTTTCCGACAGCCGCCCGCCGATCCGGATCGGCTCGACGCGGCGGGCCAGGCCCGTGGCGTCGTCGGTTTCCACATAGACCCCGCAAACCGTGGCCGGGCCTTCGGCCGGCTTGTAGCGGCCGCCTGAGATGCGGGTGGTGAAGCGCCGCAGGGGCTCTTCCTTCTGGTTGCCGATCACGCTGTCATAGTCGGCGCAGGCGCCAGCGTCGGTCTGGTAGGCGGTGCCGCCATTGAGGATCTGGCAGTCGGCGGTGGGGACGTGGGTGTGGGTGCCCACCACCAGACTGGCGCGGCCGTCGCAGAAGTGGCCCATGGCCATCTTCTCGCTGGTGATCTCGGCGTGCATGTCCACCACGATGGCGTCCACGGCCATGCCCAGGGGGCAGGCCTCCAGCTCGCGGTCCACGGCGGCGAAGGGGTCGTCCAGGCTGTCCATGTGGACACGGCCCAGGACGTTGATCACCAGGATGCGCTGGCCCTTGTCGGTCTCGAACATCTGCGAGCCGCGGCCCGGCGTGTCGGCGAACAACGGATAGTTCACCGGACGGATCAGCCGCGGTTCACGCACGATATAGGTGAGCGCCTCCTTCTGGTCGAAGGAGTGGTTGCCGAGCGTCAGGCAGTCGGCCCCGGCGTCGAACAGTTCGCGCGCCGTATTCTCGGTGATGCCGAAGCCCGCCGCGGCGTTCTCGGCGTTGATGATGACGAAATCCAGGGCCAGCCTGCGGCGCAGGGCGGGCAGATGGTCGGCGATCCCGTCGCGGCCGGCTCGGCCCACCACATCCCCGAAGAAAGCAAAACGCATGCATAGTCCTTAGGTGTTCTGGACTTCCCTATAGCCCGTTTCCGTGAGGATGGCGTCCAGCCTCTGGTCGTGAGGATCAAGATCCATCGGTTCGACCTCCTGGCCGGCATAGCCCAGGCCCAGGACAAAGACCGGCCGGCTCGACCGAAGGCTCTCCAGGGTCCGGTCATAGTGACCGCCGCCCTGGCCCAGGCGGCCGCCCTTGCGGTCGAAGGCCAGCAGGGGCGCGATCACCAGGTCGGGATGCAGTCCGGGGGCGGAGGGTGGCGGCGCGGGCACCCCCACGGCGTCGGGAACCAGGGTGTCGCGGGAATCCCAGGCCCGAAAGACCAGGGGCGCGTCGCGCGACAGGGCCACCGGCAGGGCCAGCATGGCGCCGGTCGCCGCCAGCCTGCGGATCAGCGGGCTGGGGTCGAGCTCCGAGCCCAGGGCATGGTAGCCGCCGAAGGCCGCGAAGGCCGGAAGACGCTCCAGGGGCAGCAGGGCCGCGGCCCGCTCGGCCGCATCGGGGGCCGCGATGGCGAGCGCCTTGCGCAGGACGCGCAGGCGCGCCCGCTGCTCGGTCTTGGACGTCGGGGACAAGGTCTCACCCCAGGGAGGGAAAGGGTGGCGGCGCCGCGAGAGCCGTGAAGGACGGTTAAAACCCCCTCGGACCTGGTATACCAGGTGGGCGCCATATGCCCGGGCCCACGAGCCCGGACAGGGACAGCTCCCGTAGAGAGAATTAAGGTCTCTGGGATTTGTTGCCTTCGACGAGATCCGCAGCAGACCCGCCGAGGACAAAGATAGGCCCCCGGCGCCCACTTCTCAAGCGCCGCCGCGCGATCACCGCGGCCGGCGCGGTTATTTCGCCAGGCGCAGGTTGTCGATGGAGCCGGCGATGGCGTCGAAGGCGGCCTGCAGGTCGTCCACGTCCTGCACGTCATAGAACTTGTCGGGGGTGGACGCGCAGTTCTGCAGCAGGCTGGAGGAGCCGCTGTTGACCTCCACCCGCACCGTATAGACCACGATGTCCCTGGCCTTCACGGCCGTGCACAGCTGGGTCAGCCGGGCGTCGATGGCGTCGGCCCGCACGTTGCCGTCCGACGAGGTGGTGCCCAGCATGTTCTGCCAGATGTAGCCAAGGCCACCGTAGAACGAGCCGTTCCATTCCCCGCTCCTGGAGGGGTTGTTCATGGTGTTGTCGCCGTCCGTCATCAGGATGATGATCTTGCGGACATGGGGGGTGTTGTAGGGCGAGCCGCCGGTGAGCGGGCCCGAGGGCGCCACCGCGTGCCAGCCCCAGACCAGGCCCAGGGGAATATTGGTTTCCCCCACCGCGGTCATGTTGGTGATGCCGGTCTTGATGGTGGCGCTGCTGGTGGTGAGCGGGATGACCGGTTGCAGGGTGCAGCCGGCGTTGGGGCCCAGCGAATAGGCGCCGTAGGCCGTGCTATCGAGGGTGAAGGCGCCTGTGCGGGCCATGCTGCCACCGGCGTACTTGGCGGTCCGCCCCTGCTTCTGCCGGTTGGTCAGGCCCGAGCCGCCGCCGTCGTTCATGTAGTTGTTGTAGTGATTGCTGTCGGGCTCGTCGGGCCAGAAGTAGGGAATGAACATCGAGGCCGGGGTCGCCGCACTCGCGGCGTCTTCCCGGATGTCATAGGGCTGGGCGCGCTGCTCCACGCATCCGCCCCAGGACTGGCCGATGTTCTTCATCATGGCGAAACGGTCGGTCTTAGTGGTCCCCTCGAAGATGTCGTTGTTGGTGCTCCCGCTCCAGTGCGAGGACCCCAGGGGGTCGAGCCAGGTGGGGATGCCGGGACCCGTGCGGGTCGTGACGTTGTAGCTGGTCAGGCTGGTCGTCCCCTGCACCCGGACGGTGGTGGAGAACGGCACGAGCGCGATCTTCAGCGGGTCGGTCTGAACGCTGCGCGCCGAGGCCTCCACCAGCTTGTCCACCAGGGCCGCCGCGGCGTCCTTGAGGGTGGCGAGCTTGGTCCCCTGCATGGAGCCCGTGTTGTCGAGAACCAGGGCGATCTCGATCCTGTCGAGAGAACGCACGACCTCGGCGTTGGCCTTGACGTTGGTGGGGTTCCAGACGGCGGGCGCCAGGGCCGGGGGTGTCACCTCGGCATAGGCCACCACCTTGTCCCCCACGAGGGTGAAGTTGGAGGCCACCAGGGTCGCGCCCGCCGGCAGGACCAGGTTGGCGGTGAGGGCGGCGTCGCCCACCGCGTCCACCGCCTGGGTGGTCGTCCCGGTGGAGCGGGCGGCGAAGAGGGCCGCGGCGTCCAGGGCGTCCTGCAGGTTGTTGCGCTGGGTCGAGGCCAGGTAGATGTCGAACATGCCCAGCATCAGCGGGGCGAGCAGGATCAGGGAGACCGCGAAGAACACCGCCGCGGCGCCGTTCTCGTCCCGGGCGCCGGCCACGCAGCGCCGCAGCAGCCGCACGCGCCAGTCCATCGCCCGAGTCTTGTCTTGGTCCAGTTTCGCGCGCACGCCACGCCCCCGATCTCAGGAATATCGGGGGAGTTTCGCAGATCAGCGTAAACGAAAGAGGCGCCCCACAGGGTAAACGACGCCGCAAGGAATCCCTCGCGGCGCCTTGCTCACCAGCCGCAGCGCTCGCCCTTGTTCTGCTGGGTCAGCCAGCCGTTCAGAGGCTTGAAATACTCGGTGATGGCGCTGCCGTCGGTGCGGGTCTCGCCCGAATAGACCTTGAGGGTCTCTTGCCAGGGCTGCGAGTTTCCGAGCTCCAGCATGGCGTTCAGCTTCTCGCCCACGTCCTTGCGGCCGTAGAGGGAACAGCGGTGCAGCGGGCCTTTCCAGCGCATCTGCTTGCAGGCCGCGCGCTGGAACTGGAACTCGTAGTTGAAGGCCAGGAAGTAGCGCATGTAGGGCACGCTGGCGGCGATGTGATACTTGGCGGCCGGATCGAAGGCGTCGGCGGGACGCGGACCGGGCGGCGCCAGGCCCTGGTACTGGCCCCGCAGCTTCCACCAGGCCTCGTTGTAGTGAGCCTCGTCCACCTGGCCGGAGAACACCTGCCAGCGCCACTTGTCGATCATCAGGCCGAAGGGCAGGAAGGCGATCTTGTCGAGCGCCATCTTCAGCAGATAGGGGATGTCCTCCTCCGCGCCCGGGACCTTTTCCAGCAGGCCGATCTGGTTGAGATAGGTCGGCGTGAGCGCCGACATGCCGGCCAGGTCCCCGACCGCCTCGTGGAAGCCGTCATTGGCCGAGCCCTTGAAGAGATAGGGCTGAGCCGAATAGGCGCGCTGGTAGTAGTTGTGACCCAGCTCGTGGTGGACGGTGTAGAAGTCGTCGGCGTTGATCTTGAAACAGGCCTTGATGCGGATGTCGTCGCGGTCGTTCACGTTCCAGGCCGACGCATGGCAGGTGACCTCGCGGTCCCGCGGCCGCTCCAGCATCGAGCGTTCCCAGAAGGTCTTGGGGAGCGGCGCGAAGCCCAGGGACGAATAGAAGGCCTCCCCGGTCTGGGTCATCTTCACGGGCGTATAGCCGTTGGCCACCAGGAGCTTGTCCAGGTCATAGCTGGAGGCTGCGGTCTTGGGCGCCACCACGTCATAGATGTTGCCCCAGGTCTGGGCCCACATGTTGCCGGTCAGGTCGGCGCGGATCGGACCGGTCCGCGGCTGGACCGCATCGCCGTACTTGTCATTCAGCCGGGCCCGCACATAGCAGTGCAGGTTCCGGTAGAAGGGCTCCACCTGGGTCCACAGCCGGTCAGTCTCGGCGGCGAAGGCGTCGGGGTCCATGTCGTAGTTGGAACGCCACAGCGCCCCGGTGTCGGCGAAGCCCAGGCCCTTGGCCCCCTCGTTGGTCAGGGCCACCGCCCTGGCGTAGTCGGCCTTCATCGGCGGGGAAACGGTGTGCCAGCCCTCCCAGACCGCCTTCAGCTCGGCGGGGTCGCGGCTCTTGGCCAGGATGTCCTCGGCATCGTTGAGGGTCAGGGTCTTGCCCTGATGCTCGAACTTGCCCGTGGAGTAGGTGGAGTCGAGCCGCGACTGCAGGCCCGCGAGTTCGGCCGCCGCCCCAGGCCGGTCGGGGGCGGGCGAGGTGAGGAACAGTTTCAGCAGCTTCAGCTTGCGGGCGGTCACCGGGTCGACGGCGACCCCATCATACTTGGCCGCCTGCTTGGCGTAGCCCGTGGCCAGCACGTTCTGCTCTGCGCTGGCCTTGGCCTCCAGCCACTGGGTGTCCTCGGTGATGTAGGTGGCGCGGACCCAGGCGGAGCGGGCGGCGTATTCGCTGAAGGCGGCCAGGTCGGCCTCAGCCTTATCGGCGAAGGCCTTGGCCTCGGCGGGGGTGGGCTTGGCGCCTTGGGCGGCGGCCGGCCCGAAGGCCAGCAGGGCGACCGCGGTGGCCGCCAGAAGTTGGGATCGCATCGGGTGATCGTCCTTGCGCGGAGGGGGTGCGACGCGCTTGCGTCGCCATGACCGCGATGGGACGACCGGGAGCCGCGTCGGTCAAGCCTTAGGCGCGCATCTCCGAAGCGGCGCGGCGAATGGTGTCCTCCACGGCGGCCTGGGCGTCGGACTGGCTGAAATCGAGGCCCGTCGCGACGGTCTCGCCGTCCAGGTCATAGACCGACCAGGACCAGCCACGCTCGGCATGGGCCAGCGAGTAGGCGAACGGTTGGTCAGTCATGGGCGGCCTCGCGTGTTGCGTTGCAGCAAGAATGCTTCATGACGACTCCAACGCACCTTTGTGTCAAGCGGTTGCGCCCACGATGCAGTGCAGCGCGGAATAGAGTCTTCGTGTCCGGCCTGGCGGCGCCCCGAAGCCGATGAGATCGTCCGCGCGCTCGGCCTCTCGCGTGCGTTCGCTGATTCCGCCGGGAAAACACCCGCAACAGCTTAGGCCAATTGACGGTGGCTGAGCTTTGCCCTCCCCTCTCGCGCACGACACTCTAGTCATCCGGGGAGGGGGCGATGGCTCCGAGCGACGAGACGCCGACCGAGGGCGCGCCTGAGCCCATGCCCCGGCCCGATCCCGCCCCGCAACGCCCGGCGTTCGGCGACCGTCTGAAGGGCTGGACCGATCGCGCCCGTTCCAGCCGTGTGCCCGGCCTTCTGGCCGCCGGCCTGCTGGTGGCGGCCTTTGGCGGCGGCTTCATCGCCGCCAAGGGCATGGACGGCCTGTCCCTGTTCGGCGCCGGCAAGTCTGGCCCGGCCGCCAAGCTGGAGCCCGGCGCCCAGGGCTGGTCCCTGTTCGGCAAGCCCCGCGACGCCAACGCGCCCCGCCGGGGTGTCCCCAAGCCGGAAGGCTTCGCCGTCTGG
Source organism: Pseudomonadota bacterium (assembly GCA_040386415.1). Lineage (GTDB taxonomy): Bacteria > Pseudomonadota > Alphaproteobacteria > Caulobacterales > Caulobacteraceae > Phenylobacterium. The sequence goes on from JAZKFM010000333.1 coordinate 10,244, forward strand.
CGCTCGCGCATCGACACATCCAAGCCCGAACCCCTGGCCTGCGTCGAGCTGACGAGGCCGCTGGATCCTGCCAAGTCCTATGCCGACTACGTGCTGGTGGCGCCCGACATGGGGGCCAGCCCCGCCGTCTCGGTGAAGGGCTCGGAGCTGTGCGTCGCCGGCGTCGGCTTCACCGACCGCCGCGTGACCCTGCTGAAGGGCCTGCCCGCCCGGGGCGGCGAGGTCCTGGCCGCCAACGCCGACGTCGATTTCACCTTCGGCGAGAAGCCCCCCTATGTCGGCTTCGCCGGCGAGGGCGTGATCCTGCCCCGCGAGGACGCCGACGGCATCGGCATCGAGACCGTCAACGTGTCCCGCCTCTATGTGGAGGTCTGGCGCGTGGTGGACCGCAACCTGGTCCGCAAGTCGATCAGCGCGCCCGATCCCACCCCCGAGGGCCAGTATTCCGACGACTACGGCTCCGACAGCCCCGACGACGAAGGCCGGATCGTCTGGAAGGGCGAGGTGGCCGTGAACGCCCAGAACGTCGGCGACCGCACCACCACCGTCTTCCCCCTGGGCGCGGTGCTCAAGGACATGAAGCCGGGCGGCTACGTCATCAAGGCCCGCGACGCCTCGGGCGGCCGGGCCATCAAGGGCGACGACGGCGAAAACCTCGACCCCAATCCGCCGGCCCAGGCCAGGCGCTGGGTGATGTTCACCGACATGGCGCTGTCAGCCTATGACGGCTCCGAAGCCCTCGACGTGGTGGTCCGCTCGCTGAAGACCGCCAAGACGCTGCCGGGCGTGAAGATCACCCTGGTGGCCCGCAACGGCGAGGACCTCGCCGTCGCCAACGCCGACGCCTCGGGCCGCGTGCGCTTCGACCACGCCCTGCTGGAGGGCGAAGGCCCCGCCGACGCCAAGATGGTGATGGCCTATGGCCCGGCCGGCGACCTGGCCGTGCTGGACCTCGACCGCGCCCCTGTCGACCTGTCGAAACAGGGCATCGGCGGCCGCACCACCGAAAGCCCGGACGGCGGCGTGGCCGGCCGCTCGGTCTCCACCGCCGTCGACGCCTACATCTATGGCGACCGCGGCATCTATCGCCCCGGCGAGACGGTGCACCTGAACGCCCTGCTCCGCGACCGCGAGGTCAAGGCGGTGAAAGACCGCAAGGGCGCCATCGTCGTGCGCCGGCCCTCGGGCGTGGAGTTCAAGCGCTACGCCTTCGACCGCGCGCCGACGGGCTCCGTCGGGGCCGACGTGGTTCTGCCCAAGAGCGCGCCGCGCGGCCGCTGGACCGCCAAGGTCGAGATCGACGGCCTGGAGCAGCCGGCCGGAACCCTGAGCTTCTCGGTCGAGGACTTCGCCCCGCAGCGGCTGGCGGTGACCACGGTCGGCCAGGAATCGGTTCCGCTGAAGGCGGCCGAGATCCGCAATGTCGATATCAACGCCCGCTTCCTCTACGGCGCGGCCGGGGCCGGCCTGCAGGTGCAGGGCGAGGCGCGGCTGAAGGTCGACGCCGATCCCTTCCCGCAGTTCGAGGGCTATCAATGGGGCGACCAGGTCAGCCCCTTCGAGGAGAAGTATCTCGACCTCGGCCAGACCGTCACGGACGGCGAGGGCCGGGCCACCCTGAAGCTGTCGGCCGCCGAGGCCGGCGACACCCACCAGCCCCTGTCGGCCGTCATGACCGCCAGCGTCTTCGAGCCCGGCGGCCGGCCGGTGCGCGAGGGCCTGAACCTCAAGGTCCGCACCAAGGCCCTCTATCTGGGGGTCAAGGTCGACCAGGGTGACTCCGGCGGCAGCGGCGATCCCACCATCGCCCTCAATGTCATCGCCGCCGACGCCATGGGCAGGCGGACAGCGGCCAACGGCGTGGCCTACAGCCTGATCGCCGAGAACTGGGACTATGACTGGTACCAGCAGGACGGCCGCTGGCAATGGCGCCGGACCAGCCGCGATGTGGTGGTGCAGAAGGGCGCGCTGAACGTCGGTTCCGGAGCGCCCGCCCGCATCGCACGCCGTCTCGGCTGGGGCGACTATCGGCTCGAGCTCACCGGGCCCGGCGGCGCGAAAAGCGTCATCCGCTTCGCCTCGGGTTGGGGCGCGCCCGCCAAGGACGTCGAGGCGCCCGACTTCGTGCGCGTCAGCGCCGGGGCCAAGGCCTACGCCCAGGGCGACACCGTCGAGATCACGCTGAAGCCCCCCTATGCGGGGGAGGCCCAGATCGCGGTGGCCACCGACCGGCTGATCGACTTCAAGACCGTCACCGTCGGCAAGGACGGCGCGACCGTGCGCCTGAAGACCAGCGCCGCCTGGGGCGGCGGAGCCTATGTGCTGGTCAGCGTCGTACAGCCACGCGATCCGGTGGCCGCGCCCAAGCCGCGCCGGGCGCTGGGCCTGGTCTACGTCCCCCTCGACCCCAAGAGCCGCAAGCTCAGCGTCGAGCTGAACACCCCGGCTAAAGTGGATTCCAAGGCCCTGCTCAGCGTGCCCATCACCATCAAGGGGGCCGGGCTCGGCGGCCGGGCGCACGTCACCCTGGCGGCGGTCGACGAGGGCATCCTGCGCCTGACCAAGTTCGACAGTCCCGATCCGGTGAAGTGGTACTTCGGCAAGAAGGCGCTGACCCTCGGCTACCGCGACGACTATGGTCGCATGCTCGACCCCAACCTCGGCGCGGCCGCCAATGTCAGCTTCGGCGGCGACGAGATCGGCGGCGAGGGCCTGACGGTCACCCCCATCAAGACCGTCGCCCTCTGGTCGGGCGTGGTGGAGACCGGCCTGGACGGCAAGGCTGTGATCAAGTTCCCGGCGCCGGACTTCAACGGCGAACTGCGGCTGATGGCCGTGGCCTGGACCGACACCGCCGTGGGGTCGGCCTCCAAGCCGCTCACCGTGCGCGAACCGGTGGTGACCGAACTGTCCCTGCCGCGCTTCCTGGCGCCCGGGGACAAGGCCTTCGCCACGCTGGAACTGCACAATCTGGAGGGCAAGGTCGGCCACTATGTCGCCCAGCTCACCTCGTCGGGCGGCATTCTGGCGCCGTTCAAGAAGGCCTATCAGCTGGCCCTCAACCAGCGGGTCGCCGAGCGGATTCCCTTCGACGCCCCCACCCGCGCCGGCATCGGCAAGGTCGGGTTCACGGTCTCGGGCCCGGGCTTCACCACCACCCGTGACTATCCCATCCAGACCCGCCTGGGCTGGAGCCCGGTGACCCGCACCACCATCGAGCTGCAACGTCCCGGGACCAGCTACACCCCCACGGCCAACCTGCTATCGGGCCTGGCGGCGGGGGATGCGACCATGCAGGTCAGCTACTCGCCGTTCCGGGGCTTCGACCCCGGGCCGATCGCCGTGGCCCTGTCGCGCTATCCGTATGGCTGCACCGAACAGACCATCTCGGCGGCCTATCCCCTGCTCTACGCCCAGGAGGTCAGCAGCGACCCGAAGGTGAAACGCTCGTCGGCCGCCCTGGCCGGCGCCGTGGGCCGCCTGCTGGACCGCCAGACCCTCGACGGGGCCTTCGGCCTCTGGCGGGTGGGCGACGGCGAGGCCGACGCCTGGCTGGGCGCCTACGCCACCGACTTCCTGATCGAGGCTCAGCGCGCGGGCGTGCCCGTGCCGCAGCAGGCGGTCGACCGGGCCCTGTCGGCCATGCGCCAAATCTCCCAGCCCACCGGCTGGGTCTCGATCTCCTACCGCACGGAATATCCCGAGTGGTGGGCGGGCTCGCCCGACGCCTCCAAGAAGGCCACGGCCAGCATGCGCAGCCGCGCCTCGGCCTACGCCCTCTATGTCCTGGCGAAGGGCGGACGGGGTGACCTGGGCCGCCTGCGCTGGTGGCACGACGTGCAGATGAAGAGCGAAAGCTCCCCCCTGGCCAAGGCCCAGGTGGGGGCGGGCCTCGCCCTGATGGGCGACCACGCCCGGGCCCGCTCGGCCCTGCGCCAGGCGATCCGCAGCCTGGGCTATCGTGAGGAGAGCGACTGGTACCAGAGCCCGCTACGGGACCTGTCGGCCGTCATCGCGCTGGCCTACGAGGCCGGGGAAAGCGGCATGGCGCGCGGCCTGCAGGGGCGGCTCGAGAACGCCGTGAAGGACCCTGACAGCCTCAACACCCAGGAGCAGGCCCGCCTGCTGCAGGCCGCCCACTTCATGCTGAAGGCGGCCGGACCGATGAAGGTCACCGCCGCCGGCGCCACTCCGCTCAGTCCGGCGGGCGGGGCGCCGCGCTGGGCCGTGGGCAAGCTGTCGGAGGCCAGCTTCACCAACGGCGGCAATGCGCTGTGGCGGACGGTGACGGTGACGGGAACCCCCATCGCCGCGCCGCCGGCCAGCGAGAGCGGCATCACCCTCAGCAAGCGGCTGGTGGGCTTCACCGGCGGCGCGGTCGATCCCCGGGCGCTGCGCCAGGGCGACCGGGTGATCGTGATGGTGTCGGGGCGCTCCAGCCAGGCGCGCTCCATGGCGCTGGTGATCGACGATCCCCTGCCGGCCGGCTTCGAGATCGAGACGGTGCTGGGGCCCGACGACGCCCAGAACGGACCGTTCCGGTTCCTCGGGACGCTGACGGGCGCAGACGTCCAGGAAAGCCGCGACGACCGCTATGTCGCCGCCACCGACCTGGCGGGCAGGGCGAGCTTCTCCTTCGCCTATGTCGCCCGCGCGGTGACCGCCGGCGACTTCCTGCTCCCCGGCGCCCAGGCCCGCGACATGTACCGCCCGGCGCTCAACGCCCGCACGGCCGCGGACCGGACGACGATCACGCCGGGGCCGTAGTGGACACTTCATCTCCTCCCCTCCCCCTTGCGGGGAGGGGCAAGCGCCGCGAAAGCCGGCTTTAGTCAGTAGATCGCGTGACACCAGAAAACGCCGAGCCGACACCCCCTCACCCAACCCTCTCCCAGCAGGGGGGAGAGGGCTCTGAGTGGCGTCGCGTCCGCCGGATCACCCTGTTCCTCATCGCCCTGCTCGCGATCGAGACCGCGGTCTTCGCCCTGGACGCCCTGCTGCCGCCGGACCTGTCACGCGCCCAGCGGTCCTCACCAGTGGCCCTGGACCAGCGCGGCGCCTGGCTGCGCGCCCTGCCGGTGGAGGACGGGCGGTGGCGGATCCGGGCCGATCTGGCGCGGACCGACAAGATCTTCCAGCGACGCCTTGTGGCCATCGAGGACGCCCGGTTCTGGCTGCATCCGGGCGTCGACCCCATCGCCGTGATCCGGGCGGCGGGCTCGGCGGCGGTTCGGGGCCGGGTGACCTCCGGCGCGTCGACGCTCACCATGCAGACCGCCCGCCTGCTGGAGCCCCGCCCCCGCACCCTCGCCGCCAAGCTGATCGAGATGGTCCGGGCGGTGCAGATCGAGGCCCGCTATTCGAAGCGCGAGATCCTGGCCCTCTACCTGACGCTAGCCCCCTATGGCGGCAATCTGGAGGGGGTGCGGGCCGCCAGCCTCTCCTATTTCGGCCATGAGCCGGAGAGCCTCACCGACAGCGAGCAGGCCCTGCTGATCGCCCTGCCCCAGTCGCCGGAGGCCCGGCGGCCCGACCGCCGCCCCGACGCAGCGCGCACCGCCCGCCGCGCGGTGCTGGACAAGATGGTCCGGGTCCGGCGCATGACCGAGGCCGACGCCAGCGCGGCCGACAGCGAGCCCCTGCCCGGCCGAGCCCCCTTCCCCGCCATGGCCTGGCACGCGGCGGGAGAGCTGGCGCGCGCCGCGCCCTCCTCCCAGGCCTCGGTGGTCTCGACGATTGACGCGGGCCTGCAGTCGCGGCTGGAGCCCCTCGCCGCCGCCGTCTCCCGCGCCCAGGGGCCGGAGGACACCGCCGCCATCCTGGTGGTGGAGATCAAGAGCCGCGCCGTCCGCGCCGCTGTCGGCTCCGGCGGCCTGGATCGCCCCGGCGGCTGGATCGACATGACCCGCGCGATCCGTTCGCCGGGGTCCACCCTGAAGCCCTTCATCTATGGCTTCGCCTTCGACGACGGCATCGCGGCGCCCGACACCGAGATCAACGACGCCCCGCGCCGCTTCGCCGACTATCAGCCGGAGAACTTCGACCGGGTCTTCCACGGCAAGGTCACGGCGCGGGAAGCCCTCTCCCACTCCCTCAACGTGCCGGCCGTCGAACTGCTGGAAAAGGTGGGGCCGTCCTCCTTCGAAGCCCGGCTGGCCGCCGTCGACGTGACCCTGGTGCGGCCCCGGCGGCAGCTTCGCACACCGGGCCTGGCCATCGCGCTCGGCGGGGTGGGGATCAGCCTGCGGGACCTGGCGGTGCTCTATGCGGCGCTGGGCGACGGCGGGGTGGCCAAGCCGCTGGCCTGGACGGAGGCCGAGGCCGGGAAGCGCCCGCGTCAGGGGGGCGACCGGCTGATGCGCCAGGCCGCCGCCACCCAGGTGCTGGACATCCTGCGCGAGACCCCGCCGCCCGCCGGCTCCAGCCCCGCGGCGCTCACCAAGGGCCGGCCGCTGATGGCCTTCAAGACCGGCACGTCCTACGGCTTCCGCGACGCGGTGGCCGCAGGCATCGTCGGCAAGTACGTGATCCTGGTCTGGACCGGCCGGGCCGACGGCGGCGCGCGGGGCGGCCTGACCGGACGCGACGCGGCCCTGCCCCTGCTCTTCGACGTCGCCGACCTGCTGGACGCCCCGGCCGCCGCCCCGCGCCCCATCGCGCCCCGTGCGGCGCCGGAGGCCCTGCGGAAGCTGGACACCGTCACCCCCGGCCCGCGCCTGATCTTCCCGCCGGACGGTTCGGCCGTGCAGGTGGAGAGCTTCGGCCCCAAGTCCCGGGGCCTGGTCCTGGCCGCCGGCGGCGAGGGCCTTGAGTGGTACATCGATGGCGAGCCCCTCGACCGCGACCCGGTGTCGGGCCGCGTGGTCTGGCGGCCCAAGGGGCCGGGCTTCTACCGCCTGATGGTCATCGACGGCGAGGGCCGCAAGGTGACCGCCCGGGTCCGGGTTCGGGGGAGCTGATCACCGCCCCTCAACCGCTCATCCCGGCGAAGGCCGGGATCGCGTCCGGCTGGTTTTCGGGCAGGGCGGCGATGAAGGCCGGGTGCTCCTTCGAGCGCAAGCCCACCGCCTGGATCGCCGGCCAGGCGTCCAGCTCCACCTTGTAGCGGGCCGCCGAGTAGATCTGCGGGATCAGGCAGCAGTCGGCGATGGTGGGCGTGTCGCCAAAGCAGAAGCCATCGCCATACTTGGCGATCATCGGCTCGAGGGTGTTGAAGCCGTCGACGATCCAGCGCTCGGTCCATTTGGCGCGGCGCGGCGCGGCGACGTCCATGGCCTCCAGGGCCCGCTGCACCCGCATGTTGTTCAGCGGATGGATGTCACAGGCGATGACGCCGGCCATGGCGCGCACCCGGGCGCGGTCCATCGGATCCTTGGGCATCAGGGCCGGCTCGGGATGGATTTCGTCGAGATACTCCAGGATCGCCAGGCTCTGGGTCAGGACGTCGGTCCCGTCGCCCAGGTCGAGGGTCGGCACCAGCCGCTGGATATTGACCGCCCGATAGGCCGGCTTGTGCTGGGCGCCGGCCACCAGGTCGACGGGCTCGTAGGCGTAGTCGAGGCCCTTGAGCGCCAGGCCGATGCGGACACGATAGGGGGCGGTGGCCCGCCACTGGGAATAGAGGGTCAGGCTCATCTCAGGCGACCGTGAAGCTGAGGGCGCCGACGCCGTCGACTTCGCCCTCGATTTTGTCGCCGGCCAGGATGGCCGCGACGCCTTCCGGCGTGCCGGTGAAGATCAGGTCACCGGGCGCCAGGGTCCAGAGCTTGGAGGCCTCAGCGATGATCTCGGCGACGTTCCAGATCATGTCGGCCACGACGCCTTCTTGGCGGACCGTCCCGTTGACGGAGATGGCGATACGACCCTGGGGCGCGGGGCCGGTCCAGGGCTTGATGGTGGAGATCGGGGCCGATGCGTCGAAGGCCTTGCCGGCTTCCCAGGGCTGGCCCTTGTCCTTGGCGGCGTTCTGCAGGTCCCGGCGGGTCAGGTCGACGCCGACCGCGTAGCCGTAGACCAGGTCAAGGGCGCTCTCGACGGGAACGTTCGAGCCGCCGCCCTTCAGGGCCACCACCAGTTCGATCTCGTGGTGCAGGTTGCCGGTGCGGGGCGGATAGGGAACCGCCGCCCCGGGCGCGACAATGGCGTCTGCGGGCTTGGCGAAGAAGAAGGGGGGATCGCGGTCGTCGCCCCCCATCTCGCGGCGGTGGGCGGCGTAGTTGCGCCCCACGCAATAGATGCGGCGGACGGGGAAGAGGGCGCTCGAGCCCTCGACGGGGACGCAGGCCTGGGCCGGCGGAGCAAGGACATAATCGGTCATGAGAGCCGCCTTACGCCCGCGCCGGGGGGAAGGGAACCCCGCCCCCACGCACGCGGCGTTAAGAGCGGGGCTCCAGTCGGCCTACATCATCTTGTCGGCCATCATCTTGGCCATGTCGTGGTGGCCCTTGACCACCGGAGCGGTGGCGGTGGCGAAGGCCTTGATGGCCGGGACGTCACCGCCGTCGGCGTAGCCCTGCATCAGGTTCAGCGCCTCCTGGTGAGCTGCGACCTGGCCATCGACGTACATCTTGTCGAAGCCCGCGGCGTCGGCGGCCTTCAGGCTGTCCAGCATCGCCTGCTTGTCGGCGGGCAGGGCGGTGGGCGGCGTCATGGTCTGGCCGGAGTCGGCGATGGCCTTCTTGAGGTCGGCGCTGGACTTGGTGTGGGCCGCGATCATTTCGGCGGCGAACTTCTTGACCTCGGCGTTGGTCGACTTGGTCTGGGCGACCTTGGCGGCTTCGATCTCGAACATGTCGCTGGCCGCGGCCATCGGCACGAAGTCGCTGGCCATCGTCACCGCGGCGGGTGCGGCGGGCGCGACATCGGCAGCCGGCATTGCGGCCTGGTCGGTCGCGACCGCTGTGTCGGTCGCCGCAGGATCGGCCTTCTGGCCACAGGCGGCGAGGGAAAGGGCGGCGATGCACGCGCCCGCGATCAGCAGATGACGGCTCATGGGGAAGCTCCGGATTGACAGATAGAGGTCTGGGCGGGTCCAACGACCTGCCCGCGCATTCCAAACTCACGGAAGCGTGAACATGTTCCGGGGAGCCGAAAAATGACTGACGCCGCCGAGGGTCCGCTCAAGGACCTCGTGGTCATCGAGATGGGGACCCTTATCGCCGGCCCCTTCGCCGGACAGATCCTGGGGGACTTCGGGGCCCGGGTGATCAAGATCGAGGACCCCAGGGTCGGCGATCCCATGCGCCAGTGGGGCCGCAGCCTGCCCCAGGGCCTGTCGCCCTGGTGGCCGGTGATCGGGCGAAACAAGCAGTCGGTGGGCCTGGACCTGCGCACGCCCGAAGGCCGCGCGATCGCCGGCGACCTGATCGCCAAGGCCGACGTGCTGATCGAGAACTTCCGGCCGGGCACCATGGAGAAGTGGGGCATGGGCTATGAGGCGCTGGCGGCCATCAATCCGCGCCTGATCATGGCGAGGGTCTCTGGCTTCGGCCAGACCGGTCCCTACGCCAGCCGCGCCGGCTACGGCCTGATCGGCGAGGCCATGGGCGGCCTGCGCCACGTCACCGGCGAGCCCGACCGGCCCCCGGCCCGGGCCGGCATCTCCATCGGCGACAGCCTGACGGCCATGCACGCGGTGATGGGGATCACCATGGCCCTGCACCACCGGGCCAATACAGGCCGCGGCCAGATGCTGGACGTCGCCCTCTATGAGAGCGTGCTGGCGGTGATGGAGAACCTGGTCACCGAGTACGACCTCACCGGCTATGTCCGCGAGCGGTCCGGCTCGATCTTGCCCGGCATCGCGCCCTCCAACGTCTATCCCTGCGCGCAGGGCGAGATGATCCTGATCGGCGGCAACGGCGACACTGTCTTCGCGCGCCTGGCCGAGACGATGGGCCAACCGGACCTCGCCAAGGACCCGAAGTTCGTCGACCACGCCTCGCGCGGGATGAACCAGGGGGAGCTGGACGACATCATCGCCGACTGGACCAAGGACTTCGCTCTGCCCGACCTGCTGGCCCTGCTGGAGGCCGACGGCATCCCCTGCGGCCGGGTCTTCCGCGCCCCGGACATGCTGGAGAACGAACAGTACAAGGCGCGCGACACCATCGTGGAGACCGACCATCCGGTGTTCGGCAAGATCAAGATGCAGGGCGCCTTCCCGAAGATGTCGGAAACCCCGGGCAAGGTCCGCTGGCCGGGGCCCACCCTTGGCCAGCACACCGACGAGGTGTTGACCGGTCTGGCGGGCCTCGACGCCGCGAGGGTGGCGGAGCTGCGGGCCAAGGGCATAGTCTAGGGTCTGCACCGGAGGCCGAGCGATGTCCGATATTCCGCAAGACGCCTGGAAGCACACCGGGGTCCGCGTGGTGCCTGGCGACCAGCTCGACACCAACACCCCCCAGACGCCGGGCATGGACCGGGCCGCGGCCATCAACTTCGCCCGGGTTGGAGCCCAGAAGCTTTGGGCAGGGACGGTCCACATCCACGCCGACGCCAAGACCGGCGCCCACCACCACGGCCCCCTGGAAAGCGTCATCTATGTCCTGAAGGGCCGGGCCCGGATGCGCTGGGGCGAGAAGCTGGAATTCACCGCCGAGGCCGGTCCCGGCGACTTCATCTATGTCCCGCCCTATGTGCCGCACCAGGAGATCAACGCCTCGGCCGATGAGACTCTGGAATGCCTGCTGGTGCGCAGCGACAGCGAGGCGGTGGTGGTGAACCTGGACATCGAGCCGGTGGAGAGGCCGGAAGGGGTCGCCTGGATCGACCCGATCCACAAGGCGCCGGGCTAGAACCGGCCCTGGTCGCGGCTCCGCGGGTCATCAAGGTGGCGCGCGCCATAGATGTCGCCGGTCCGGACCTTGGCGCGCCAGGGGCGGGCCTTGTTGAGCGCCATGTCGAGGGCCGGATCGGACCGGTCGAGATCGGTGATCGCCAGGGCCGGCTGGCCGTCGCGGCGCGCCTGGGACAGCCAGTAGCCGTGAGGCCCTATGACGCCGGAGCTCAACACCCGGCTGAACTGGGCCGGCGCCGACAGACTGACCCAGCAGTTGGTGGCGGCCGCATAGGCCTGGGCCAGCACCCCGAAGATCGGGTCCTCCGAAAAGGTGGAGAACAGCACGACGTCGGCGCCCAGGGCGCCGTACTCCAGGAAGAGCTCGGGAAAGTTGACCTCGATGCACAGCGCCAGGCCGAACCGGAAGCCGCCGGCCTCGAACACCAGGGGATCACGGCCCGGCGTGTAGTAGTCGGCGAGCTCGCTAAACGAGATCAGCCGCTTGTCGTAGCGGCCCGCCAGCTCTCCCTGGGGCGAGATGACGTAGAGGCTGTTGTGCGGGCGGGTTTCGCCTGAGAGCCGGTGGTTGGCGCCGACCACGACCCAGAGCTCCAGCTCGGCCGCGAGCCTGGCGATGTCCTCCAGCTCGCGGCGCAGGCCCTCCCAGTCCACCGACCAGCCCTTGAAGTGGGCCTTTCCGGGGCCCGAGGGGTAGCCCGAAACCGCGCCCTCGGGAAAGTGCGCCAAGTCGGCCCCGGCGGCGCGGGCCTGGCGCATCAGGTCGCGGACCGCCGCAGCGTTGGCGTGCTGGTCGAGACCGACAAGACTCTGGGCGACGGCGAGGCGAAAGGTCATGGGGCGAGGTTCCAGGGGCCCCTCCCGCCGGTCAAGGCGAATACCGCTCCACCAGGTTCACCAGCGCGTCTTCCAGTCCCGGATCGGCCAGCACCGGGGAGGCCTCCAGCACCGCGGCGCGGATCACTCCGATCACCGCACGGCTGATGACGAAGCGGTCCAGGCGGTCGCCGGGATGGCGCTCGATGAGGCGGTTGGTGGTCTTTTCCTCGGCCGCGATGTGCTCGGTGGCCAGGATCGCCTTCAGGCAGGCCCGCCGCGTGGCGGGGCGGTCGGCCATGATGGCGATCTGGGCGCGGATCGCCAGGCGCGCGGGGGAGACCCCGTCCGGCCCCGCCGCCGCCGTCAGCTGCGCCCGCACCTTGGCGTTCTCGGCCAGGGCCATGGCCACCAGGATCGAGGCCTTGTCGGCGTGGTACTGGTAAAGCGTGCCGATGCTGATCCCCGCCCGCTCGGCGATGGCGTTGGTGGTGAGAGCGCCCTCCCCCTGCCCCTCCAGAATCTGAGCCGTGGCCTCGAAGATGGCCGCCTGGGTCGCCACCGCCCGGGCCTGTCTTGGTTGTCGGCGTTGGGGTTGCGCCATGCGCCCAGGGTCTCCGCGGAAGGCGAGTAGCCGAACCTGAGCATAACTCGGATTGTCTGCGCCTCAACAGTTGAGGCATCGAATGACCTGGGCGACCGAACGGCTGGACGCGTTGAAAGCGGGCGACATGACTGTCCCACCGGTGGTGACGACCCTGAGGATGGGGACCCTGGAGGACTGGGGTCCCGGCTGGGTGCGCAAGACCTGGCGGCCGACCCCGGAGATCCTCAACGGCGACGGCTCGCTGTTCGGCGGCTATCTGGCCGCCCTGGCCGACCAGATCCTGGCCTTCGCCGCCATGACCGTCGTGCCCGACGAGTACTACTACCGCACCATCAATCTGCAGATGCAGTTCGTGAAGGTCGGCGCGGCGCGGCCCCTGACCATCGAGGGCCGGGTCACGGCGTCCACCCGCCAGCTGATCACCGTGGAGGCTGACTTCCGTCGCGAGGACGGCGAGCTGATCGCCCGCGCCGCCGCCCAGCAGATCCTGATGCCGAAGGTCTAGGAGGAGAGCCCCAGGCGCTTGCCGACCATGTTGTCCACGACCCGCCGGGGCAGGTTGGCCATCATGAAGGTGGTCAGGGGATTGGGGGCGACGGTGTAGCGGACCTTGGGCTTGACGGTGGTCAGGGCCTTGGCCACCGCCGCTCCGATGGCTTCCGGGGGCAGGCCGGCGGCGCCGCTGGAGGTCATGAAGGCGTGGACCTTCTGCAGGGCCGGATAGAAGGGGGTGTCGCGATAGGGCTCGATGTCCTCGGGGCGGGCCTTGCCCCAGATCGGCGTCGCGACCGCCCCGGGCGCCACCACGATCACGTCGACACCGAACAGCATCAGCTCGCGGCGCAGGGACTCCGACAGGCCTTCCACCGCGAACTTCGAGGCGTTGTAAGGCGCCAGGAAGGGCGAGCCGTTCTTGCCCCCCACCGAGCTGATATTGACGATCCGGCCCGAGGGCCCCTTGCCGCCCGCGTTCAGCAGCGGGGCGAAGGCCTGGGTCGCGATCACCACACCGGTCAGATTGACCTCGATCTGCTGGCGGAAGTCGGCGATGGGCAGGTGCAGCAGTGGGCCGGCGACGGCCACCCCGGCGTTGTTCACCAGGCCCATGAGGGGGTCGCCGGCCAGGGCGATACGCACCTGCTCGGCGGCGGCGCGCACGGCGGCCTCGTCGGTGACGTCGAAGATCAGGGGGACGAAGCGGTCGCCGAACTCCTGGCGCAGGCGGTCGGCGTCGGCGGCCTTTCGCACGCTGCCGAACACCCGGACCCCCTGTCCGGTCAGCACCTTGGTGATCCCCCAGCCGATGCCGGTGGAGACTCCCGTGACCACGACGCTTTTCATGACGCTTCCCCGCTTGCTTGGCTGCCCTGCACGTCCGAACCTAGGCGAAGCTAGCGCCGCTGTCGCGGCAGGGAGAGTTCGTATGCCCACCGCCCAAGTGAACGGCCTGGATCTCTATTTTGAGCGGGCGGGATCTGGTCCGCCCCTGCTGTTCATCTCCGGCACCGGCGGAGACCTGCGCAACAAGCCCAACCAGTTCGACGGGCCGTTCCCGAAGGCCTTCGACATGGTCTCCTACGACCAGCGCGGCCTGGGGCGTTCGGAGAAGCCCGACGTCGCCTACAGCATGGCCGACTATGCCGACGACGCCTGCGCCCTGATGGACGAGCTGGGCCTCGAG
>JAZKFM010000334.1:0-2114 GCA_040386415.1 Pseudomonadota bacterium
CCCACGAAGCGCAGCCGGACATTCGGGGCGGCAGCCATGACCCGCGACACGAGCTGGGCCCCGAAATTCTCCACGAAACCTTCTCGGGCGCGCAGGGTGAAGGTCCGCTCGAGACGCGCAAGATCGAGCCCCTCCGTCGGACGCAGCATGGCGCCGGCTTCCTGCACGAGCGCACCGACCGTTTCGCCGAGAGCCAGGGCCCGGGGCGTCGGGACTAGACCACGCCCGGCTCGGACCAACAGCGCATCCCCCGTCGCTTCGCGGAGCCGCGTGAGAGTCCGGCTCATCGCCGAGGGGCTGAGCTGCAGCCGCTTGGCCGCGCGCGCCACGCTGCCCTCCGACAGCAGGGCTTCCAAGGCCACGAGCAGGTTGAGGTCAGGGCTCTGCATGGCTTGTCCTTATCACGCTTCCGGAGAATGCGGCGTCAGACGCACGAATACCATGCAAACAGTGCGCGTTCCGCCGCACCCGGCGCGCGGCTATCTCCGGATCGAACCCAAGGAGATAGGTCATGCACAAGGACGCCCTGGAAACCTTCATCGACGCCGTTCGCTCGGACTGGGGACCGCTCAGCACCGAGGTCGTCGCCGCCTGCAGCCGACACCTGGGGGCCCTGCTGCGGGCGCCCGCCACCGAGCCCTGGCTGGCGGAACTGCACCGCGACCGGCCTGCCGGGCGTGAGCTCTATCGCGACCCCGACCACGGCTTCGTCCTGCTGGCGCATACGGAACCGGAAGGCCTGTACCGGCCGCCCCACGACCACGGCCGCAGCTGGGTGATCTATGGCGTGCAGGCCGGTCAAAGCGAGATGGGGACCTACGGACGACTGGAAAAGGCGGACGGGACGCCCTGCCTGGTGAAGCGCAACGCGACCCCGGTCGGCCCCGGCGAGGTCCAGGCCTACCTGCCGGGCGATATCCACGACACCCGCTGCACCGCCGGCCCGGCCCTGCTGTTTCGCTTCACCGAGCGCGACCTGAAGGTCGAGGACAAAGTGGAGCATCGGGTCACCCGCTATGTCGACCAGGGCGGCGCCTGGACGGTGGGCGAACCATGAGCGATCAGCCCATCGCGGCAGTTGGCGCGGTTCTGGCGGCCACCGTGCTGGTGGTGCTGGACGCCTCCATCGTCACTGTGGCCTTGCCGACCCTCGCCCAGGCGCTGCGGGTGAGTCCGGCCAGTTCCATCCTGGTGATGACCGCCTACCAGCTCGCCCTCGTGATGGCGTTGCTCCCCTGCGCCGCGCTGGGGGAGAGCGTGGGGTTCCGCAAGGTGTTCACCGCAGGCGTCGGTCTGTTCACGGTGGCCTCAGCCCTCTGCGCCCTCGCCCCGTCCCTGCCTTGGCTGACGGCCGCCCGCTTCGTCCAGGGGTTCGGCGGAGCCGCCGTGATGGCTCTTGGCGTGGCCCTGCTGCGCCAGTTGGTCCCGCCCGACTCGCTCGGCGCCGCCATCGGCTGGAACGCCCTGGCGGTCGCCCTCGCCTCGGCCGCCGGCCCCTCAATCGGCGCGCTGATCGTATCCGGCCCGGGTTGGCCGTGGCTGTTCGCCCTCAACCTGCCCGTGGGCGCCGGCGTCCTCCTGGCGGGGCGGGCCCTGCCACGGCGCGAAGGTACGGGCCGGCGCCTGGACCGGATCAGCGTCGCCCTCAACGCGGGCCTGTTCGCCGCCCTGGTGGCGAGCGCCGACCTGCTGCCGCATCGGCCCGGCGCCTCCCTCGGCCTGTTCCTCGCCGCCGCTCTCGCCCTGCTGGTCCTGGTCGGCCGCGAATTCCCCAAGACCGTGCCGCTGATCCCGCTCGACCTGCTGCGCGGCGGCCCCTTCCGTATCTCGATCCTCGCCTCGGTGTGCTGCTTCACGGGACAGGCCGCGGCGCTTCTCGCCCTGCCCTTCCGCCTGCAGCACGACCTCGGCCAGAGCGCCCTGCTCACGGGCCTCTACATGACCCCCTGGCCGCTCGCCGTCGCGGTGGCCGCGCCCGCCTCCGGCTGGCTCTCCGACCGCGTCTCGACCGCCTGGCTCTGCGCCCTGGGTGGTGGCTGCATGGCTCTGGGGCTTGGCGGAGCCGCCATCAGCCCCACCGATCACGGCGCAGCGGCGCTGCTGCCGTACATCAT
>JAZKFM010000334.1:2124-3562 GCA_040386415.1 Pseudomonadota bacterium
CATACTCTGCGGTCTGGGCTTCGGGCTCTTCCAGACGCCCAACAACCGCAACATGTTCCTGGCCGCCCCGGCCGAGCGCAGCGGGGCTGCCGGCGGCCTGCAGGGCACCGCCCGCCTGACCGGCCAGACCGCGGGGGCGGTGTTGATGACCGTGCTGTTCGCGACACCCTCCATCGGGGCCGCGCCGCCGCTGGGGCTCGCCGCCGCCGCAGCTTTCGTCCTGCTGGCCGGACTGGTCAGCCTTCTGCGCGTCCCGGCGCCGACCTGGCCGGCATCGCGGTGAGTCCGCCGTCAGCGTCGAAACCGACGCGCGACCGCCGCCCTATTCCCACTCGATGGTCCCCGGCGGCTTGCTCGTCACGTCGTAGACGACGCGGTTGACGCCGCGGACCTCGTTGATGATCCGGGTGGCGCAGCGGCCCAGGACCTCCCAGGGGAATTCGAAGAAGTCGGCGGTCATGCCGTCTGTGGAGGTGACGGCGCGCAGGGCCAAGACGTCCTCATAGGTGCGGGCGTCGCCCATGACGCCGACGGTCTTGACCGGCAGCAGCACGGCGAAGGCCTGCCAGATCTTGTCGTAGAGGCCGGCCTTGCGGATCTCGTCGAGATAGATGGCGTCGGCCTGCTGCAGGACGGCGACCTTCTCGCGGGTGATCTCGCCGGGGATGCGGATGGCCAGGCCCGGGCCGGGGAACGGGTGGCGGCCGACGAAGGCTGGGGCCAGTCCGAGTTCGACGCCGAGCGCGCGGACCTCATCCTTGAAGAGTTCGCGCAGGGGCTCCACCAGCTTCAGCTTCATATAGTCGGGCAGGCCGCCGACATTGTGATGGCTCTTGATCACCGCCGAGGGGCCGCCGCTGGTGGAGACGCTCTCGATCACGTCGGGATAGAGGGTGCCCTGGGCGAGGAAGGCCGCGCCCTCGATCTTGGCGCTCTCCCTGTCGAAGACCTCAATGAACAGGCGGCCGATGGTCTTGCGCTTGGTCTCGGGATCGCTGACGCCGGCCAGCTCGCCGAGGAACAGGTCGCCGGCGTCCACGTGGATCAGCGGGATATTGTAGTGGTCGCGGAACAGGGTGACGACCTGCTCGGCCTCGTTGTGGCGCAGCAGGCCGGTGTCGACGAAGACGCAGGTCAGCTGGGCGCCGATGGCCTCGTGGATCAGGACCGCGGCCACCGAGGAGTCGACGCCGCCTGAGAGGCCGCAGATCACCTTGCCGTCGCCGACCTGGTCGCGAATCTTGGCCACCATCTCCTGGCGGAACGAGGCCATGGTCCAGTCGCCGGTGAGCCCTGCGATGCCGTGGGTGAAGTTCTTCAGCATCTGGGCGCCGCGCGGGGTGTGGGCCACCTCCGGGTGGAACTGGATGCCGTAGAAGCGCCGGCCCTCGTCGGCGATGACCGCGAAGGGCGAGCCCTCGGAGACCGCCACCACCTC
>JAZKFM010000335.1:0-3285 GCA_040386415.1 Pseudomonadota bacterium
CGGGACCGGGATCGAGGCCGGCGCCCGGGTCGATGTCGAAGCCGCGGCCGTCCGTGCCCTTGTAGGCGAGGTCGGCGTTCAGGTAGCCCTCGTGGGTCAGGTAGGCGAGGAACTTCTCGCGATCCTCGGCGGTCATCTGCTGGTCCAGAGCGCCCTGCTTGACCTGCTTGGCCAGGATCTCGGCGGCGGACCCGCGGGTGTCGGCGGCGATCTGGCCCTTGCGGATCGCCTTGCCGGCAAGGGGGCCCTTGCCCTTGGCGAAGGCGACATAGGAGGCGTCGTTGTCGTTGACGAAGACCTCCAGCGGCACGTTGAACAGCTTGGTGTAGTGCAGGGTTGAATGGTGGTGGTACGGGATCCGCCACGGGCCGTGGTTGATATAGAGCCCGTCATCGAAGTCGCACTCCTGGGCCTCGCCGCCCAGCTCGGTCAGCTTGAAGCCCTTGCGCGCGGTCTGGCAGCGCCCGCCGGCGAAGTCGCGGGCCTCGATGACCATGACCTCGTAGCCGGCCTTCGACAGCTCATAGGCGCTCGCCATGCCCGCGACGCCCGCGCCCAGGACGATCACCTTCTTGCCCTTGCCGCCCTCCCCCAGCGCCGGAGGGCTGGCGTTGGCCGAGGCGATGCCGAACCCCAGCGCACTCATGCCGGCCATCAGCAGGGCCGAACCGCCCATGCCGCCGAGGCTCTCCAGGAAGCTGCGGCGCGAGACGCCGCCGCTGCTGTTCATCAGGTCCCGAGTCATTACAAATCCCCACGCACGACGCGTTGGCGGGCAAGGGAGCGGCAGGGGGCCGGGGAGACAATCGCCATTCTGACATTCCCCATGCGGCCGATGGAAAAGGGTACGACCGTGCCTAATGCCTGGGCGGCGGACGTTGGTTTGGGGCGCCGGGCGAACAATCGCCCGGCGAACTGCCGCTTTTAGCGGCCGTGGAAGTCCGCCGGCCGCTTCTCCAGGAACGAGGTCATGCCCTCCCGGAAGTCCTGAGTCCGGATCAGCTGGAGGAACTGCAGGTAGACGTGGTGGACGTGGTCGTTGAACGTCTCGTTCAGGCCCATGCGCATCAGCCGCTTGGCCGACTGCACCGCCAAGGGCGCGTTGGCCGCGATCTCGTCGGCCAGCTTCCGGGCCTCGGTCATCAGGTCAGCGTCGGGCACGACGTGGGTCGCCAGGCCCATCTCCAGGCTTTCGGCGGCGGTGAGGGTGCGGCCGGTGAAGATCAGCTCGGCGGCCTTGGACCAGCCGATCAGGCGGGGCAGGAACCAGGTCCCCCCCGACTCCGGAACGATGCCGCGCTTGACGAAGGCGGCGGCCAGCTTGGCGCCCTGGGCCATCATGCGGATATCGCAGCCCAGCGCGGTGTCCAGGCCGTAGCCGGCGGCCGAGCCGTTCAGGGCGCAGATGGTGGGCTTGTTCATGTTGAAGATCACCGTCGGCGGGGCGGTCTTCAGGTCCAGGTCCACGGAGATGTTGCTGACCTGCGACTCCGAGCCGATCCCCGAGCCGCTGGTGGCGCTGACCAGGTCAAGGCCGGCGCAGAACGCCCTGCCCGTCCCGGTGAGGATGACGCAGCGGACCTCCGGGTCGGCGTCGGCCTGCAGCAGCAGCTTGGACAGCAGCGACAGCATGGGTCCGGAGATGGTGTTCAGCCGCTCGGGCCGGTTCAGGGTGATGGTGGCGACGCCGCCCGCGACGTCATAGAGCACCTCGGCCGACTGGTCGGCGCGCGCCTGGGTGAGCGTCTCACTCATGGCCATCTCCCATTTGTCTGTCTTTTCGTTGGGCCCAGCTAAGGACCGTTGGCGGTCCGATGCAAGGCCTAGAGCCCTTTAGGATCAGATGGATCTCATCTGATCCGTTCAAAAGAGCTCTAAATTCAAAGGGTAGAGCGCGCCGGACGGGTTAACCGGCGACCACTTAAGCCTGGCGCGCTCTATGGCACGGGCAGGATGCCGTTCAGGTAGCCCCGCTTGGCGCTGAAGATCGACAGCGGCATCTTGCGCCGGCGCGGATCGAAGGAAATGTGGGTCCAGCGGCCGTACTCGTGGATCAGCTGGTCGAACACGATCCCCGACCCGGCGATGGCCATGCAAACATCGTAGGGGCTGCCGAAACCGTCGCAGCGGAAGTCCACGGCGTAGCCGAAACAGTGGGCGCTGCTCTTGGCGCCCCCCACGGCCTTGTTCAGCGCCGCCCCGCGATAGCCGCTGGAGACCTTGATCGGCTTGCCCAGCAGGTCGCGCACCGCCTCCATCGCCTGGGCGGTGGCGGTCAGCCTGACGAGGTCTGCGGTGGGCGGCAGGTTGCTGAGCTTCAGACGCACGGCGGTGTCGGAGTAGGTCAGTTCCTCGAGGGAGAAGTGGTCGCTGAGCTTGGTCATTTGCCCTTCCCCTGCGTGTCGGTGCGGCTCTCGGGCTTGGGGCCGGTGTTGCGGACGTTCACCAGCTTGTTCAGCAAGTCGAACCAGAAGGGCGCCCCCAGCATCCCGGCCAGGGCGGTGATCAGCCAGCCCGGCAGCGAGGCCGGAACCTGGAGCAGGAACCAGACGGTCCAGTCCCACCAGCCCGGCTGGACCTGCGGCTTGGCGGCCGCGAAGTCCGCCCTAGCCTTGGCCAGGTCCGGCGCCCATCCCACCGGGGCGTTGGCCAGCAGGTCGTTTCGCGCTTTCTCGAAGGCCGCCTGCTTATGTTTGGCGTCCAGCAGCGGGTCGGGCGCCGGCGCCCCGTCGGCGGCGGGGGCCTCGGCGGCGGCGGCGGCCTTAGCCTTGGCGTCCTCGTCCACATAGGTCTGCGCCTGCCGCACCATGGTCTCGCGCAACTCGCGGTCCTGATACAGGCGGGTGGCCATGGTCACGGAGTTGACGTTGAAACAGACGGCCAGGACCAAGCCGATCAGAAAGGTGACGAGCTGGGCGTAGCGCTTGTACTGGCCGCTCAGCCGGTCCATCGCCGCGTCGTACCAGCGCTCGACGCCGGCCTTGAAGGTGTCCCAATCGCCCTCCGCCTCATTGGCGGCGGTGACCAGGGCCTCCCGCAGCTTGCCAGGCGGCAGGGCGTCGATCGACTGCTCCACCTGCGCCCAGGCCTTGCCCGAGGCGCCGGCCTGCAGGGTGGCGATCAGGGCCGAGGCGAAGCTCTGGGCCGACACATAGGAGGGTCGGCTGTTGTGCCCGCCGCCCACCAGGGGGTGATTGTAGACGTCGGTGTAGTGCAGGTCGAAATAGGGGCCGAGGTCACCGGACACCCGCTCGGTGGCGGCCTCCAGCTCCTCAGGGCTCAGGG
>JAZKFM010000336.1:0-6275 GCA_040386415.1 Pseudomonadota bacterium
AGGGTCAGCCGATTCCGCGCTCGCCCCAAATCGCCGTCGTGGCTATGTCGGAGGCATGATCGCCAAGCTCCTTCTCGCCGCCGCCCTCAGCCTCGCGGCCTTCACGGCCCAGGCCGCGGGGCCCGCCTACGTCGTCTACCGCGGCGCGAGCGTCATCGACGGGACCGGCGCGGGTCCCACGCCCCCCATGAGCATCCTGGTGAAGGGCGACCGGATCGAGAAGGTCTGGGACGCCTCGCAGATGGCCGTCAAGCTTCCGCCGGACACCCGGGTGGTGGACGTGACCGGCCTCTACGCCCTGCCGGGCCTGATCAACAGCCATGTGCACCTGGCCACGCCGCCGGTGCGCGCCTTCGCCCAGGCCCAGCTGAAGCGCGACCTCTATGGCGGGATCACGGGCGTCCGGGACATGGCCGACGACCTGCGGCTGGTGGGCGACCTGGCCCGGGAGACGAAGATCGGCGCGATCCCCGGCCCCGACATCTACTACGCCGCCCTGATGGCCGGGCCCGAGTTCTTCGAGGATCCCCGCACCCACGCCGTCACCGCCGGCGCCGTGGCCGGCCGCGCCCCCTGGATGCAGGCCATCGACGCCAGGACCGACCTTGTCCAGGCGGTCGCCATGGCCCGCGGCGCCGGCGCCTCGGCCATCAAGATCTACGCGAACCTGCCGGGCGACCGGGTCCGGGCGATCACCGCCGAGGCCCATCGCCAGGGCGTCCCGGTCTGGGCCCACGGCGCGGTCTTCCCGGCCAGCCCGCAGCAGGTGCTGGACGCCCGCGTCGACGGGATCAGCCATGTCTGCATGCTGGCCTACCAGGCCTCGGCGACCATGCCGCCGCTCTATCACAACCGCGCGCCGGTGGATGACGCGGCCTTCGCGGCCGGCGACAACGCGGTGATGGGCAAGCTCTTCGCCCAGATGAAGCGCCAGGGCGCGGTGCTGGACGCCACGGTGCTGGTCTATGCCGGCCTGGAGGCGCGGGCCGCCGCCCGGCCCAATGGCCCCAAGCCCTACTGCACGGCCGACCTGGCCGCCAGGCTCACCAACCAGGCGCTGCGGGCCGGGGTGGTGATCTCCGCCGGCACCGACGGGTTCTCCGAGCCCGACGACGCCTATCCCGACCTGCACAACGAGCTGGAGCTGCTGGTGGCCAAGGCGGGCTTCACGCCCCTGCAGGCGATCTCCGCCGCCACCCTGGGCGGGGCGCTGTCGGTGACCCAGGACCCCGACTTCGGTACTATCGCGGCGGGCAAGCTCGCCAACCTTGTGTTCTTGTCCAAGGACCCCAGCGCCGACATCAAGGGCCTGCGGTCGGTGGTCCTGACCGTCAAGCGCGGAGTCGATCACCGTCGCGCCGACTATGATCTCAAGAGCGACGCCGCTGCGCGCCAGGAGCCGCAATGATTTCGCGCCGCGCCGCGCCAGTTAGAGCGGGAATGCGACCTCTACAATCAGCCCGGCCGGCTCCCACTTACGCGAGATCGCGCCCCTTAGCTGGCGCGCGAGATTGTCCTTCAGGGACGAACCGAAGCCTTCTCGAGTCGGCTCGACAACCGTAGGCCCTCCTGTTTCCCGCCACCGGAGGGTCACCCTACGCTCCTCGAGTGTCCAGGTGACCGACACCCGGCCTCCGCTGCGGCTGCACGCACCGTGCTTGTTCGCGTTGGTCGCCAGCTCGTGGAGCAGCATGCTGATGGGCTGAACCTGCTCCGGCGAAAGCTCGACCTCCGGGCCTCCCGCATCGACGCTGTCCTTGGGGCAAAGGGCGTCCAGTTCCTCCCTGACCACATCCTCCAAACGCCCGCCTTCCCACCGACGGATAGCCAAGGATGTCTGTGCGCGGGCGAGAGCGCCAATCCGGCCCGTGAGGACGTCCTTGTAGGTTTCCAGATCCTCTGCGCGCGTAAGTCTGGTGAGGGATTGCACGATGGCGAGAACGTTGCGCGCCCGGTGATCGACCTCGTGCATCAGCAGCTTGCGCGTCTCCTCGGTACGCTTTTCCCCACTGATGTTCCGCGCCTCAATGATGGTGCCGACGACCTTCGACTCGTCGTCTTGCATGGGGCTGGCGGTGAAGGCGACGGGATAAAAGGAGCCGTCCTTGTGGACAAAGATCTCCTCGCCCTGCGTCCCGGCGTTCTCGGGAAACGCGCGGTCGATCGCGCACTCCGAAATAGGGAAGTGCGAGCCGTCAGGGTGGGTGTGATGGATTACATCGTGGAGCGGGCGTCCGACCGTTTCATGGAAAGCGTACCCCGTTAGTTGCTCCGCCGCCTTGTTCATGAACACGCAATGCTGTCGCTCGTCCATGAGGAATACAGCCATGGTCGTGTTGTCTAGAATCGAGTCAAGGCGCCTCGCGGTGTCTCGAAGTTCCGCTTCAACCTGCCGATTTACAGTGGTGTCCTGGATGGCTGCGTAGAAGACAATGTCTTCATCCTCATCGAACATCTGGAGTTTGACGGCAACGTCATAATTCGTTCCATCTTTTCGCCGGTGGACAGTATTGAAATCGAGCCTTTCGATTTCGCGAGACTGAAGTGGCGCGATCAGAGTGAGGAATTCATCTCGTGTAATTTTGGGTTTCAAGTCCCAAGGCGTGAGATTGTAGAGCTCTTCAATGCTATATCCGAGATTTTCGCGAGCGCCTTTGTTGACTAGGCGAAAACGAAAGTCACTCTTGGAGAATATGTAAACTTCGCTTGCTGCTTCTTCAACAATGCGTCCAAGACGTTCACTCGTCACACCGATAGAATTAGCCATGCTCGAAAAATCCGGTACGAAGGGATCGTGATGTTGAGTATCCGTAGATACTCGCCGAACCCGTGACAATGGGTTCGACACGTTCGCCTATGGTCAAGCTTGAGGTCAGTGCCGGTCTGACAAAGCTTGTGCAGTTGGGCGGAAACCCCCGGAAACCGTGCCAAACCCGTTTCCCAGACCTCTGGGATCGTGGCTCTATGCCGTCACCATACGGGGGACTCGTCACGACCATGCGCCGCCAACTCGCCAGCCTCGCCCTGACCGCCGGCCTCGCCCTTTCCGGCGCAGCCCAGGCCGCCGACCTGCTGATCTTCGGGGGGCCGATCTATACCGGCGTGGAGGCTCAGCCGAGGGTCGAGGCCCTGGTGGTCAAGGACGGCAAGGTCGCCTTCACCGGCCCGCTGGCGCAGGCGCGCAAGGCGGCCGGCAAGGCTCAGTCTATCGACCTGAAGGGGGCTGCGGCCTATCCCGGCTTCGTCGACGCCCACGCCCACCTGATGGGCGTCGGCCTGCGGGAGATGACCCTGAACCTGGAGGGGACCGCTTCGATCGCCGAGATGACCGCCAAGGTGAAGGCCTGGTCGCTCGCCCATCCGGGGCCTGAGGTGCTGTCGGGCCGCGGCTGGATCGAGACCCACTATCCTGAGAAGCGCTTCCCCAATCGCGCCGACCTGGACGCCGTGGTCTCCGACCGCCCGGTGGTCCTGGGCCGCTCCGACGGCCATGCCATCCTGGTCAATTCGAAGATGCTGGCGCTGGCGGGCGTCACCCGCGACACCCCCGACCCCGCCGGCGGCCAGATCCTACGCGACGCCAAGGGCGAGCCCACCGGCCTGCTGGTGGACAACGCCAAGGCCCTGGTGAAGGTCCCGCCCCCCACCCAGGCGCAGTTGCGCGAAGCCGCCCAGCGCGCGGCGGACCTCTACGCCTCCCGCGGCTGGACCGGGATGCACAGCGTCAGTGTCGCGGCCCGGGACGTGGAAATCCTGAACGCCATGGCCGCCGCCGGAACCCTGCCGATCCGGGTGGACAACTTCATGGACCTGTCCAGCCAGGGGATCCTGCTGACCACCGGCCCGTCCGCAGATCCCACCGGACTGGTGCGGGTGAACGGCGTCAAGATGTACATCGACGGCGCGCTGGGCTCCCGGGGCGCGGCCCTGCTGGCGCCCTATGAGGACGCGCCGGGGACCGGCCTGCTGCTGACGCCGCCCGAGGTGGTGGCCAAGACCCTGGCGGCGGCGCGCAAGTCCAAGGCCCAGATGGCCGTCCACGCCATCGGCGACCGGGGCAACCGCCTGGTGCTCGATGCTTTCGAGACCGCCTTCGACGGCGACCCGGCGCAACTGCGCGCCGCCCGCTGGCGTATCGAGCATGCCCAGGTGATCTCCCCCAACGACATCCCGCGCTTCGCCGACAGCGGGGTTATCGCCTCGATGCAGCCCTCCCACGCCATCGGCGATCTGCACTTCGCCCCGGCCCGCCTGGGAGAGGCGCGGCTGAAGGGCGCCTATGCCTGGCAGGCGCTCTGGGCCAGCGGCGCGCACCTGGCCGCCGGCACCGACGCGCCGGTGGAGAAGGGCGACCCGCTCATCGAGTTCTACGCCGCCACCTACCGCCACGACCTGAAGGGCTTCGCCGGTCCCAACTGGGGTCTGGACGAGGTGCTGACCCGGCCCCAGGCCCTGGCCATGCTCACCAAGGGCGCGGCCTATGCGGTGTTCCGCGAGAAGGACCTGGGCGACCTGGCGGTCGGCAAGGCCGCCGACATTTCCGTCTTCTCGGTAGACGTGATGACCGCGCCGTTCCCCGACATCGTCAAGGCCCGCGCCGTGATGACCGTGGTGGGGGGCAAGGTGGTCTATCGCGCCAAGTAGGAGAACGGGCGGCGGCATGACCTTGCGGGTCAGTCGCCCCGGCCAGACCTTCCGTGCCCATAAGTACGCTGCGCAAACCCTTCGGCAGGACTAAGCCTCCGTGCGCGGCGCCGCCGTGAAATCACAATGATAGGTTGACTGCCCCCGTCCCCGCCGTGAAGCTTGGCCATAACCCCGGGGGACCTATGAAGCTTTCTAGACGGGATGTGATGGCTGGCGCAGCTTTGCTGGCGCCAAGCGGTGCGGCCGCGGCCGATGAGGGGGTGACCTATCCCTTCACGATGACCCGCAACATGGCCTGGTCCTGGGTCCATCTGGACAACAAGACACCAGCCCTGCCGTTCATGATCGACACAGGCTCAGGGAGTTTCGCCGTCCTTGAGTCCAAGGCTCGAGAACTGGCGCTGCAGAAGTACGGCAAGAGCTCAGCCCAGGCCGCGGTGGGGCGAGTGGCCATCAACTGGTACGGCGCCAGCGTCACCCTTGGCGGGGCGGTGCGGGAGACCTGGCTTCCGGTGGCGGGGTTGAGCTATCTCCCGCAGCCCATGCAGGGGCTCATTCCCTTGGCGCGCTTTCGGGTCATGGGGATGGATTTCGACGCGGGCCAGGTGCTGATCGCCACCCGCATGCCCAAGGATATGAGCGGATACGAGGCTCTGAGTCTCGACGCCGGCCGTGGTGTGGACGGAAGTCTCGACCGCATGGGCGCCTACACCAACGACGACAACAACAAGCTGATCAAGGATCATCGGCCGGTCATCGACGCCGAGTTCAACGGTGAGCGCGTCAAGTTGATGGTGGATACCGGCTCGGACGGAGGCCTCTTTCTGTTTCCTGACTATGTGAAGCGAAAAGGCCTCTGGGACAGTTTCAAGCTCCACCACCAAGGCTCGATACGCACGGTGGCGCAATCTGCCGACGTCCGGGTCGTTCGCGCCGAACGCCTGAAGTTCGGGAAACTGGTGTTTGCGAACCCGATCGTCACGCTCGGCAATCCAGCTGACAGCGACCGCGATGGATCGCGAACCGAAGCCGGCCTGATCGGCATGGAATTCCTTCGGCGCCTTAATTTCATCTCCGATCCTCAACGTCGAAAGCTCTGGATTCGGCCGAACAAGGCGATCGCCGACGGCTATCGTTACGACCGCGCCGGCGCCGAAGTGGGGTTCGTCGATGGGTTCGCCCGCGTGGTGGATCTCAGTTCGGGCTCCCCGGCCGACCGCGCCGGTCTGAAGCTGGGTGACAAGGTCACCGGCTGGCGTGGCAAGGATGGCTTGCCAGGCCTGTCCTGGGCGTTGAAAGGCGCGCCGGGATCGACTGTTGAGATCCAGGTTGAGCGGGACGGGCGGCCCGCGATGATCGCCGTCACGCTCGAGGAAAACATCTAGACCTTAGCTCAGCGCCTCCCGTGTCGCCGCCATCGAACAGGAGACCACCTCGATGACGGGGGGCTTCACTAGGCGGCGGGCGCGGGCCGGGCCCGCTGGTTGTACAGCAGCTTCATGCGCCGCTCGCGCCTGCTCAACCACCAGCACGACCGGGTGAAGATGGTGTACCACCCCGACTTCGTGTCGCCGGCCTCGCCCCTGCTGGGCATGGAGTACGGGCAGTTTGTGCGCGGCTGCCACATG
>JAZKFM010000337.1:0-5670 GCA_040386415.1 Pseudomonadota bacterium
ACACCGAGGCGCTCACCGACTGGGGCTTCTCGGGCGCGGAGATCGAGGCGCTGAAGGCGGCCGGGGCCTTGAACGGGTAGGGGCAGCTCCCTTCCCCCTCGATGGGGGAAGGGCCGGGGATGGGGGTGAGTGCAGAGCGTTGGTCAGCGCCGGCTGGAGGCCGATGTCGATCGCAGCACGTGCACCCCCATCCAACCTTCCCCCATCGAGGGGGAAGGCTTTAGACGCGATCTACGACGCCGGAGCCGTCATCACGGTCAGCGCCTTGACCGACGCCTGCTGAGCCTTGTGCTCGGCTTCCGGCAGCGGGATCAGACCGCGCGACTGGAGGTAGCCGCCCTTGCCGGTCGCCGCGTCGGAGACGAAGCCGTCGACGAATTCACGCAGGCCCGGCGTCACGCCGATGCTGGCCTTCTTCACGTAGATGAAGAGCGAGCGCGACAGGGGGTATTCGCCGCTGGAGATGGTCTCGAAGGTCGGGGCCACGCCCTCGATCTTGGCGGCCTTCACCTTGTCCATGTTGTTCTCGAGGAACGAGTAGCCGAACACGCCGATCGAGTGGGGAGTCTTCTCCAGGGTCTGGACGATGGCGTTGTCGTTCTCGCCGGAGTCGACCCAGAGCCCGTCGGAGCGGATCGTGTGGGTCTTGGCCTTGAAGCTGTCTTCATCGGACTTCTTCAGCGCGGCCAGCGTCGCGTCCTTCTCGCCGCCCTTCTCCAGGGCCAGTTCGTTGAAGGCGTCGCGGGTGCCCGAGGTGGGGGGCGGGCCATAGACCAGGATTGCTTCCTGGGGCAGGCCGGGGCCGACGGCGTCCCAGGTCTTGGCGGTGTTCGGGCCGAAAGCGCCGCCAGTCGGCACCTCGGCGGCGAGCGCCTTATAGAGCTGCTCGCGGTGAAGGTCGAAGGTGGGGCCCTTCTTGTCATTGGCCACGACGATGCCGTCGAAGCCGATCTTGATCTCGATGATGTCGGTGACGCCGGCCGCGGCGCACTTCTCGAATTCGGACTTCTTGATCGGCCGCGAGGCGGTGGCGACGTCCGGGAACTGCGAGGTCGCGCCGCCGCAGAACAGTTTGAAGCCGCCGCCGGTGCCCAGCGATTCGACGCGGGCGGGCTTGCCGCCCGTGGTCCGCGCGACGTTCTCGGCCACGCGGGTGGCGAAGGGGAAGACCGTGGAGGAGCCCGCGGCCCAGACCTGGGCGCGGTTACCGCCGGCGCCAGCGGCCTGGGACGTGGTTTCGGTCTTCTGGCCGCAGGCGCTCAGGGCGAGGGCCGCGCCGGCGGCGAGGTAGATGGCGGTCTTCATGAGGAAACTCCGATGGAGGGCGCCGCTTGCCGCGGCGCCGCAGGGGCTCGGGTCCAGCTAACACCCGTTCTTGACGTTTATGCGACAGCGGCGTGACGCCGGCCGTAGGTGAACACGTTCCGCGAGCGGCGTTCAGCCTGGGTTCAGCGGCCGCTCCGTAATCTGTCCCCAGGTTGGTCGTCGCCCATTCCCGTCCCTCGGGCGGCGGCTCGCCGCGATGGTACGACACGCCC
Organism: Pseudomonadota bacterium; assembly: GCA_040386415.1. GTDB lineage: Bacteria > Pseudomonadota > Alphaproteobacteria > Caulobacterales > Caulobacteraceae > Phenylobacterium. Next base: position 1,539 of record JAZKFM010000337.1, read on the forward strand.
ATCGACGGCGCGCCGCCCCCCCAGGTGGCGCGCCGCTTTGGTTTGGCGGGCCCTTCCACCCCGCGTCAGATCGCGGCTTGCCTAATCGGCTGGTCTTGATCACCTTCCGCCCGATGTCGATCCGGGGCCAGATTCAGCGTTTGCGAGACATCGACTGGGACCCGCTGCATTGGGTGCGGCGGACCTTGGCGGTGAACGGCAAGGCCCTGACACGCCTCTGGGGCCGCGACGTGATGCTCTATGTCGGGGGCGTCTCCTTCTTCGTGCTGCTGGCGGTCTTTCCGGGCCTGGCCATCATGGTGGGGGTCTATTCCTTCTTCGCCGACGCCGGCCAGGCCGCCGCCCAGGCCGAGATGCTGTCTCACCTGATGCCGCCGGTGGCGCGTGGCCTGTTCGAGGGCGAGCTCACCCGTCTGGCCCGCGCGCCCCTGGAGGCGGTCTCGGCTCAGAGCGGCGTGGCCCTGATCATCGGCTCCTACGCCTCGCACCGGGGGTTCAAGGCCCTGCTGGCGGGGCTGTCCTTCATCCACGACGACGACGCCCCTCGGGGCTTCGTCGGATTCAACGTCATGGCCCTACTGGTGCTGGTGGCGGCCTTCGTGCTGCTGGGCTTCCTGTCGGCGGCCTTCTTCTACCTTCGTTTCGTGGCCGCGGCCTTTGACATCAAGCCCCTGGCCGGCGCGCCGTGGCTGTTCAGCGAGTGGACCTGGGCCAGCTTCGGCATCACGCTCGCCATGAGCCTGATCTACCGCTTCGCCATGTCCAGCCGCCCGGTGGCCTGGAAGGCCTCCATCACCGGGGGCATGGCGGCTGCCCTGCTGTGCCTCTTCATGTCCTGGGCCAGCGCCTTCTATGTCGAGCAGATCGCGCAGCTCGGGGCCACCTATGGCTCCGTGGCCGCCGTGGTGGTGTTCCTGATCTGGCTGTCCTGGACCGTGAACGCCATCTTCTTCGGCGGCGCCCTGGCCACCGAGATCGAACTGGCCATGGACGAGCACCGGGCGACGGCCGCCGCCCGTCTGCTGCCGGACCTGCGGGGCGAAAAGCCTAGGCTGGCTTCCGGATCAGGAAGCTGAGCGTCCCGGCCTCTTCGGCCGTCTCCACGACCTCGAACCCGGCGCCGGACGCAAAGTGCGGCACGTCGATCCGCGCCATGGGGTCGTCGGCGTAGAGGCGCACCTGCGCTCCGGCGGGCGCATCCTCAAGCGCGCGCCGCAGCCGCAGGGTTGGCACCGGGCAGTGGTGACCCCGGGCGTCGACGATGATCTCGCTGGCCATGGTTCTGTGCATAGCCCAGCCGCGCCCCTGAACCCAAGCTTGGCCTGCGTGCGTTCGCACCTCCAAAGAGGAAGCGCCCGATGACCGCAGTCTTCAACACCAACATCTCCGCGCGCCTGGAGCGTCTGCCCTTCAGCCGCTTCCACTGGTTGGTGGTGTTCGCCCTCGGCGTCACCTGGATCCTCGACGGGCTGGAGGTCACTCTGGTGGGGTCCCTGTCGCCGGCGATCGCCAGTCCGCAAATCCCTTGAGGAGGTCGCCCCGCCTCTATCCCTGGCCCTCGACGACGCGCCCTAGGTTGTCGTGACTATCGCAAAGGTTGTGTGAAGGCGCCCGGAGCGCCAGGGAGAGTGGCGAACCACAAGGATAACGGCGCCGCAACCATGTCCCAGAGGTTGAATTTCGTAACCTGAGCGCAAGGACTCGCCGGTAAGTTCAGGCTTTCGGTGGGGGCCATTCTCGGGGCGATGAACTCTCTTTCGCGCAGATTCCTGATCAGCGTCGGGCTGATGTCGTTGGTGGTCACCATCCTGGGATCCATCGGCGCCTTCGTCGTCTTCCAGCGCGAACTCACAAATCGCCAGATCACCTATCTGTCGGACTATGTGCGCGAGCGCAGCTCCAACATCGACAAGCGCTTCACCAACCTCACCAACCTGCACAAGGCCGCCGGCGTCGAGCTGGAGCGCCGCATGAACCACCTCTCGGACGCCGACGTGATCCGGCTCACCGACGACTACTTCCCGGCCAAGGGCGACGGGACCCGCCGCAGCCGCGACACCCTGTTTGACGGCCACCTGACCGCCTCGGGCCGCTGGATCTACGGCATGGGGGCCTTCATTTCAGACGCCGACCAGGCCTCGATGGCCGAGCGCCGCGCCCTGACGGCGGCCTTCTCCGTGGTGTCTGACTTCGGCCAGGCCGCCCGCAGCGAGTACGACAACTTCTACTTCTTCACCCCGGCCGACGCCCGGCTGGTGATGTTCGGTCCCGACCGGGCCGACCGCCTGATGTTCTACCGCCGCGAGGCGCCCGCCAGCTTCGACGTGTCCAATGAGGAGATGGCCCAGATCACCCTGCCGAAAAACAACCCGGCCCGGGTGACCCGCTGCACGAACCTGCAGCGGCTGATTCAGGACAATCTGGGCGAGCGCCTGGCCACCGGCTGTCTGACCCCGGCCTATGTGAACGGCCGCTATGTCGGATCGTTCGGCTCCTCCATCGAACTGACCGGCTTCTTCCTCAACGCCATCAAGACCACCCTGCCGGGGGCTTCCAACCTGGTGGTGACAGCGAAGGGCGAGCTCATCGCCTATCCGGGATTCGCGACGCCGGGCCGGGCCTCGGAGGACACCGTCGCCGACTACGAGCGCAAGCTCAGCCTCAAGGCGCTGGTCAAGGCGATCCGCAAGGACGGCCAGATGCACGGGGTGATCGACAGCCCCGACGGCCGTCAGGTGGTGGCCTATGGCCGCCTCACCGGTCCCGACTGGTACCTGCTGCTGACCTATCCGAAGTCCGGAATCGCGATGTCGGCCGCCCGGTCGGCTTCCTGGGTCCTGGCGCTGGGCGCCATCGCCTCCCTGATCCAGACCCTGCTGGTGGTGGCCCTGGCCCGCCGCACCATCGTCTGGCCCCTGCGCCAGCTGGCCGGCGCCTGCGAGCCCGAGGTCTATGGTGTCCGCGACCGCCGCCCCGAGCGCGAGGACGTCAGCAAGATCGAGCGGCGGACCGACGAGATCGGGGTCCTGGCCAACGCCCTGCGCGGCGAGCGCGAGAAGGTCGAGGAGGTGCTGGCCAGCCTGGAGGACCGGGTGCGTGACAGGACCGCCGAATTGGAGCGCGCCAACGCCGAGAAGTCCCGGTTCCTGGCCAATATGAGCCACGAGCTGCGCACGCCCCTGAACGGCGTCATCGCCATCTCCGAGACCCTGGCCGCCCAGCAGAAGACCCAGCAGAGCCGCGAACTGGCCGAACTGATCGTCTCCTCGGGCCGCCTGCTGGAGCAGGTGCTCACCGACATCCTCGATTTCTCCAAGATCGAGGCCGGCGAGATCAAGCTCTCCAATGAGACCTTCGACATGCAGGCCGTCGTGCGCCGCATCGCTAAACTGCATCGCGCGGCGGCGGAGTCCAAGGGCCTGGAACTCGGCTGGACCGTGGCCGAGGCCGCCCGGGGCGCCTTCGTGGGCGATCAGGTGCGCCTGACCCAGGTGCTGTCCAACCTGCTGTCCAACGCCGTGAAGTTCACCCACGCCGGCGCGGTGCGCCTGGCCGTGACGGAGGAGGGCGGCCAGGTCCGCTTCTCTGTCACCGACACCGGCATCGGCTTCGACGACAGCGTGAAGGCCCGCCTGTTTGGCCGCTTCCAGCAGGCCGACGGCTCCATCACCCGGCGCTTCGGCGGCACGGGCCTGGGCCTGGCCATCAGCCGCTCGCTGGTGGAGCTCATGGGCGGCGCCATCAGTGTGGAGTCCACCCCAGGCGTCGGCTCGGTCTTCACCTTCGTCCTGCCGCTGGAGGCCGCCCAGGCGGCGGCGGCCACCGAGGCGGTGGAAGCCCAGGCGGCCTTCGACCTCTCCGGCTGCCGCATCCTGCTGGCCGAGGATCACCCCACCAACCAGAAGGTGGTCCAGCTCATCCTGCAGTCGGTCAATGTCGAGCCGGAGATTGTCGAGAATGGCCAGCTGGCCCTCGACCGGTTGAAGGCCGAACTCTTCGACGTCGTGCTCATGGACATGCAGATGCCCGAGCTGGACGGCCTGTCGGCCACCCGCCTGCTGCGCGAGTTCGAGGTCGCCGAGGGCCTGGCCCGCACCCCGGTCATCATGCTGACCGCCAACGCCATGGACGA
>JAZKFM010000338.1:0-8528 GCA_040386415.1 Pseudomonadota bacterium
CTCCACCACCCTGCGGGTGGTCCCCCTCCCCCGCTGCGCAGGGGAGGAAAAAGCGGCGCGCAATTGCACCGCGCGAGGTGAGATTGCTCAGCCAGCAGGCAGTTTGGTCAACGCGCGCATAGCCCGGCCCACTCGCCATATCCGCCGCCCGCGCCGCGCCTACCCTCGAACCTCGCCTGGAGGTTCGCATGACCCCTCGAAAAGCCGCCCCGAAGCCCGACAAGCCACCGACCGCCGCCCCGTGGGTCGTGCTGCTGCGCTCGGCCCTGTTCCAGGCCATGACCGTCCGGGCCGACCGGCTGGGCTAGCGAGCGCCGGCCCGGCGGCGGAGGGGAGCCGCGGGCTCGCTCGTCCCATGGGCATGCAGGGGCGGCAGCAGCGACCGCGTCGTCACCAGCTTCAACTGTTGCACCGCGCGCACCCGCCGCAGCCGGTCGCACAGCTGTTGCAGCCGCACCGCCGAGCCCTGGACCAGCAGCACCTCCAGCGAGCGATCCTCCTCCAGGAAGACGTGCTGCGAGGAAATCACCTCCGGCAGGTACTCGCTCTGCACACGGGCGAGCGCATGCCGCACGCGGCCGCTCTCGGCGCGGTAGATCAGGGTGATGGTTCCGGCCATGACACCGTCGGCCAAGCCGTCCTCGGTGTCGGCCAGCTCATGGCGGATCAGTTCGGCGATCATCTGCGAACGGCTGGGCAGGCCCCGGCGCGACACCATGGCGTCGAGCTGGGCCAGCAGCTTGCCGGGCAGGCTGATGCCGATGCGGGCGAGTTGCGGAAGCAGGTCCTGGTCCAAGGCGTAATCCAACTCTGACTGACGCGGGGCGACCGCAGCTTAACAGTCGCATGGCGGGTGCGGACCGATCAACGCGCCAGGGTCGATTTGGCGGACTCTCGGTTGGCCGCCTCAGGAGAGGGCAGCCGCCGGGGTGTCGCGGTCGATCAGGGTCCACTCCGCCGGGTCCACTGCGCGCAGGTCGGTTCCCTCCAGCCACGGGTAGGACGAAAGGGTCACCCGGCGTGAGCCGCCCGCGACCTTGCCGTAGCAGATCGGCATCGAGAGCGCGGCGATGGCCGCGTCGCGGTTCCCGGCGGCCAGCGCCTCCGTCACGTGGACAGCGAGCGACTGCGCCGGCGCCAGGGGCGTGGCGCGGTCGCGGATCTCCAGGAAGTGCTCGCCGGCGATCACCAGCAGGCCCTTGGCCTCGCCGGCCAGGCGGTAGGCTTCGAGCGGGGCTGCGGCCGGGGCCTCCTGGCGCCAGATCTCCTGGTACTCCGAGTGGATGCCGTCCTCGATCATGACGCCGTCCTTCACCGCGAAGGTCGCCTCGTCCACCGAGTCATTGGGCGGCTGGTAATCGAGGTCGCGCCGCCAGAGGCAGACGTTTCCGGTGGCGGTCAGTTCGCCGGCGAAGCCCTGGACGGCGGCCATGGCGATCAGCTCGGCGTCGGTATAGTCGGCGAAACCCGTGGCGCCCTCGCGCCGGGGCCGGTCGGCCTTCACGCGGATATCGACGTACCAGGACCTGGTCTGCAGCCAGAGGACCCGGGTCGTCTCGTCGCGATAGCCCGCGGGCGTGGTGATCACCTCGCGGCGCCACAGGCCGGTGAGCTCGGGGGGGACATGGGCCGACATGGTTACGCCTCCAGGGGCCGGTGGCGGCCCATGAGCTTGGGCAGGTCGCCGACGGCGGCCAGCAGGCTGAAGGCGGCGAAGCCCAGCAGGATGAAGATCACCGCGCCCACGCACATGGTGGGTTCATAGCCCGAGCGCAGGCTGGTGAACACGCGGATCGGCAGGGTCTGCACCGAGAAGCCGGCCACCATGTAGGCGATCAGGTACTCGTTCAGGCTGAGGACGAAGACATAGACCAGGGCGCAGAGGATGTAGGGGGTCATGGCCGGGCGGACCACCATGCGGAAGGCCTCGGCGTCGCCGGCGCCCATGGTGTGGGCGGCCTCGATCAGGGCCTTCTCGATGGACTGGAAGCCCACCGACAGCATGGCCACCGGGATGCCCAGCAGGATCACCGAGTGGCTGAGGATCACGTTCTCGATGCGGCCCACATGGCCCGCCATGCCCCAGAAGGCCGAGAACATCAGGGCAGTCACCACGCCGGGCAGCAGGAACAGGCCCGAGCCCACGCCGGCCAGGGCCTTGGCGGCCTTGGAATTGTAGCGCCAGACGGCGTAGGCGATGGGCAGGGCGACGATCACCGCGATCACAGCGGCCAGGGCGCTGATGGAGAGCGAGGTCTCCAGGGACTTCATCCAGCCGGCGTCGGTGAAGAAGGCCTTGTACCATTTCAGGCTGAGCTCGCTGGGCGGGAAGCTCATCCGCCGGCCCTCGTTGAACGAGACGCCGATCACCACCACCAGGGGCGCGGCGATGAAGAGGGCGACCAGGGCGAGGAAGCCGCGGCGCAGGATCGTCGAGACCAGGCCTTCGTTCATGATGCGGAACTCCCGGCCCGGGTGAGCAGGCGAACCAGGCCCAGCAGGCCCACCATCAGCGCGACCAGGGCCACGGCCTGGGCGGCGGCCAGCGGCAGGTTGCCGGTGGTCATGGCGCCGTTGGAGATAAGGATCCCCACCGTCCACTGCTGCGGCCGCCCCAGCACCAGCGGGGTCAGGTAGGAGCCGACGGTGAAGATCACCACCAGCAGGCCCGCCGAGAGCAGCGGCCCCTTCACCATCGGCGCCACCACGGTGAGGAAGGCGCGGGCGGGGGAGGCGCCCATGGTGGTGGCCGCCGCCGGGATGTCGTCGTCCAGCTGCGACATGGCCGGATAGAGGAAGAGGATAATGTAGGGCAGGACCAGATAGACCAGGCAGACCATGACGGCCGCGAAATTGGGATAGAGCGAGTGGACGGAGTCCATGATCCCCAGCGCCACCAGGGCCTTCACCAGGCCGCCGCCGCCCGACAGCAGCACCTGGAACGAGAAGACGATCAGCACCTCCGACAGGGACAGGGTCGAGAGCAAGCCCACCAGCCAGGTGATCTGGGCGCGGCGCTTCATGCGGCTGATGAAGTAGGCGACGGGGAAGGCCAGGGCGACGCTGATCACCGCGGTGGTGAGCGCGAGCGTGAAGGAGAACAGAGCCACCTTCAGGAACTGCGGATTGAGCAGCTGGCGGTACTGGGTCAGCTCCAGGCCGGCCCGCCACAGGCCGCCGTCCTCCCGGTGCGCGAAGCTCAGCTGCACCAGCAGGAACAGCGGGATCAGGCACAGGACGATCAGGAACAGGGTGGGGAGCGAGAGCAGGCCGGCCAGCACGACCTGGTCGCGGCTGCGGGGCTCTGTGTCCTTGGCCCTGAGCGGGACGGCGAGGTCGGTCATGCGGCCAGAACGCGGCACTGGTTCCGCGGCAGGCGCAGGTGGGCGATATCGCCGGTCCCGGCGCCCATCCAGTCGCGGGGCTGAACGACGCTGAGGACGTCGCGGCCATCGCAATCGAGGTGAACCTCGACGCTGGAGCCCATGTCGCGGATGAAGGTGATCCGTCCCGAGACGGTGTTGTCCCCCGCGCCGTTGGCGGCGGTCAGCTGGATGTCCTCGGGGCGGATGGAGAGGGTCGCCAGGCTGGCCGTGGCCGGCTGGGACATGGGGGCGACCTTGAGGATGTTGGCACCGAAGCGGACCGTCTCGTGGTCCAGCACCTCCACCGGCAGCAGGTTCGAGAGGCCGATGAAGTTGGCCACAAAGGTGTTGGCCGGGGCGCGGTAGATCGACAGGGGGCTGCCGTACTGCTGGATCTTGCCGTCGCCCATGACGGCGATGCTGTCGGCCATGGACATGGCCTCGCGCTGGTCGTGGGTCACCAGGATGGTGGTGATCTGCAGGCGTTTCTGCAGCAGGCGCAGCTCGATCTGCATCTCTTCCCGCAGCTTGGCGTCCAGGGCCGAGAAGGGCTCGTCCAGCAAGAACACCGGCGGCTCCTGGGCCAGCGCCCGGGCGATGGCGACCCGCTGGCGCTGGCCGCCGGAAAGCTGGCTGACCGCCCGCTTCTCCATGCCGGGCAGACGCACCAGGGTCAGCAGCTCGTCGACACGGGCCTTGCGCTGGCGGGCGTCCTGGCCCTGCAGGCGCAGGCTGAAGGCGACGTTCTCGCCGACCGACAGGTGGGGGAAGAGGGCCAGCGACTGGAAGACCATGCCGAACTTCCGGACATTGGCCGGCTGGCGGGTGATGTCGCGGCCGTTGAGGGCGATGGTTCCTTCGCCCGGCGATTCCAGGCCCGCGATCATCCGCATGAGGGTGGTCTTGCCGCAGCCGGAGGGGCCCAGGAAGCAGACGAACTCTCCCTGCGGGATGGACAGCGAGACGTCGTCGACCGCGAGGTGGGCGCCGAAGGCCTTGGTGACCTTGCTGATCTCAAGTCCGAACATGGCGCACGCTCCTCAGCTGGAGATCATCTTGGTGAAGTTGGTCGCCATGAAATCGAGGTGCTCGGCGCGCGCCTTGGTGTTGATGGTGATGGGCGGGATGTCGCTGGAGACCTTGTTGAACTCGGCGTCTGTCAGATCCATCAGCTCGCGCTTGATGAGCGGCGGGGCGTTGACCTTCCGCGCGATCAACTGCTGCGCCTCGGGCGTGCACATGAAATTTATGAAGGCGTCGGCCTGGGCGACCTTGGTGGACGCCATCGGCTGGCACCAGCAGCCGAAATCGATCACCGCGCCCTCCTTGGGGAAGATGATGGAGAGCGGCGTGCCGCTGGCCTTCAGGGTGGCGGCGACGTCGGCGAAATAGACGCCGCCCTTCACCTCGCCGTTCTCCAGGGCGGTCTGCATGGTGCCCTCGGAATCCCACCACAGCTTGGTGTTGGGCTTCAGTTCGGCGAGCTTGGCGATCACCTGCAGGATGCCGGCCTCGGTGTTGAGGATTTCGCCCCCGCCGAAGTAGGTGGCCGCGGCGATGTCGAAGATCGGGCTGGTGCCGGCGCCGGCCAGACCCCAGGCGTCGCGATAGGCCGGGTCCCACAGGGTGGTCCAGCTGGTGGGGGCGGTCTTGACCTGGTCTGGATTGACCACCAGGGCCAGGAACCAGCCGAGCGCGCCGACGCCGTCGATCCCCTTCGGACCGGTGGAGACGTACTGGGCGGGCAGGTTGCCGAGATTGGTGAGGGGCTTGGGGTCGCGTATCCGCCAGAGGTTGGCGTTGCGGCCGCGGTTGATATCGACCGCGGTGGAGATGCAGAGGTCCATCGGGGCGATGCCGGCCTTGTTGGCCTCGATCAACTGCAGCAGGAACTGAAGTCCGGCCGGCTGGGGGATCGACTCGACCTTGATGCCGCTGGCCTTTTCGAAGACGGGGTAGACGTACTTAGACATCGCCTCCTCGAAGTTGCCGCCGTAGCTGGAGACCTTGAGGGTGTCGGCGCCGCCGCCTGACGCCTTGGGGGAGCAGGCCGCCAGGCTCAGCCCGGCCGCGCCCAGCAGCAGGCCCCGTCGGTTCAGCAAGCCCGGTCGTCGGCCGTCTTGGTCTGCGTCCATAGCCACGCTCCATTCCTACCCTCTGACAGTCGATCCGCGCCGGAGGGCTGGCAAAGCCTGCCGGACGTGGCCGCGGGGCCCTGTCCCGATTGCCCTGAACCCGTGCAAGGAAGGGGCGCCCGGCGACTACGTTTCGAGCAGTTCGTACTACTGAGCAGGCGCCGCGCCAGAGACTCCGGTTCGATGAGCAGGCGGGAGCGGCGCGGCCGGCTCAGGCGCGGAAGGATGGCCTCGACACCTGTTCAAGCGAGGCTCCGCCCCATGCCCTACGACACCGAAATCGACGCCGCCGACCGGCCGCTGCTGATCGACAATGTCTGGCGCGCCGGCGGGGGCGGGGAGTGGCTGCCGATCCTCAATCCGGTGGACGAGAGCGTGCTCGGCCGCTTCGCGGTGGCCACCACGGCGGATCTCGACGAGGCCCTGGCCAGCGCCCAGGCGGCGTTCCTGAAATGGCGCGATGTGGGGCCGCTGGCCCGCGCCCAGGTCCTGCGGGGCGCCGCGCTGCTGATCCTGGAGCGGGCCGACGCCCTGGCCACCGCCCTCACCCGAGAACAGGGCAAGCCGTTTTCCCAGGCGCGAATGGAGATCGAGGGCTGCGCGCGGGCCTTCGACTGGGCCGCCGAGGAAGGTCGGCGGACCTATGGCCGGGTGATCCCCTCCAACACGCCGGGCCTGATGTGGACCACAGGCCGCTTCCCCGTGGGGCCGGTGGCGGCCTTCACCCCCTGGAACTTCCCCGCCTCCCAGGCCGCCGCCAAGATCGGCAGCGCCATCGCCGCCGGCTGCTCGATCATCCTGAAGGGGCCGGAGGACGCCCCCAGCGGATGCGTGGGTCTGGCCCAGGCCCTGGTGGACGCAGGGCTTCCGCCCGGCGTCTTCACCCTGGTGTTTGGCCGCCCGCCGGAAATCTCCGAGCACCTGATCGCCTCGCCGATCATCCGCAAGGTGTCGTTCACCGGCTCGGTCCCGGTGGGCAAGCACCTGGCGGGGCTGGCCGCGGCCCAGATGAAGCCCTGCACAATGGAACTCGGCGGCCACGCGCCGGTGCTGGTCTTCGGCGACGTCGATCCGGTGGCCGCCGCCAGGACCCTGGTCATGGGCAAGTTCCGCAACGCCGGTCAGGTCTGCATCTCACCGACCCGGTTGATGATCGCTCAGTCGATCTACGAGCCCTTCGTCGAGGCCTTCGTCGAAGGCGCCAAGGCGCTCGTCGTGGGCGACGGCCTCAACCCCGCCACCGAGATGGGGCCGCTCGCCAATGACCGCCGCCTGGCCTCGGTGGAGGCCATGGTCGCCGACGCCGTGGCCAAGGGGGCGACCCTGCGCACCGGCGGCGAGCGGATCGGCAACACCGGCTACTTCTACCGGCCCACGGTGCTGACCGACGTGCCGGAGGCCGCGAGCGTCCTGCACGACGAGCCTTTCGGACCCATCGCCGTGATGGCGCCCTTCGCCGACCGGGAAGAGGCCATGGCGCGGGCCAACGCCACGCCCTTCGGACTGGCGGCCTACGCCTTCACCCGCAGCCAGGACGACGCCGCCTTCGTCGCTCGCCGCTTCGAAAGCGGCATGGTGGGGATCAACACCTTCATGATCGGCGGCGCCGAGGCGCCCTTCGGCGGGATCAAGGAAAGCGGCTATGGCCGCGAGGGCGGCATGGAGGGCATCGACGCCTACCTCACCACCAAGGTGGTGGCCCAGATGCCAGGCTAGGGCCGGAACCCCACGCGAGACAGATCGCCGACCCGCGGTTTATGAATGACGCCCAAGCCGGGGGCGTGCGTGGACCACGAGAGCATCAACACCGTCGATCTCGCCATGGATGCGGCCGGCGAAACCGACGCCGCCGCCGGCGCCCTGCTCGAGGTTCAGGCCCAGCTGACCCGGGCCCAGCTCCGGCAGCTCGGCCTGCAGATTTACAACGACCGCCTGCTGCTGGCGATGCGCCTGCTGATGGTGGCGGCCGCGGTCGCCGCCGCCGTGGCGGTCGGGGTCTGGCTGTGGCTGGCCGCCCATGATCACGGGCTGGTGGTGGAGGAGTTCTCGGCCCCCAGCGATCTCGCCGCCCAGGGCCTGAGCGGGCGCACCGTAGCCGCCCGCGTCCTCGACCGCCTGATCACCCTGCAGGAGGCCACCGTCTCACTGAGGGCGCCCGACAGCTACGCCACCAACTGGGGCAAGGACCTGTCGCTGCAGATCGGCGGCAGCGGGGTTTCGGTCAACCAGCTGGACCGCGCGGTCCGCGACGTCCTGGGGGACCGCACCCACATCACCGGAGAAGTCTACCGGCCAGCCCCAGGGCAGGTGACTGTGGCGGTGCGCGCCGGGTCCCGCGCGGCGGTCAGCTTCACCGGCCGTGAGGACCAGATCGAAGGCCTGATCACCCAGGCCGCCGAAGGGGTCTACGCCCAGACCCAGCCGTTCCGGTACGCCAATCACCTGAGGAACACGGGCCGCTACGACGCCGCCATCGCCCTCTTCCGCCACATGTCGACCCGGGGGCCGGCTCAGGAACGGGCGTGGGCCCAGGCGGGTCTGGCCTACACCTATCTTCTGGTGGGCGATGCGTCGGCGGCCACCAAGGCCGGGGAGAAGGCGACCAGGCTCGATCCGGACCTGCCCGCGGCCTGGCTCAACCGCGCGGCCGGCGACTACGCGCGGGGCGATACCGAGGCCTTCCTGTCGAACAACCGCAAGGCTCTGGCCGCTCTCCAGGGCAAGCCGAGGTCCATGGAGGCCCCGGTGGCGGCCGCCATGCGGGCCTCGCTGTCGGAGAACATCGCCACCGACCTGGGAGATTTCGAGGCCGCCGCCCGCCATGCCAAGGCCCTGGGCGAACTGTCGGAGGGCCTGACGATCGTCGGCGGCGAGGCGCCCTTCCTGCGTGCCGCCGACCTGGCGGCGGCTGGGGACGTGGCCGGGGCGCGGTCGGTCCTTGCCGACTACCCCGAGGCGACCGACGCCTGGATCGTTGTGCAGCCCTATCTCTGGACCCCGCACCTGCCCGGGGTGGCGATCGCCGACC
>JAZKFM010000338.1:8538-21530 GCA_040386415.1 Pseudomonadota bacterium
GGCAGCATCACCGATGCCTCGGGCTATACCTATACCGGCGACTGGGTGGCCGGCTTGCCTGCTCTGAAGGCCGCCGTCGCGGCCGCGGAGGCCGGCGACGCGATGAGCCAGATGAAGGCGCGGGTCTATCTGCGGCCCTGGCTGGCCTACGCCCTGGCGAAGACCGGCGATGTGGCCGGCGCTCGAGTGCTGGTGGCGGGGTTCCCAGCCGGGTGCGTGCTGTGCGCCCGAGTGGCGGGCCGGGTCGCCGATTTGGCGAACGATCGCGATGGGGCGAACAAGGCCTTCGCGCGCGCCGTCAGGCTGGCGCCCTCATCCCCCTTCGCCGCCACCGACTGGGCCGCCATGCTGTTGCGCCGGGGCGACGCCGCCGGTGCGGTGGCCAAGGCCCAGGCGGCGGTGAAGGCCGGCCCCCGGTCTACCTCAGCCCTGTCGCTGCTGGTCCAGGCCCTGGAAGCTCAAGGCCGCAAGTCCGAGGCCGAGGTCGTCCGGCGTCGGCTCAAGGCTCTCCAAGGGCGGGGCTAGACCCGTTGCTCGGCTAGCGGGCGGCTTCCACCTTCGGGGGGCTGGGGAATTCGTTCACGGCCTTGCGCTTGAACGGGTTCTCCTTGTGGATCGGAAAGTCGATCTTGAGCTCACCCAGGCAGATCTTCTTGCGCAGGTGCTTGGCGCCGTTGACGCTGAAGCCAGCCAGATGGTCGCCCGCCACGATGCGGTTGTACTTGGCCGGGACCTCGCCGGAGACGAACTGGGGCAGGGGTTCGATCACCGTGTGATAGTCCACCGCGAAGAACAGCGGCATGGAGAAGCGCTCCTTGCCGGTGTTCACCACCCGGTGCTGGGTGGCCTTGAAGCGGCCGTTGGTCCAGCCCTCGATCAGGTCGCCGACATTGACGATGAAGGTGCCGGGGATCGGCGGGGCGGAGACCCATTCGTCGGCGGCGTTCATCACCTGCAGGCCCGGTCCGCCCTGGTGCAGGATGGTGAAGCACTCGAAGTCGGAGTGGGCGCCGATGCCCAGGTTGTCGTTGTCCATCGGCCGGTCATTCGGCGGATAGTGCAGCAGCCGCAGCTGCGACGGCGGCTTCTTGGTGAGATTGGCGAAGAAGTCCTCGGGCAGGCCGAGCGCCACGGCGAAGGCGTGGAACAGGCTGTCGCCCACCTTCGTCACCGCGTCGTAGTAGGCCACCACCTCCTCACGGAAGCCGGGGATGAAGTCGGGCCACTGGTTGGGCACCAGCATCAGGTTACCGGCCAGGAAGTCCGGGTCGTCCTCCGGCAGCTCGATGGAGACGTCGAAGGCCGCGTGCAGACGCGGCTTGGTCAGGTAGTCGTGGTCGGGATTGGGCTCCACCAGGCGGTACAGCTCCGGGTCGCCGTCCTCATCCTTGTCGCCGTCCGGGATCCAGCCCCGGGTGCCCGGCGAATTGGAGATGTGGACCTGCTGCTTCAGGTCCTTGGGCGAATAGTGGAACTGTCGCGAGAGCTCATAGGTGCGCTCGATCATCGCCTCGGGGATGCCGTGGTTCTTGATGTAGAAGAACCCCACCGTCTCGCAGGCCCGGCCGATCTCGGCGGCGGTGGCCTCCAGGGCCGCGCGATCGGTCCCGCGCAGGGCCGAGATGTCGATCACCGGAATAGAAGAAAAGGCCAGCAGCTTGGCGCCCATCTCGGCGGTGGCGGGCTCGGCTTCGGCTTGGCGGATCATCGACTGGGGGCTCATCACCGGCTCCTGGCGCTCTGTCCAAAGGACCCTAGGCTTCCTGCGCGGTCTGTAACCTCAAGACTGCGAGAAGCCCGAGTTTCGGCGCCACCGTAACACGTTTTGCCCAGGTCGTACTCAGTGGCGCCGCCGGGGCGCCCAGGATTTCCAAGCGTCACAAGCAGAAACCCCGACCCAGGCCTTCGGCCTGAGTCGGGGCGGTAGGGCGGCAGTAAGGGGAGCCTTTAGAAGCTCCGCTCGAAGCGGATGCCGACCCGCCGCGGCGGCAGGACGGCGTAGAAGAAGCCGCGCTGATAGACAGCCGCGCCGGTGTCGTCGCTGACCACCTGGTTGTAGGCCGGGGTGTTGCGCACGCCGGTCTTCACGAAGGTGTCGAACAGGTTGTCGGCGTAGAGCGTCGCCTTCCACATGTCGGCCTGGTACTCGACCGAGAGGTTGTGGACGGCGTAGGCGGGCAGGGTGATCCCGCCGCCCTTGTTCCCGGCCCGGGTCAGGACGTCGCCGGCCGCGGTGACGCCGTAGCCGAAGGCCAGGTTCCCCTCGAACATCGGCATCTCGTAGCGGGCGTAGATGCTCCCCTGGTCCTGCGGCGAGCCGGGTAGGCGGTCGCCCGCCGCGCCCGCGGCGTACTGCAGGGTTCCCTGGAAGCCGGGCGCGGTGATGAAGGGGATCAGGTTCGGCGTCCCCTCGGTGAACTCCGTGAGGTTGTGCATGTAGCTGCCGCGCAGGGTGAAGCCCTCGAACAGGTCGGCGGCGAAGTTGACCTCGACCCCCTTGGACTCCGCGTCGCCGCCGTTGATGGTGATCGGCTGCAGGCCGTTCTGGGTGGCCGAGTCCACCTGCGGCTTCTTCCACTGGATGTAGTAGAGAGCGCCGTTCAGGGTCAGGCGCTTGTCGAACCACTGGCTGTGGAGCCCGAGCTCGTAGTTCAGGGTCTTGTCCGGATTGTACTCGGTCTCGTTGGGCAGGGCGCAGACGATCTGGTTCACCGGCAGCGGGTTGGGGCAGGCGGCCACGCCGTTGTCGCTGCCGATCCGATAACCCTCGCTGATGGTCAGGTAGGTCATCACGTCGTCGCTGAACTTGTAGGAGGTGTTGAACTTGAACAGCCAGCCCTTGTCCTTCTGGCTGACCGTCGAATAGTTCACCACCAGGGCGTCCACCGGGGTCCGCCCTTGCACCGTGGTCGCCCAGAGCGGCAGGTCGACGCCGCTCTCGACCTCGAGATCATAGGTGTAGTAGCGCCCGCCCACGGTGACCTGGAAGGCGTCGTTGAACTGATAGCTCAGCTCGCCGAAGCCCGCCGACTCGGTGAGCTTGCGGTTGTTGACGCTGTAGTACTCCACAGAGTCCGGCCGCAGCGGCCCGGTGGCGAACACCGACTTCAGATAGGCGTCGTAGAAGGGGGTGAACTCCTTGCTGAAGGCATCCTCGGTCTTGCGGTTGTAATAGGCTCCGACGATCCAGCTGAGCGGGGAGTCGCCCTTGGACACCAGGCGCAGTTCCTGGGTGAAGCCCTTGTCCTCACGCTGCTCGTTGGTGAAGGCGGTGAAGCTGGGGAAGGCCTCGTAGCTGTACTCCAAGCCGATCAGCAGATCGGTCTGGTCGCGCCGGCCGTCAGCTTCATATCGCGAGACGCCCGTGGCCGAGGTGAGCTCGGCGAAGCCCAGATCGAAGGAGCCCTCCAGGGCCAGGAGCTGGTTGGTCATCTCGTTGGGCTCGGTCACCCGCATCAGCGACGACCACTTGTCGACCTTCACCGGGAAGCTGGTGACGCCCACGCCGCTCACCTGGCGGCCGCCCACCTGGGCGTTCTGGTAATAGTAGGTGAGGTTCAGGTCGATGGCGTCGGTGGGCGCCCAGCGGAAGCCCAGGCGGCCCGAGAGGGTCTTCTCGGTGTTCACGTCCTTCTTGCGGTGCAGGTTGGCCCGGACCGCCGTGGGATTGGTGAAGTCGGGGTCGGGATCGGAGACTCCGACCTGGTTGACCAGGAAGGGCTGGTCGATGAAGCCCTGGTCGTTGAGCCAGTCGATGTTGAAGCGGACCGCGAAGCTGTCGCCGATCGGTGCGTTCACCGTGAAGCCGACGTCGGTGCTGGGGTTGCGGCCGTGGGTATAGCCGTAGGCGTCGCCGCGGACATTGCCTTCCCACGCGCCCAGGCGCGGCCGGGTGGGGATGTAGCGGATCGCCCCGCCCAGGGTCCCGGCGCCGTAGAGGGTGCCCTGGGGGCCCAGCAGGAATTCGACGCGTTCGATGTCGTTGAGCTTGAGGTCCACGAACAGCGGGATGTCGCCCACATAGGTGGCGACCGTGCCGCCGCCGTCGTTGTTGTTGTCGTTGGAGCCCAGGGCCGTGGCGTTCAGGCCGCGCACGATGATGTTGTTGCCCTGGCGGGCGCCCTGGTCGACGATGAAGATGCCGGGCACGAACCGGGTGATCTCGGCCAGGTTGTCGAAGCCCTGTTCCTTGATCTCCTCGCCGCCCACCGCGGCGATGTTCACCGGCGTGTCCTGGATCGTGGTGTCGCGGCGGGTGGCCGTGACGATGAGCTCGGAAACGCTCGCCGCATCGCCCGCGTCGGCGGCGAAGGCGGCCTGGGGCGCGAGCGCCACCAGGGGCAGGGCCAGCGCGCTGATCGAGCTCAGCAGCGCTGTTCGGGATATCGATCTTAGGAACATATTCCCCTCCATCTACAGATTGAGGAGAGGCTCGGTTGACGGCGGCGTGCACCTCAAGTGCAATGGTGCGGTGCAGCGCCGTTATGCCCATTCTGGCCAAAACGTATGCGCTCACCGCATGGAAAGAGGGCGTGCAAGGTGGCTGAAACGCCCGGTTTGCTGGATTTGGCCGAGGCGCAGATGTCCAGGGGCGCCTATGAGCAGGCGCACAAACTGTGTCTCTCCGCGCTGGGCGAGGACGCCGCCGATGGCCGCGCCTGGTTCCTGCTGGGGGTGATCGCCGCCGATCATGACAACCCGCTCCGGGCGGCCGAACTGTTCGCCAAGGCCGTGGACCTGGCGCCCGGCGCGCCCCGGCACCACGCCTATCTGGCCCGCACCCTCATCGCCCTCAACCGACGCCCCGAGGCCCTGGGGGCGGCGGATGAGGCGGTGGCCCTGGCTCCGACCGACGGCCTGACCTTGGACACCATAGGGGTGGTGTTCACCCGGGCCGGCGACCATGCCCGAGCCCTGCCGTTCTTCGAGGCCGCCGTGGCCGCCACGCCTGACAATGCGAGCTTCCTCTACAACCTTGCCGCCTCGCGCCAGTTCGCCGGTGACTTCCAGGGCGCCGAGACCGCCTATGCGCGCGCCCTGTCCCTGGCGCCGGACCTCTACCGCGCCTGGTCCTCGCGGGTGCAACTGGCCCGCCAGACGCACGAGCGCAATTTCGCGGACGAGCTCGAGGCCCTGTTTGATCAAGGCTCGCCCGATCCGGACCGCGCCCTGCACCTGGGCCATGCGCTCGCCAAGACCCACGAGGATCTCGGCGATCATCCGGCGTCGCTGGCGTGGCTGAAGAGGGCCAAGGCGGCCAAGCGCCGGGTCATCGGCTACAGGCCAGGTGACGACGCGGCCCTGTTCGAGGCCGCGGGCCGGACCTTCACCGCCGGGACGGTGGCGACGGGCGACCCTTCGCGGGAGCCGATCTTCGTGGTGGGCCTGCCCCGCAGCGGCACCACCCTGATCGACCGCATCCTCTCCAGCCACCGCGACGTGACCTCGGCTGGCGAGCTCAGCAGCTTCGCCCTGCTGCTGAAGCGGGCTGCCGGCACGCCGTCGAACCTGGTGATGGATGTCGAGACCTTCGAGGCGGCGGGCGGGGTCGACTTGGCCCGCCTGGGCGCCGACTACGTAGCCAGCACGCGGCCCCTGACAGGCGGCACACCGCGCTTCACCGACAAGATGCCCCTCAACATCCTCTATGCGGGCCTGATCCATCGGGCCCTGCCCAATGCGCGGATCGTCTGCCTGCGCCGCGATCCGATGGATGTCTGCCTGTCCAACTTCCGGCAGCTCTTCGCCACCACCTTCTCCTACTACAACTACGCCTTCGATCTGGAGGATGTGGCCCGCTACTATGTGGGCTTCGACCGGCTGACAGCCCACTGGCGAAACGTGTTGCCCGCCGACCGTTTCACCGAGATCGCCTACGAGGACGTGGTCGCCGACCAGGAGGCGCAGACCCGGCGGCTGCTGGCGTTCTGCGGTCTGGCCTGGGACGAACGCTGCCTGTCCTTCCACGAGAACGCCGCCCCGGTGGCGACCGCCAGTTCGGTCCAGGTGCGCCAGCCGCTCTACGCCTCGTCGGTCGGCCGCTGGCGGCGCTACGGCGAGGGCCTGGAGCCGATGCGCGCCATCCTCGCCGAGGCCGGCCTGGTAGGAGACGCCCCATGAGCCTGCCCATCGCTGAGCGGTGGTTCGAGCGCCGGGACCTGGACGCCGACCTGACCCTGATCTGGGAGCCTCACGTCCACCCCCTGCTTCGCTGCAACATCTGGCGGCTGCGGGGGCGGGACGCCGACCTGCTGGTGGACACCGGCATGGGGATCACCAGCCTGCGGGAGGCGGGCGCCGACCTGTTCGAAAAGCCCCTGCTGGCCGTCGCCACCCACGCCCACGGCGACCACGTCGGCGGCCTGCATGAGTTCGACTGCCGCCTGTGTCACGGGGCGGAGGCGCAGGCCCTGAGTGAAGGCCGGGACTCCTACTCCCTCGACCTGGCGGACTTCAGCGCGGACGCCCAGGCCCGGCTGGCCAAGGCCGGCTATGATATCTCCGACGGCCTGCTCACCGCCATCCCCCATCCGGGCTACCGCCCCGCCGCCCACGTGCTGAAGGGTTGCGAACCGACCCGCGTGCTGGCTGAGGGTGATGTGGTGGACCTGGGGGACCGGGCCTTCGAGGTGCTGCACCTGCCGGGCCATTCGCCGGGCAGCATCGGGCTGTGGGAGGCGGCGACGGGTACGCTGTTCTCGGGCGACGCTATCTATGACGGGCCGCTGCTGGACGAGATCGCCGGGGCCGATATCCCGGCCTATCGGCGCACCATGGAGCGGCTTCTGAAGCTGCCTGTGCAGGTGGTCCATGGCGGCCACGACGACAGCTTCGGCGCCGAACGCCTGGCGCAGATCGCGGTCACCTACCTCCGCCGGACGGAAGCCTAGCTGGCGTCGAGGCGGTCAGTGATGGCCCAAAGCCCGTCGACCACGGATTTCAGCTGGGCGGCGTCCTTGTCGTCCTTGCTCCAGATCAGGCGCAGGGCGTTCACGTGCACCCCAACCGAACCCCAGTCCTGGCGGTTCTTGGTCCGCAGGCGGTCGGTCAGTTCGCACAGGCTGTAGGAGGCGTCGCACAGGGTGCGCATGTCGAACATGCCGGCGATGTCGAGGACGATGGCGCTCTCGACATAGATGTCGTCGGCCGAGGCGGTCTTCTCGGCGACCATGACCTCCATGCGGCCGATGGTGACCCCCAGGGACTTCTTGGCGTCGCCGGCCTGGGCGGCCAGCTCGCGGCGCGCGCGCTGGGTGGCGATGTCGGCGGTCATGCCGCCGGGCTTGGCCAGCTGCTGCGACAGGCGGTTCTGGACCTTGATGAACTCGGTCTTGCTCAAATTTGCACCCGTGCAGGCTTCATAAGCATGTCGACTTCGTTCTGATCCATGTTGGGATCGGTGGCGGCGCCGACGTGGGTGGACAGATCGTCCTTGCGGCGGCCCTTGATCCCGAGGGGAGGGCCGAGGTTCTTGAAGCGGCGGTCGGGACCGACATAGTTCTCGGCCTTGACCATCTGGCGTTCGTCCCGGGCGACCCAGAAGATCCGCTGCAGCAGGATCTCGGGCGTGAACGGCCGGGTGAGGATGAAGTTGGCCCCGGAATCGCGGCTCTTCTCCACCATGCTGCGCGGGGCGTGGCCGGTCAGCATGATGACGGGGGTAAAGATCAGCTCCGGCGGCGCGTCGCGGCGCAGCCAGCGGACGAAGTCGTAGCCGTCCATGTCGGGCATCTGGGCGTCGGTGATGATCAGGTCGAGTTCCTGACTCTTCACGTAGTGCATGGCCTCGGCGCCCGAGCCGCACTTGAACTGCTTGCGAACCCCGAACCCACGGACCATCGCGCTCAGGGCCTCGAGCGCTTGTGGATTGTCATCCACCAGCAGCACGACCGAGCGATCGAGGTTGATCCGGATGTTGGGGTCTAGGGCCATGGCGATCGGGGGTTTCGCGTTGGGGGCTTAGAACAGGTCGAGGTCGCCGGACTCGGCGTCGGTGAGACCCTTGGCCTCACGCGTCACCTGGGCCAGGCGCAGGGCCAGGTCGCCGAGGGTCACCCCGGCGATGGCGTCGGAAAGGTCGTAGGCGCCGCCGCTCTGGGCCTGGGTCGACAGTCGCCGCGTGAAGGTGGCGAGGGCCGCCAGGTGCTGGGTCAGCACATCGACGGTCTGGGCCTCGTGCAGGGCGATCTCCAGGGTCTCGCCGCGGCTGGCGCGGACAAGCTGGGTGACCAGCATCTCCAGCCGGTCGCAGAGCGCTCCGGCATGTTCGAGCTCGTCGGCCAGGGAGGCGAGGACTCGCGGGGTCTGGGCGGTGGATTGGCTCATCAGAACAGCTCCAGGTCCCCATCGTCCTCGACCACCGGAACGGGTTTCGGCGGCGTCTTCAGACGCGCCACTTCGTTGGTGTCAGTGACAGTGCGTTGTTGCGCGCGGCCGGTGGTCGGCCAGTACTGCACCCGCCGGGCGCCGAAGCCCCCGAGGCTGCCGCCCACCACCGGAATGCCTTCGTCGCGCAGGAATTTCTCGGCGAAGGCGGCGTTGGAGGCGCCCACGTCGGACAGGCCGCCGAACATCCGGGCCCCGCCGAACAGCTTGGCCTCCATGCGTTCACGGCGACCGCCGTTGCGCAGAAGTTCGTTGATCAGCAGCTCCATGGCGAAGGCGCCGTAGCGGCGGCCCTCGTCCAGGCCTTCCGCCTTACCTTCGGGCAGCAGGAAATGGTTCATGCCGCCGATGCCGGTCTCGGTGTCGCGCAGGCAAACGGCCACACAGGAGCCGAGAATCGTCGTCAGCATGACGTCCGGGTCGGAAGTCACATGGTGCTCCCCCTGGACGACATGGACCCGCTTGCCGGGACGGTTCGAGACGTTCTCAACGATCATGAAAGGGGCCCAAACACCGCTTCGATTTTTTCTTTTAGGGTCTGCGTCGTGAACGGTTTGACCAGATAATTATTGACGCCGAATTGAACCGCGCGCTGAACCAGCTCGCGATCGGCCCGGCCGGTCAGCATGATCACGGCCACTTTCGAGGTCGGACCATGGGCGCGGATGGCGCGCAGCAGTCCCAAACCGTCCAGCTTGGGCATGTTGAAGTCGGTGATCACCAGGTTCACCGGCAGGCTCAGCATGGCGCGCAAGGCCTCTTCGCCGTCAGGCGCTTCCCGCGTCTGGGTGATCCCGAGCGCGTGCAGGCTGGTGCGGATCAGCGACCGCATGGTCTGCTGGTCGTCGACGATGAGAGTTTTCAGGGCGGACGCGGCAGGCATCACACGCTCCTTTGAGACTCGGCCGAGGCCGAGCAGACATTGAGAATGGCCGGGCCCATGCGCGACAGGCCGACCTGCTTTTCCACGGCGCCGATCTCGAAGGCGGCCTTGGGCATGCCGTAGACGACGCAGCTCGACTCGTCCTGGCCGAGTGTGCGCGATCCGGCCTTGCGCATGGTCGCCAGACCCGCGGCGCCGTCCCGGCCCATCCCGGTGAGGATAACCCCGACCGAGGGACGATTCAGCTTGGCCACCGACTCAAACAGGACGTCCACGGACGGACGGTGGCCGTTCACCGGCTCGGACTCCCGAAGCCGGCAGACGGGGTGGGTCGAAGACACCACCTCGAGATGGGCCGCGCCGCCCGGGGCGACATAGACATGGCCCGGGAGCAGACGCGCGCCGTCGGTGGCCTCGGCGACCGTGGCGCCAGAGATCCGGTTCAGGCGCTCGGCGAAGCTCTTGGTGAAGGTCGCCGGCATGTGCTGGGTGATCACCGTTGGCGGGCAGGTGTCGGGGAAGTTGGCCAGGATGGTCATCAGGGCCTCGACGCCGCCGGTGGACGAACCGATCGCCAGGATCAGTTCGCCGGCGGCGGCGTAGTTCTTGTCGCGCTCGACCGGGGCGACCGGGCCGCTGTAGGGCCGCACCCGCGCGCGGGCGGCTGCCTTCACCTTGTCGGCGAGGTCGGCGAAGGCTTCGTGCGGGGTCAGGCCGTTCCCGGGGACAGGCTTGCCGACGCAGTCGACGGCGCCCAGCTCGAGGGCCTCGATGGTGATCTCCGCGCCCTTTTGGGTCAGGGTCGAGACCATGACCACCGGCATGGGCCGCAGGCGCATGATCTTTTCCAGGAACTCGATGCCGTTCATGTGCGGCATCTCGACATCCAGGGTGACCACGTCGGGATTGAGCTTCTTGATCTGCTCGCGCGCTTCCAGCGGATCGTTGGCGAAGCCCAGGACCTCGATGTCCGGGTCACGCTTCAGGGCCGCGGCGATCAGGCCGCGCATGGTCGCCGAGTCGTCTACGACGAGGACTCCAACCGTCATCGGCCGCTCCTCAGGGAATAGGTGGTGAGACCTGTGGTCTCGAAGATGTTGGTGGCTGCGCCGGTCACCCGTTCGGAGTGGCCGATATAGAGGGTGCCGCCCGGGTTCAGCATGGGGGCGAAGCGGCTCCAGATGCGCTCCTGGGTCGGCTCGTCGAAATAGATCACGACGTTGCGGCAGAAGATGGCGTCGAACTTGCCCTTCATCGGCCAGTCGCCGATCAGGTTCAGCTCGCGGAAGGCCACCAGGGCGCGCAGCTCGTCGGCCACTTCCCAGCGGCTGTCCTGGCCGCCCGAGGTGGGCTTCTTGAACCAGCGCCGGCGCAGCTCCACCGGCACCGGGGCGACGGCGTCCTCGCGATAGATGCCGGTCTTGCCCTCGGCGACCATGTTGGGGTCGATGTCGGTGGCCAGGATCTTGACGTCGAGGTTGGCGGCTTCCGGCAGGGCCGAGAGCACCGTGATGGCCATGGAATAGGGTTCCTGGCCGTTGGAGCAGGCGGCCGACCAGAGGCGGATCTTGCCGCCCTTTCGGGCGCGGTCCACCAGGGGCGGCAGAACCACGTCGCGCAGGTGGTCGAAATGGTGCGGCTCACGGAAATAGCGGGTCACGTTGGTGGTCAGCGCCGCCATCATGGCCTGGCGCTCGTCCACCTCGCGGACGTCCTCCACCAGGGCGCAGTACTCGCGGAACGAGCGCAGGCCAAGCGAGCGCAGGCGCTTGGCCAGGCGCGAATAGACTAGCGCCGCCTTGCCCTCCGCCAGGGCGATGCCGGCGTGGGAGTGCAGAATCTGGGCGATCTGCTGGAAGTCCTCGTTGGTGAAGAGGAACTCGCCCTCGACGAGGTTGCCGGTCTTGCTGGGGAAGCTGCTCATGCGGCCTCCGCTTCGATTTCCGGCAGGACGCGGTCCAGCGAGATCAGGCTGACCATGCGGCCGTCGATGGCGAACAGGCCCTTCACGAAGGTCTTCACCTGGTCGCAGGCGACGTCCGGGGTGGGCTGAACCATGTCCTCGGTGACATTGATGATGTCGCTGACGGCTTCCACCAGCAGGCCCAGGGTCCGGTGGCCCTGGTTGACCACCATGATCACGTGGCGGGCGCTGGGTTCGGCCGTGGTCAGGCCGAGGCGCGCGCCCAGGTCGACGATGGGCAGGACGGCGCCGCGCAGGTTGATGACGCCCTTCATGTAGGCCGGGGTGCGGGGCAGGGGCGTGGCGGTCGTCCAGCCGCGGATTTCCCGCACCTGCATGATGTCGACGCAGAATTCCTGGTCGCCGATCCGGAAGGCGATGAGCTCCCGGGAGGGGCTCGTGGAGGTGGTGAGGGGCGCGGTCATACTCAGCTGGCCATTCGCTTTTCACTGGGACGCGCCACCGGCTTGCGGCGCTGCGTGGTCACAAGGGCGTCGACGTCGAGGATCAGGGCGACGCGGCCGTCACCCAGGATGGTCGCGGCGGCCACGCCGTCGATCTGCTGATAGTTGGCTTCCAGGCTCTTGATGACGACCTGGCGCTGACCTTGGATGGCTTCCACCAGCAGGGCGGCCTTGCCGCCGCCTTCGCTTTCCACCAGCACGGCGACGCCGGAGGCGGGGTCGATGGCGGTTTCACGGAAGCCGAGGGCCACGCCCACGTCGATCAGGGGCACGAAGATGTCGCGGATGCGGATCACCGCGTCCTTGCCGCCGATGTAGTGCACGTCCTCGGTGCGCGGGGTCAGGCTTTCGACGATGGCCGAGAGCGGGGCCACCAGGGTTTGTTCCGCCGCCGTCACCACCATGCCGTCCAGGACGGCCAGGGTGAGCGGCAGAGACATGGTGAACTTCGAGCCCTTGCCCGGTTCGGAGGAGATGGAGATGCGGCCGCCCAGGCCCTGGATGGAGCGGCGGACCACGTCCATGCCGACGCCGCGGCCAGAGATGTCGGAGATCACCTCGGCGGTGGAGAAGCCGGGCAGGAAGATCAGGTTGTCGATCTCCTCGTCCGACAGCACCTGATCCTCGGTGATCAGGCCGCGGTCGACGGCGATGCCGCGGACGCGGGGGCGGTTGATGCCGCGGCCGTCGTCCTGCAGCTCGATGACGATGCGGCCGCCGCGGTGCAGGGCGCGCAGACGCACCAGACCCTCAGCGGGCTTGCCGGCGGCGGCGCGGCCCTCGGGATCTTCCAGGCCGTGGTCGATGGCGTTGCGCAGCATGTGGGTGATCGGGTCGGCCAGGCGCTCGATCACGGTCTTGTCGACCTCGGTGCCTTCGCCTTCCATCACCAGCTTGACGCGCTTGCCGGTCATGTCGGCCACTTCGCGGGCCAGTCGCGGCATCCGTTGGAACACCGACTTCACGGGCTGGGCGCGGATCGCCATGACGCTGTCCTGGATTTCCCGGGTCAGCAGTTCCAGGTCCTCAAGACCCAGGGCGACGTTGGAGGACCGCGCCAGGCCGCTCTCCAGGACTCGCTGCGACAGCATGGCCTGTTGGATGACCAGCTCGCCGACGGCGTTGATCAGGCGGTCGACCCGGTCCAGGTCGACGCGGATGGTGACGCTCGCCGCTGCCGCGGGCGCGGCGTTGGCCGCCGCTGCGGCCGCCGGCGGCGGGGCCGCGACAGGCGCGGGGGCGGCGGGCTTGGGAGCCGGCGCCGGCGCCACGCTCTGGGCGCGGGCGATCAGGGCGG
>JAZKFM010000338.1:21540-23420 GCA_040386415.1 Pseudomonadota bacterium
CGGCGACGTCTTCGGCGGGGGCCTCGACGGGCGTCTCGGCGACGATGTCTGGAGCGGCTTCCGGTTCGGCGGGGGCTTCGCCGCCGCCCACACGGGCCAGCAGTGCGGCGATATCCAGATCGGCGGTGGCCGAGGCGGCTGCAGCGCGGTCGTCGTCGCTCAGGCCGTCATCGGCGGCCTGCGGCGCGGCGGCCTCGGGCTCGGCGCCGTCGCGGGTGATGATCAGGTTGCAGTCGTCCTCGACGAATTCGAAGACCTCGCGGATCGAGGCCTCGTCGGAGTCCGTGAACAGCTGGATGCGCCAGCTCACATAGGCCTGCTCGGCGGCGAGCTGGTCCAGGGGCGGCAGGGCCTCGTCGATCAGGGTGACGCGGGTCTCGCCCAGGCGGGCCAGTTCGCGCAGCACCAGGCCGGCCTCGTTGGCCTTGGCGTACATCTCCGACTTCGGAGAGAATTCGATCATCCAGGACGACAGGCTGTCGCCTTGGGCCGCCTCGGCGACCGGAAGTTCGGCCTCAGCCTCGGCGTTCTGGGCGTCCAGGTCGATGAAGCCGCCCGGGGCCTCGTCGCCCTCGATGCTGAGGGTGAGGGGCACGAAGCCGAAGTCCTCGTCGCCGCCACCGCCGAGGTCGTCCTCTTCGTCTTCGCCGCCGATCAGGCCGCGCAGTTCGCTGTAGGCGCCCTGAGAGCGGCCCTCTTCCACCTTGCCGCCGTCGCGGGCGGCGGCCACATGGTCGGCCAGG
The DNA here is from genome assembly GCA_040386415.1 of Pseudomonadota bacterium. GTDB lineage: Bacteria > Pseudomonadota > Alphaproteobacteria > Caulobacterales > Caulobacteraceae > Phenylobacterium. The sequence goes on from JAZKFM010000338.1 coordinate 22,284, forward strand.
ACGTCGAAAGCCCGCAGCAGGGTCTTGGCGACGTCGTCGGTCAGCTCCATCTTGCCGGAGCGGATCTCGTCCATCACCGTTTCGAAGACGTGGGCGAACCGGATCAGGTCCTCCAGCCCAAAGGCTCCGGCGCCGCCCTTCACCGAGTGGACGGCGCGGAAGACGGCGTTGATCGTCTCGTCGTCAGCGTCGCCCGACTCCATGGCCAACAGGCCCTGTTCGGCGTCGGTCAGGAGTTCATCGCACTCCTGGAAGAACGTCTGTTTGATGCTCTCGAACGGATCCAACGGAACGCTCCGAAACGGCTTCTAGAGGGTCAGGCGGCGACGCGGCGAACGGCGTCGACCAGCTTCACTGGGTTGAACGGCTTGACGATCCAGCCGGTGGCGCCGGCCGAACGGGCCCGCTCCTTCTTGGCCGCATCGCTTTCCGTGGTCAGGACCAGGATCGGCGTGGCGCGGTGATCGGGATTGGCGCGGACGCCCTCGATCACGCCAAAGCCGTCGAGGCGAGGCATGTTGATGTCGGTGATCACCACATCGACGATGCCGGCGTTGGCTTGGAGGACTTCCAGGCCGTCGACGCCGTCCACGGCCTGGATGACGCGGTAGCCCGCCTCAACCAGTGCATGGTTCAGCATCTCCCGCATGGTGCGGCTATCGTCGATGGTCAGTACGGTCTTGCTCACGAAAGTTCCCCTTCCGGCTCGAATTGAAGCTCGGGTTCACCGAACGCAGCCAATTGCTCTGAAAACGCCGAAGACGGTTGATCCACCGTTAAGCAGACGCCGTCCTCGGACCAGATTTTGCGCGCAGACATCAAAACCTGCAGGCAGAGACCACCCATGCGGGTGACCTGAGACGCATCGAGGTCCAGCGGACGCCCGCGCAGGGCCATCAGTTCGGCCCGCAGCGGCTCGGCCGCCTGCAGGTCGAGAACCGGGGCCAGGCTGACGGTCGCCCGTTCCGCGAGGGTTGCGGCTTCGGTGGACATCAGAATTCTTCCCATTCATCGGCGCCAGATTGCGGCGCGGGTTTACGGAGCGCGGCGCCGTCACGGGCCGAGGTGCGGATCTGGGGGGCGCCATGACGGGCGGCGAAGGCCGCGGCCGGAGGCCTGCGGGCGGGCGTGGCGGTT
>JAZKFM010000339.1:0-7758 GCA_040386415.1 Pseudomonadota bacterium
AAGGCTTCGGCCAGCGGGGCCAGGCGCCGGGCCCAGACCGGATCGTCGTGGCGGATGAGCTCGGCCTGCAGCATCAGCAGCCAGGCCCAGCCGTAGGGGCGTTCGAAGCCGCGGCTGGAGGGCCGGTCCAGATAGGCCCGCTCGGCCTCAACCTTGTCGGCGGTGAAGGCGCCGGCGAACAGGTCGTCGATGGCGGCGGCCTCTGGGATCTCCGGATGCAGGCGGCGCAGGGTGGCGAGCGTCCAGTAGCCGTGCACGCAGGAGTGCCAGTCGAAGCTGCCGAAGAAGATGGGGTGCAGGGCCCGGGGTCCCACGGCGTCGCCAGGACCGTCGAGGACGTGGTCCATCTTGTTGGGGTACTCGCGGGCGACGTGGCCCAGGGCGATGGCGGCGAAACGCGACGCGACCTCGGCGGTCAGCTCAGCGGAAGGCGAAGACATACATCAGCACCATGTTGGCGAGCAGCAGGGGAGCGGCCGTGGGGATCTGGGCGCGGATCACCGCGTGGCGGTCCTTCAGTTCCAGCAGGGCGGCGGGCACGATATTGAAGTTGGCGGCGAGCGGCGTCATCAGGGTCCCGCAGAACCCCGACAGCATGCCGATGGCGCAGACCACGGCCGGATCGCCGCCGAACTTGATGATCAGGAACGGCAGCCCGACCCCTGCGGTCATCACTGGGAAGGCCGCGAAGGCGTTGCCCATGATGATGGTGAACAGCGCCATGCCCAGGCAGTAGACGGCCACCACCGCCAGGTGTCCGTCCATGGGAATCCAGGCCGTCACCAGATCGCCCACCACCTTGCCGACGCCGGCCAGGGCGAAGACCGCGCCGAGCGCGGCCAGCATCTGCGGCAGCAGCGCGGCCCAGCCCACGGTGTCCATAAGCCGCCGGCCTTCCTGCAGCGGGCTGATGACCGGCTGACGCAGCAGGATGAGCGCGGTGATCACCGCCAGCACGGCGCCCAGCGCCAGTGAGATCAGGGTCGCCTGCTTGGCCTGGAACAGGGGCGCCCCGCCGATGGAGACGTGCTGCAGACCCAGGGTTCCGATCAGGACGACGGCGGGGATCACCAGGGCGGGGATGAACAGCCTGTTCCCCCATTTCTCCGCCGACAGCTTGCGGGCTTCCGGCGAACCGTCGGGCTCTCCCCGGCCCAGACCGCCGAGGCCGGAGATCAGGGCCATGCAGAGCACCAGCACCCCGTTGCCGAGGTCTCCCAGCCAGTCGCCCACCAGGAAGCTGACCGCGAACAGACCCCAGAAGCCGGTGTTCATCCAGCGCTTGGGATTGGTGGCGTCCCGCGCGCTGAGCACCGCGAAGGCGGCGAACACCAGCCCCGCCAGGACGTAGACGAAGCCGAGCTTGATCATGCCCCGCGCCCCTTCAGCCTGCGCTCGAAGAGCACCAGCCGCAGCGCGTGGATGGCGAAGGCGACGATGGCTGTGGGGATGGCCCAGATGGACAGCTGCAGGGGCTCGACGACAATCCCGCTCTGGGCGAGGAAGCCCACCATCAGCAGGATCGAGCCGATGGCCAGGAAGATGTCCTCGCCGAAGAAGAGGCCGATATTGTCGGTGGCCGCGGTCATGGCCCGCACCTCCTGACGGGCCTCATCGGGAAGCTCGCCCGCCTCGCTCTCGGCGGCGGCCTCGGCCATGGGGGCGACGATGGGCCGGATGGTCTGGGCGTGGCCGGCGATGGAGGTCAGGCCGAGCGCCGAGGTGACCTGGCGAAACAGCAGGTAGCCGATCAGCAAGGCGGCCAAGGGTCACGCTCTTGAAGCCGGCGATCAGGGCTCGCGCCCGCTCCTGCAGGCCCGCCCGCTCCAGCACCCGATGACGGGAAGGACCAGCAGGGCGGCGCTGACATAGCGGTTCTCGTTGAAGGCCTTGCCGAAGGCGGCCAGCACCTCCAGCGGCGACAGCCCCGCGGCCATGCCGGTGAGCACCGCCGAGACCATCACCACCAGCAGCGGATTGAAGCCGGCGGCGAAGCCCGCCACCACAACCGCCACCCCCAGCAGGATCAGCATCAGCCCCTCCGTCGGCGACTCAGGCGCCGGATGAAGAGGTAAGCCTAGTCTGAGCGGGGCGCTACTTCATCAGACCCGCCTTGCGCAGGGCGTCCTCGATGACCGTGCCGATGGCCGACACCTTCGGAAGGGCGGGGGCGGCCTGGGCCGGTTTGCGCGGCTGCGGCGGGCTGACGGCGCGGGGCTTCTGGACCGGACGCGGCGCGACGATGGCCTCGGCTTCATGGATCAAGCCCCAGCTGGCGGCGATGTCGCGGGTGGAGGCGACGCCGACGTCCAGCATGTAGGCGCCGCTCACGCCGCCGCCGACCGACCCGTCCGGCTTCAGCGGCACGCCGTGGCCCATGCCGGCCACGAGGTTGTGCTCCAGCAGGGCGCGGCCCTTGGCGTCCCGCCAGACGCGGCGGGTGTGTCCGGCCGCCACTTGGGTGTGGCTGGGCTCGGGATCCAGGTCGTGGACGCCGCGCCATTGGGCCAGCACCGCCTCCCCGTTGGACGGGCTGACCGTGTGATCGGCCGAGCCATGCCACACCGAGATGCTCGGCCAGGGCCCCTTGTGCGGGCTGGCCTTGCGAACCTTGCCTGGCAGGGCGGCCTCGCTGGGTCCGCCATGGCCCCGCATGGCGTCGAAGGCCTCGGGGACGGAGGCGGCGACCCCGTAGGGCAGACCCGCGATCACCGCGCCGCCGGCGAACACCTCCGGATAGGTGGCCAGCATCACGCTGGCCATGGCGCCGCCCGCCGATAGGCCGGTGATGTAGACTTGGCCGCGGTCCAGGCCGTGCTGGCCGATCATCGTCTCGATCATCTGGCGAATGGACGCCGCCTCGCCCTTGCCGCGCCGGACATCGCCTGGCTCGAACCAGTTGAAGCAGAGGTTGAAATTGTTGGTGCGGGCCTGCTCGGGGTAGAGGACGGCGAAGCCCGCGGCGTCGGCCATGGCCGACCAGCCCGAGCCCAGGTCATATTCCGCCGCGCTCTGGGTGCATCCATGCAGCACCACGACAAGGGGCGCACCCTCGGGCAGGCCGGGCGGGACATAGGCCAGGGCGCGGAGGCCGCCCGGATTGCCGCCAAACCCGGTGAGGTCGCTCAGCCGGTCGGAACCGGCGCGAGACCCGATGGCCGCGCCGGCCTCGCGGAAGGCGGTCATCCGCATCAGGGTGTCGGAGAGAGCACGCATGTCGAACCTTTCAGGCCAGCCACAGGAGGCTGACATGGATTCAACGCAGGTGCAGCATGGATCGTTGCTGCAATGCAGCAAAGAGTCTCGTTCGCTGAGTTTTGCAGCTATTTGGCCGAAATTTCCCGCAGTCGATTGTGCAGCGAGGTGGCGGCGATCGCGGCCTCTCCCTGGGCGGTGCTGATCTGGTTGAGGCCACGCACCAGGTCGCCCGCGGCATAGAGGCCTGGCACGGTGGTCTCCTGGTGGTCGTCGACGATCAGGCGTCCATCATCGCACCGTTCCGCGCCGGCCTGGACGGCGAGATCCGTACGCGGATCAACCCCCAAGGCGGTGTAGACCGCATCGAATTCCAGCTTGCCCTGTTGCGTGAAGGCCAGGGCGGTCAGCCGGTCGTGGTCGAGGGTCACTTCCTGGATCGGCGCCTCGATCAGGCGGACGCCCGCCTTGGCCAGACCTTGGCGCTCGGCGTCCGGAAGGTCGCCCGGCGTTCCGGTGTGGATCAGGGTGATGGCGTCGGAATAGGTCTGCAGAAAAAGGGCTTCCCGCGCGCCCAGGGGGCCGTCCCCGATCACCGCCAAAGTCTGGCCGCTGACCTCGAAACCGTCGCAGATCGGACAGATGCGCACCAGGGATCGACGCACGGCGGACTCCACGCCCGGCAGGTCCGGCAGGCGGTCGACCACACCGGTGGCCAGGATGACCGACCTGGCCGACAGGGACCGGTCCGCCGTGGTGACGGTGAAGCCGTCGCCCTCCACCGCAAGGCCGGTGACCTGCGCCTCTTCGATCCGCGCCCCGAACTCTTCGGCCTGGCGGCGGGTCCGGTCGAGCAGGTCCACCCCGACGATGCCGCCCGGGAAGCCCGGATGGTTGTGACTACGGGGAATCCAGGCCGCCCGGCTGTCGCCGTCGTGCAGCACCAGGACCTGTCGGCGGAACCGGGCCAGGTAGATCGCGGCGGCCAGGCCGGCCGGACCCGCGCCGATGACGATGGCGTCCAGGGTCATTCCTAGATTTCCCTGACGGTGAAGCTCTGGGAGATCAGGTTGGCCCTGCCGAAGATGGTCATGAAGGCGATGTCGGCGGCGTCCAGGCCCGTGGCGACCCGCACCAGGCCGTCGATGGGCGCCAGGCCTGTCGCATCGATGAGCCGCCAGCGGCCTCCCAGATAGACCTCGGCCACCGCGTGCAGGTCCGGCGGCTCCAGCTTCCAGGCATAGGCGCTGACGGCGCGCGCCGGGATGTCGGCGGCGCGGCACAGGCTGATGGCCAGGTGGGCGAAGTCGCGGCAGACGCCGGCCCGGTCGACGAAGGTGTCCATGGCGGTGGTCATGGCGTCGCTGACGCCAGCCTCGTAGGCCAGGTGTTCGCCGATCCAGTCGACGTTGGCGGCGACCTTGTCGCCGCCGTCGAGCTTGCCGAATTCCTCAGAGACGAAGGCCTCGAAACGATCGGAGGGGCAGTAGCGGCTGGCGCGGAGATAGCGCAACGCTTCCCCGGGGAGGTCCCGGATAGCGGTGGTGGCGCAGCCCTTCAGGTCGGCGGCGCGAGCCAGCAGCTCAACATTGGCGCTGTAGGCGATGGTCACCTCGCCATGCGCGGTGAACACCGCGCGGCGTTCGCCGGTGACCGAGTCGTCCAGGCGGGCGATCTCGGTGGCGGGGGTTACGGTGAGACGCTCGGAGTGGATCGCCTGATCCGGCGCCCGCGCGGCCTCCAGCAGCAGCAGCACCTCGCAGGGCCGCTCGAAGCTGTAGGTCAGGTCGGCCTGGATCGACAGTCGCATGGGTTCCTCCGCGCGCCGAACGCGCGGGAGCGGCAGACGTTGCCGACGGCCTATATCATGACGTTGTCGGCTGACGGCTTTTGGGGAGCCGGCGGAATGGGCGGCCGCAGCAGGCGGGCGACGCGCGCCAGGAGCTGGTTCTCGCTGAAGGGCTTTGTCAGATAGTCCTTGGCGCCCAGCCCGACGGCGCGGCGAACGTCGTCGGGGGCATGGCGCGCCGTGAGCATCAGGGTTGGCGGGAACTTGAGCTCGGGCCGCGCCCTCAGGGCGGCAAGCACGCCAAAGCCGTCCAGCTCCGGCATGTTGATGTCGAGCACTAGACCCTGTGGCTTTAGCTCGTGGACCCGCTTCAAGGCCTCAACGCCGGTGCGGGCGGTATGGGTCTCGTAGCCCGCCATCTCCAGGCGGGTGCGGATCACGTCGCGGACGCCGGCGTCGTCCTCCGCGACCAGGATGCGAGGCCTAGCCTGCATGGGCCGCGCTCCAGGGCTGGGGGTTGAAATCGGAGGCGCGGGCGACAGCGGCGATCAGGGTTTGGGGCTGCAAGGGCTTGGCCACGATATCCTGGAAGCCCAGGGCCAACAGCCGGTCGTCGCTCTCCGAGTCGGCGGTGAAGGCCAGGATCGGGGTGGCGTCATTGGGACCTGGCGCCGCGCGGATAGCGTTCAGGGCTCCGGGACCGTCGAGTCGCGGCATGCGGATGTCCATGAGAATGACGTCGAAGGGTAGCTCGGCGGCCAGGGCCACGGCCTCCTCGCCGTCGCAGGCCTCGGTCACCTCGGCCCCCACACCGGCCAGGAAGAGCCGGGCGAGTTCGCGGTTGGCGGGGTGATCGTCCACCACCAGCACCCGAACGCCAACGAACGCGGGCCGGATCACCGCTGAGCCGTCCTCGGCGGCTTCCGGCGCCTGGGCCGGCGGGGCGGGGACCGTGAACCAGAAACGGCTGCCCTGGCCCATCTTGCTCTCGACCCCGATCGTGCCGCCCATCGCTTCCACCAAACCCTTGCAAATGGCCAGACCAAGCCCGGTGCCGCCGTGGCTGCGGGTCAGAGCGCCATCCACTTGAGAGAATCGCTGGAAGAGACGGTCCTGCTTGTCGCCCGAAATGCCCGCCCCCGTGTCGATGACCTCGACTTTCAAGGTTCGGGAAGTCTGGTCATAGCGGGTGCTCAGGGTGACGCCGCCGGCGTCGGTGAACTTCACCGCGTTCCCCACCAGGTTCAGCAGGATCTGGCGGATGCGGTCGGGGTCGATGGACAGGGTCAGGTCGGCGGCCTCGCCGTCCAGGGTGAGGCTCAGGTCCTTGGCGCCGGCCTGCGGTGTGAACAGGTCCAGGGTCGCCTGGGACAGCTTGGCCAGGGATACGGGTTCGACCTGGAAGGTGACCTGGCCGGCCTCCAGCTTGGAGAAGTCGAGGATGTCGTTGACGGTGCACAGCAGGGCGCGGCTGGCGTCGCCCACTCGCTCGACATAGGCCCGCGTCAGGGGCGCGAGGTCGGGCTGCTCGCCGGCCAGGGAGGTGAAACCGATGATGCTGGTGAGCGGCGTGCGAAGCTCGTGGCTCATATTGGCCAGGAATTCGGTCTTCACCGCGGCTGCGGCCTCGGCATCAGCCTGGGCCTGGCGCAGTTCAGCTTCGAGCGCCTTGCGCGAGGTCACGTCGCGCATGACGTCGGTCAGGCCCACGAAGCGGCCGCTCACCGGATCGGTGACGAAGGTGGGCTTGGACTCCATCCACAGTTCCTGGCCGGCCTTGTCATAGGCGCGGTACTCCACCGACCAGGGTTCGATCTCGCCCTCCGACTCAAAGACCACCCGGCACATCTCCAGAACCCGGGCGGCGTCCTCCGGGGGCATGAAGGAGAACGGCGTGCGGCCGATCATCTCCTCGGGTGAATAGCCGAGGATCGCCTGACTGGCCGGCGAGACATAGGTCAGGGTCCCGTCCAGCCGCATCTCGCTGATCATGTCAGGGGCGTTGGTGGTCAGGGTGCGGAAGCGGCGTTCGCTCCGGGCCAGGGCCGCCTCGATCTCATGCCGGACGGTGATGTCGCGCAGGACGGTGACGACTTCCACCACCTCGCCGTTCGCATCACGAACGAGACTGGGGGCGCCCTCCAGCCAAACCTCACGGCCGTCCACGGTGCGTATCTTATGTCGCCGCGGCGCGCTGGTGTCGATTTCGGCGCCGCTGAACAGGGCGGCGAGGAGGGCGGCCGGGGGGCTCTGGCTGTCGGCGACAATCAGCCGGTCGACCGGGCGCCCCACCTCTTCGAGGGGGTCGAGGCCCAGTCTGCGGCAGGCCGGTGAAATGTAGCGGATCAGGCCGTCGCGGCCGAAGCGCACCAGGATGTCGGTCGAGTTCTCCGCCAGCGCGCGATACTTCGCCTCACTCTCGGCCACCGCGATCTCGGCCAGATGCTGGCGTGTCACGTCTACTGCGGTGCCGACAAGGGCGAGAATTTGGCCGCTCGGTCCGCGCTCCGACCGAGAATTGTAGGAAAGGTAGCGAATCTCCCCATTGCGTATGATGCGCGTGATGGCGCCTTCGACAGGTTCCCCGGTGACAAGCTGCCGATCAATCCGCTCTCTACCGGCCGCGACATCATCGGGGTGATACACGGCCAGAGCGGCGGCGGGACTGAGCGGCGCGTCCGGCGACAGGCCGTAGATCTCATACATTTGCGGCGACCAAGTCAGCTCGTGCGTGCTCGCTTCGAGCCGCCAGTTTCCGATGTTGGCGACCGACT
>JAZKFM010000339.1:7768-27844 GCA_040386415.1 Pseudomonadota bacterium
CTCCGCTCGGCGCACCAGCGTCTGCAGGTCGCGCACGGCCTGTTTTTGTCTCGTCACCTCCTGGAACACGCCATGCAGGCCAATCACCTCGCCCGGAGCGCTGCGGATGCACTCGGCCTTGCAGAGCACGTCGCGCAGCGCGCCGTCCGGACAGCGGATGCGGGCTTCGAGTTCGAACCCCTCACCGGTGCGCAGAGCCTCGGCGACGGCCTGATCGACCCGCTCGCGATCCCCGTCGATGTAGAAGTTGACGGCGTCGGCATAGGCCGGATCGAAGCTTTCGCGCGTGACGCCGTATATCCGGTAGACTTCGTCCGACCAGTCGATGCGTCCGGTGTCGGACCGGTAGCGCCAGTTGCCGACCCCGGACATGCGCTCGGCCATGTCGACAAGTCGTTGCTTCTCCTCGGCCTCTCGCTTGGCGCGACGCAGTTCCAACGCGTCGACGACGACCCTGGCCAGGTTCCGGAGGCGGTCGAGTTCTTCAGGGGCTGGCGTCGGACGGGGCTTGGTGTCGATGACGCAGAGCGTCCCAAGGTTGTGGCCGTCGCTGCCGGTCAGGACCGCGCCAGCATAGAAGCGGATTCCCAGATCACCAGTCACGAGGGGGTTGGACCTGAAGCGAGGGTCGCGGGTCGCGTCCTCCACCACCAGGGTCGCGCCGGGTGCCAGGGGCAGGGCGTGGGCGCAGAAGGCTTGGGACCGTGGCGTCTCCACCGCATCCAGGCCGTGGCGCGACTTGAACCACTGTCGCTCAGCATCGACCAGGGACACCAGAGCGATAGGGGCGTGGAACAGATCGGCGGCCAGCGCCGTCAGTCGATCAAAGGCCGGCTCCGGAGCGCTATCGAGGACGTGATAGTCGTCGAGGGCGAACAGCCGCGCGGCTTCTGATAGCTCGATCATGTCTTGTCCGTCGCCCCCGGGGTCTCAGCTCCATCAGGCGGGTAATCACGTAGCGATAAGGTTACCGTGGCTGAGACAAAACGCTGTTTCGTCAAAAAGTCTCCGCTTCAGGACCCTCGCGCATCAGGAAGGCGAGGATTTCGGCGACGGCCACGAACAGCCGCTCGGGAATCTCGCTGTCCACCTCAACCTTGGAAAGCGCCTCGGCCAGCAGGGGATTGTGCTCCAGCGGCACGCCGTGGGTCTCGGCGGCGGCGATGATCCGCTCTCCCACCAGGCCGCGGCCGGCGGCCACCACCCGGGGAGCGCCAGGGGCCTCGTACTTGAGGGCGACGGCGAGGCGGCGGTCGTTGTTCATGCCGACTGGTCCAACAGGCGCCCGGAGCTGGTGGTGGGCGCGGGCGGCGGTCCCGAGTGGACGGCCAGCTCCAGCTGCAGATTGGCGGCCGCCAGGGCCTGGGCCAGCACGGGCTGGGCGGCGCGCAGGCGCTCGGCCGCGTCGGGGCGCAGGACCCAGAGGCTGGCGCGGGCCAGGTCGCCGTCGAAGGCCACCTGGGCGTCGATAGGGCCCACCGGCTCGAAGTCGACCGAGAACCGGGCCCGCCACAGAGGCTCCCGCTCCTCGTCGCGGGCGCGGCCCTGGCTATCGCGGCTGATCTCGAACTGCGCAACGCCAGGTCCCTGGGGGGTCTGCAGCGGCGTCTCGAACATCCAGCGGGTGGGCTCGCCTGGCTTATCCGGTTCGGGCAAGGAGGCGAGCTGCAGCAGATCCAGGTGGGCCAGGGCGCCTTGCGTCTCGGCGGCCAGGGCTTCGCCGATGGCGGCGGCGCTGGCGTTCAGCGGCAGGCTGGGCATGGCCGCCTTCTGGGCGGAGGTCGGCGCGCCGCCGTAGGGCGGGCGAGGGGTGGCGCCGGGCGGGCGTCGCGTGGCGGGGCCCAACGCCTGGCGCAGGACCAGCAGGGCGGCCTTGAGGTCGCCGCCCAGCGGCGAGGTCTCGGGATCAGCAGCGAGGTTGGCTTCCAGGAACAGGCCCGAGGTCTTCAGCGCCCGCTTGATGTCGGCGCCTCGCACCTCGGGGTCCAGCGGGACGAGCTGGGTCAGCATCTGCATGGCGGCGGCCCGCGCCGGCGGCGAGAGGACCTGGGCGCGCAGGGCCTGGTTGAGATCGGCCATCAGGGGGGCCAGGCCGCTCTGGCGGGTCAGGGCGGTGCGAAGGGCCTGGGCCGCGGCCTGGGCCGGGGTCTGGGGCAAGAGCGGCGCGAGGCCGGGCTGGGAGGAGGTTTTGGGCGCGCCGACCCGGGTCGGCCCCTCGACCGGCTGAGCCGGATCGACCGCGTCGGCCTCCACGGCGCGCTGCATCTCGCGCAGCAGCTGGCCGCCCTGCACGCGGGTGACCGGGCGCACGGAGGTAAGCGCCGGCACCTGTGCGGCGGTGGGGATCGTTCCTAGGGGTGCGACCTTCATGGCGCGGCCTGGCTGGACACGACCTGATTCTACGGGCGGCGGGTGAAGCGGGCCTTAAGGAAACCTTCGGTGCGACGCGCGCCGCCGACGGTCATCGGGCCGGGGGCTTGGCGCTGGCCGGGGCCTGATAGGGGAGGTAGCCGCGCTCGACCATCCGGCGCATGGCCTCATAGGCCTCGGCCAATTCGTCATAGGCTTGGCGCAGGCGGCCCAGGCGGGAGATCTGTTCGTGGCTGGGGCTTATGGCCTCGCTCAAGGCCAGGGCCTCCTTGACCCACTGGGCGCGGGCCATGGCGGCGGCCACCGCCATTCGTTGGAACTTCTGGGCGTCGGCATGTCCGAGCACCGCGCCGATCACCTCCTTGTTGGAGGCGAAGGCCGTATAGTCGATCTGCTCAAGCTGGCCGCGCATGCGGCGCTGAGCATGGGGGTCGTCATCGGTATCCTGCGGCTCGAAGTGATCGTTCGCGTGCCGGTGGAAGCTGGACGTGCGGGTGGCCATGACGGGCTCCCTTCCTGTTCGGTCAGCATCCTAGGCGAGGCAGGCCTTAAAACCGGTTAACCGGCGGGCCGCCACCTGCGGCATCGCAGCGCGGCCCGCGAACTTCTGCACTGGCGCGGAGCGCGGCCATGGGGCTTTCTGCGGTCGGGATACCAATACGGGGGAATCTGCCATGACCGCCGCAAAGCGTCTGAGCCCGGGCTTCATCGTCGCCATCTGCTTCTGCATCGCGGCCCTGGAGGGCTACGACATCCAGGCCTTCGGGGTCTCGGCGCCGCACATGGCGCCCGAGCTGGGCCTCAACCCCGGCCAAATGGGGTGGGCAGGCAGCGCGGCGATGATCGGGCTGGTCATGGGCGCCATCACCGGCGGCTGGTTCGCCGACCGGGTAGGACGCAAGCCAGTGCTGGCGGTCTCGGTGGCGGCCTTCGGCCTGTTCTCGGTGGCGACGGCCTTCGCCAACAGCTTCGAGACCCTGACTGTGGCTCGCCTGCTGACCGGCATTGGGTTCGGCGGCGCCATGCCCAACCTGATCGCCATCGCCACGGAGATCAGCACGCCTGCGAAACGAGCGGCCACCACCACCAGCATGTTCTGCGGCCTCCCGGCGGGCGGGGCCCTGGTCTCCCTGCTGGCCAGTCACGGCGGCGAGGCCGTCGACTGGCGGATGATCTTCCTGATCGGCGGCGCCCTGCCGCTGCTGCTGGTCCCGGTCATCCTGCGGCTGCTGCCGGAGACCCGGCCCGAGCATGATCCCGCCGCCGACCGCGGCCTGGCCCGGGGCCTGTTCTCCGAGCGCCGCGCGGTCACCACCTTTCTGATCTGGATCGTGTTCGGCCTGAACCTGCTGGTCACCTACCTGCTGCTCAACTGGCTGCCGACCCTGGTGGTGGCCAAGGGCTTCACCGCCGCGGACGGGGCGGCGGCCTCCCTGTGGTTCAACGCCTTCAGCGTGATCGGCGCCCTGCTGCTGGGCTGGCTAGCGGACCGGGTCGGATTCCGCTGGCCGCTGCTGGCGGTGTTCCTTGTGCTGGCCGGGGCCATGTACGGCCTGGCCCAGGCCACGGCCCTGCCGGCGATCTTCGGCTTCGCCGCCGCGGCGGGGTTCACGGTGGTGGGGGGGCTCTATGTGCTCTACGCGCTTGCTCCCATCTACTACCCCGTCCATGTCCGGGCGGCGGGCGCCGGGGCGGCCATCGCCGTGGGTCGCCTGGGGTCCATCGCCGGACCCCTGATCGCTGGCGAACTGCGCGGGGCGGGGTACAGCGCCGACCAGGTGTTCCAGTCCATGGTCCCGGTGGTGCTGGTGGGCGGGGTGGCGGTCCTGGCCCTGTTGAGCGTCGGCAAGCCGGTGAAGGACTAGCTCCGGATCGCCGCCATGGCGGCGCGCTTCACCGGATCGGGCAGGGTGGTGAACCAGGCCTGGGGCGACAGCCGCTCGGCCACCATGCGCCGGCCGTTCTCGGCCAGCCGGCGCCCCAGCTCGGGCGTGGTGCGCAGGCGCTGCAGGGCCTCGGCGGCAGCGGCGGTGTCGGGGTCGGCCCAGGTCTGACCGGCGTAGATGCCCTGGCTGTCGCGCACCGGGATCTGGTGGAAGGGAATCAGCATGGCGCTGTTCGCATCCATGAAGTCGAGATTACCCGACCAGCCGGTGGCGATCACCGGGGTGCCCAGCGCCATGCCCTCAGCTAGGGTCAGGCCGAAGCCCTCGGCCCGGTGCAGGGAGATCAGCACGTCGGCCCCGGCGATCAGGCTCTTCACCTGGGCATAGGGCCAGACGGCGTCCTCGATGGTGACGTTGGCGGGCGCGAGACGGCGCAGCTGCGCGAGGTGTTCGGGATGCAGGTGGCCGTTCTGGGTCTTCATCAGCAGGCGGACATGGGGATCGTCGCCGAACGCCTGGGTGAAGGCCGAGATCGTCCCCTCGGGGTTCTTGCGCGCGGTCGAGGAGTTGAAGTCGAACAGGGCGACGGCCTGGAAGTCGGCGACCCGCGGGGCCGGGACCACGTCGCGATAGTCCTCCAGGAAGAAGGGATGGGGCACCACCCGCACCGGCGTCCTGGCTTCCGCGAACGCCTCGGCGGTATAGGCGCTGGGCGCCCAGACACCGTCCACTAGGTCGGAGTCCTTCAGCCAGACGTCAGGCGCCCGGGGCAGCTCCCAGGCCCAGTAACCGTAGCGGCGCCCGCGCACGTAATGCGGACCCAGATAGGCCAGGGCCGCCAGCATCTCGGGCGGGTTCAGATGGAAGATCCAGAGCCCCGGCGAGCGCTCGGGCGCCGGCTTGCCGTTCCAGATCAGCTCGACATTGGAGACGTCGACGGTCTCCACGGGAACCCCCAGCGCCTCGAAGGCGCGTACGGCCAACTGGGCCGAGGCGGCGATGCCGTGGGAGCCGCTGAAATAGCCAACCACCCGGATCGGCGCGCCGGTCACGTCGGCGCTGTAGGGCGCCCGGATGAAGAACCTCAGGTAGCTGGAGAGAATCTTGGCCACCAGCGGCTGAGCGACATGGCGCACGGCGTCGGGGAACAGGCCGCGCCACAGGCGGCGCGCGACGGAGAACACACTCATCGACGGGCCGAACCCCAGCTGACGCGGTGGGCGAGCAGGGCGATGGCGTCGGCGGGGCTGAGGTCCTCGACGGTCAGGAACACCACCTCGCCGACCTGGGCCGGCGGCGCCATGGGCTCGCCGGAGGCGGCGCGGAACAGGCCGGTGGTGGCCTCGAAGACCGGTGCGCCAGCGCCGGCCGCCCACCGCTCCATCACCACCAGGGTCTCGCAGGCGCCGGTGGCGGCGATGCGGCGCGGGACGGTGGGCGCGTGTCGCACGGTGAGGCGGGCGAGCTGGAAGACGGGGTGGCCGCGGACGCCGGCAGGCAGGGCGGAAAGGTCGATCCCGACCTCCGCCAGGCCGCCGCCGATCAGCCAGCGCAGAAAGGCGAAGCGCTGGCGGAAGCTGGCCAGGGGAAACAGTCGCTGCAGGTCGCCGCGATCCTCCCAGATGGCCAGGAACAACCGGGGAAAGGGCAGGCCCCTGGCGAGGTGAGGCACGGGCGCCTCCAGGCCGGGATCCGTCAGGCCGTGCGGCCAGCCGGCGCGATCGGCCAGTCCGTAGGCCGCCACCTGCAGACGGGCGTCCGGCGCCTCGCCCACGCCATAGCGGGCCGCGCGGGCCACCAGCCCTGGATCACGGACGTCGGTGGGCAGCAGGCGCGCGTCGAAACGGCCGGCGAGGGCCTCGTGGCCCAGTAACCAGGCGCGCAGGCCCTTGTCGTCGGATGCGAAGCGATCGCGCAGGTCCTGGCGGGCCGCCAGCATGGCGGCGACGGCGGCGGCGGGGTGGGCCTTCAGCCAGGCGGTGAGGTCGCTGGAGGACGCCAACCAGGGACCTTCCGGCGCCGTGAGCGGCAGGCGGGCGGCGCCGTCAGCAGGGGCGTCCAGCCAGGCTTCCGCCGCCCGGGTCAGGCCGCCGCCGAAGGCCTCGCCGGTTCGTGCGGCCTGCAGCATCCTGCGGCGTTCCTGCGGCGTCACCAGCCGGCCCGAGGGGAGGGCGCGGTGGCCGTAGGGGGTGGCCTTGGCGGACGCGTGGCCGTTCCGCAGCATGGCCCCGGCATAGGCCTGCAACAGGTCGCCGAGCGGCGAACCGGGGGTGATCTTGATGCGGTCCTGGTGCTTGGAGAGCAGTTCGGGTCGGGCGGGATCGAAGCCCGAGAAGTGGAAGAATCCCAGGCTCTCGCCGTCCACCCGCCAGCCGCGGGCGTCGCGGGAGACCTCTCGGCCCTCCAGGTTCCAGTAGGCGAGGTTGAGGGCCGGCGTCCGGAGCAGGGCCAGGTCGCTCACCAGGCCGGGCGCGAGGTCCATCCACTTCTGGTCGGTGAAGAGGCCCGCGGCGAAATCGACCCGGCAGTCGAACTCCAGCTTTTCCGCCCACCAGTCCAGCAGGGCCTCGATCTGCGGCTCGTCGCGCACGGCCATGAAGCCGAGATTGTAGGCGCCCGAGGTCAGGATGACGTGGTCATTGGGGGTGGCGTCCCCCCGCAGCGGACGGGTCAGGTGCGGGGTGAGAACCAGCGGCGCGCGGGCCAGGCCCTCGCGGACCTCGCTGAGCGGCCGGTAGACGTAGATGTCGGGGTCCAGATAGACCACCGAGCTCACCCCGGCTTCCGCCAGCAGGGCGCGGAAGACGTGCGGCTTGACCGCGGTGTTCAGCTCCAGGGCGTCGTAATAGGCGCACATGGCGGCGAATTTGGGGACAAGCGTTCCGGCCTCGATCACCCGCACGCCCGGATCGGCGAAGGCCATGGGGCCGTCGGTGGCGATGACCACCCGCCCGGCCCCCGGTTCGGCCACGGCGAGGCTTTCCATCAGCGTGGCCGCCTGGGCCGCGTAGTTGCGCGAAACGATGGTGAAGACGACGTCCAAGATAGTTTGCGCCCGGCCCTTGAGAGAGCTTGTCTAGCAGCCGCCCGCCCTCGCGTCAGGCGTCGGCGAGCAGGTCGTCCAGGTTCTTCACATGGGTGACAGGGGAGGCGACGCCGCCCTTCATCACCATGACCTTGTTGCAGTAGAGGCGGATCAGCTCGATGTCGTGGGAGGCCAGCACCAGGATGCCGGCGCGCTCCATCAGCGACAGCAGCCGCTTGTGGGCGATCTTCTGGAACTGGGCGTCGCCGACGGCGATCCATTCGTCCATCAGCAGGACGTCGGCGTCCACGGCGGTGGCCACGGCGAAGGCCAGGCGGGCCTGCATGCCGGCGGAATAGGTCTTCAGTGGCATGGCCAGGAAGGGGCCAAGGCCGGTGAACTCGCCGATCTCCTCCAGCTTGTCCTCGATCTCGCGGGAGCTCAGGCCGGCGATGCGGCCCCGCAGCCGGATATTGTCCAGGCCGGTGGCCGAGGGGTCGATGCCGAGGTTGAGGTCCAGCAGGGACGCGATCTGGCCGTGGATCTCGATCTGGCCCTCATCCGGCTCATAGGCGCCCGACAGCGCGCGCAGCAGGGTGGTCTTGCCCGAGCCGTTGTGGCCGATCAGCCCCAGGCGGTCGCCGGCCTTGAGCTTGATATTGACCTTGGAGAGGGCCGTGACCTCAGTGGCGCCGGTGAGCGAGGAGCCCAGCCGGCCGCCGACCGTGACCGTCGCCAGGCTCTTTTTCAGCGACTTGGCGTCCACCCCATAGACCGGGAAGCGCATGGTCAGGTCGCTGACCGTGATGGAGACCTGGGGACCCTTCATAGGTAGTGGACAATCCGGCGCCGGGTCAGGGTGAAGGCGGTGAAGACACCGAGCCATCCCAACACCGCCAGCAGGGCCAGGATCGGGTAGGTGCCCGAGCCGGTTTGGCCGCCCATCAGGGGCGCGCGGATGCCGTCGATCATGTGGAAGAAGGGATTGAGCACCAGCAGGGCGTGGCCGCGTCCGCCGCTCATGCGGCCCGGCTCCCAGAAGATCGGGGTCATGAACATGGCGAACTGCATGATCGAACCGACGATCTGCGGCACGTCGCGGAAGCGGGCCGAGGCGATGCCCACCCCCATGCTGACCCAGGAGACGTTCAGCATCACCAGGAACAGGCCCAGCAGGGCCATGGGCACATTGGCCACCTTCCAGAAGCCGAAATAGACCAGCACGGCGACCACGATGACCAGATGGTGGGCCAGGGTGATCAGGTTGCGCAGCACCGTGCGCCAGACGAAGGTGAACATCGGCAGGGAGGTCTGGCTGAGCATGCCCGAGGCCTGGACGAAGGTGTCGCAGCCCTCGGTGATGACGCCGACAATGACGCCCCAGAAGACGATGCCAAGCGCCACGAAGGGCATGTACCGCTGGATCGGAACCTTGAAGATCTCGGCGTAGAGGAAGCCCATGCCCAGGACCATCAGGCCCATGGACAGCGTGATCCAGAAGGGGCCGAGGATCGAGCCGCGGTAGCGTGAGACGATGTCGTGCCAAGCCAAGGACCAGGCCAGGCCGATGCGCTTCGTCGACGCCTTGAGGTCGGCGAACGCCATGCCGAACTCGTGCAGGGTCCCGTGGCGACCCGTGCGCAGCATGTGTTCCGCGATTTGCATCAACTCTCCCGACCGAGGCCGCTGGTAACAGGTCGCATTTTGCGGCGCAAGCGTGGCGCGGGGCCGCGATTCCCGTCGAAATCAGGCAGAATCGCGAGGCTGGCTAGAGCTCGCTCTCGTCCTCGAAGGGCGGGGGGCTGGTCTTCATGTGCGCGTGGTCGGCGCGGTACTGGTTGAAGTGGCGCCGGTCGGCGGGCGGCGGCTGGACGGTGTCGCGGACCACGCCGCCATAGGCCAGCTCGCGGGCGGTGCGCTTGCGGACCACGAACTCGATCCCGCACTCGCCGATGGGGGTCAACGTCTGGTCGAAGCGGGGCAGGTCATAGCGGAAGGTGGAATTCAGCAGGACCAGCCGCTCGATGTCGGCGGCCTCGCCCAGGCCCGACAGCAATTCCACCAGGTTGATGGACCTGTCGCTCCAGGACCTGCTCTTCAGCACCGTGAAGGTCCACTTGTGGTCGCGGTTGTGGGTCGAGGGGAAGACGCCCTGCTCATAGAGGTCTTCGTCGGGGACGGTCACCACCAGGAAGCCGCCCGGCTTGAGCACCCGGAACCAGGAGGCGAGGCCTTCCTTGGGGTCCACCAGATGCTCCAGGCAGTGGCTGGAATGGACGAAATCCAGGCTCTCGGGGGCTAGGCCGGCCAGCTGCTGGGCGTCACCGTCCTCCCAGTCCCAGACCCGCACGCCGGTGAGGGCGGGGAAGAACTGAGCGTAGAGGGACAGGGGATCGGGCTTGCCGCCGATGTCGAGGCCCTCGCCCACCAGCCAGCGGCGGGTGAAGTTGGGGTCGGCCATGCGCCGGACAATGGATTTGGAAAGCTCTTTCACGCTTCGGCTCTAGCTGTTTTCGCCGCTCACCGCACCACCCAGGATTCAACCCCGGTGTCGGTGAACTTCGCCGACTGCGCCGCGCCGCCGAAGTTGGTGAGCAGGCGCTTGAGGCCATCGCGCTTGGTGGGGTCGATCAGGAACATCATGAAGCCGCCGCCGCCGGCCCCGGAGACCTTGCCCCCAAAGGCGCCGAAGGCCTTGGCCTCGGCATAGACCTCGTCGATCCGGGCCGAGGACATCTTGGTGGCGGTCAGCTTCTTGGCCGCCCAGCCGGTATCCAGCAGTTGGCCGAAACGCTGCAGGTCGCCGGCCGTCAGGGCCTCCCGCATGGCATAGGCGCTGGCTTTGATGTCGTGCAGCGCCTGCAGGGAGGCCGGGGCCTGGGCGCGCATGTTGGCGGTCTGCTCCTCAATGATCGAGGCCGACTCCCGCGACACGCCGGTGAAGTAGAGGACGAGGGACGCCTCCAGCTCCTTCATCACCGTGGGATCGACTGTGACCGGCTCGACGTCCACGCGGTCGCCGGCATGGAAGTGCATGACGTTCAGCCCGCCGAAGGCCGCAGCGTACTGGTCCTGGTGGCCGCCGGCCAGGCCGAGGTCGCGGCGCTCGATGTCATAGGCCAGGGCCGCCACGGCCTGGGGGGACATCTCGATCTCGAGAAACCGCCGGAAGGCCTCCACCATCGCGACAACCAAGGCCGAGGAACTGCCCAGGCCCGAGCCCGGCGGGCAGTCGGCATAGGTGGTCAGGGTCATCGGGATGGCCTGGCCGCCGGCGTGCTGCGCCATGAAGCGGTTGTAGACCCCCTTCAGCAGCCGCAGCGGCTCGTCGGTGGGCAGGGGGCTTTCCGCCGCGCCGTTCCAGAAATGCTCGCGGTCGGCAGCCACCAGACGGACCTGGCCGTCGGTGCGGCGCTCCAGGCTGACATGGGCGAACAGGTCGATGGCTGCGTTCAGCACCACGCCGCCATGCTCGTCGCAATAGGGGGAGACGTCGGTGCTGCCACCGCCAAAGCCGAGCCGGAGCGGTGCGCGGGCGCGCACCAGGTCGTGGGGCATGAGTCTCGCCGGTTGGTGGACGTTGCCCCTCCGGGTAGTCGCAGGCCGGATGCTTTGCAACCTGCCAGGAGCCGTGTATCCGACCGGGGAAGGAAGCTCTCGATGCCGCCGACCGACTCCGACGCCGTGATGGTCCAGGCCCGTTCGGCCCGGCCCTCCCTCGCGCCCGCCTCGAGCCTGCCCAGCCTGGAGGGCTCCGGGACCTGGGTCGTCATCCCCTGCTACCGGGTCCGTGACCATATCCTGAAGGTGATCGCCAAGGTCCCGGTGTGGGCTGAAGGCATCGTCTGCGTCGACGACGGCTGTCCCGACAAGTCCGGCGATTTCATCGAGGCGGCCAAGGCCGACCCCCGGGTCGTGGTGGTGCGGCTGTCGAAGAACCGCGGGGTCGGCGGCGCGGTGCTGGCCGGCTACGCCGAGGCCATCCGCCGCGGCGCCCGCGTCCTGGTCAAGGTGGACGGCGATGACCAGATGGACCTGGGCTATATCCCCCACCTGGTGGCGCCCATCCTGCTGGGGGAGGCCGATTACACCAAGGGTAACCGCTTCACCTCCATCAGCCACCTGAAGTCGATGCCAGGCGTGCGGGTCTTCGGAAACGCCGCGCTCAGCTTCGCGGCCAAGGTCTCCACCGGCTACTGGAACGTCTTCGACCCCACCAACGGCTTCACCGCCATCGAGGGCTGCGTCGCCGACCGGGTGATGGAAAAGCGCATTTCCCAGCGGTTCTTCTTCGAGACCGACCTGCTCTACCACCTGGGCACCCTGAGGGCGGTGGTGCGCGACGTGCCGATCCCGGCCCGCTACGGCGAGGAGGTCAGCAACCTGCGGATCGGCGCCATCGTCGGCCCCTTCGCCCTGAAGCACTTCACCAACTTCTGCCAGCGGGTGATGGGCCAGTACTTCGTGCGCGACTTCCATGCCGCCACCCTCGAGCTGATCTTTGGGGCCATCTTCCTGGCCTTCGGGGCGACCTACGGCCTCCACTGGCTGGCGACGAGAGACCCGGGTCAGACCGCCTCGGCCGGCGTGGTCATGGCCGCCGCCCTGCCGGTGATCGTCGGCACCCAGATGCTGCTGCAGGCCATGAACTTCGACGTGCTTAACACCCCGTCGCGGCCGATCCACCCCTATCTGCGCACCATCCGCCAGATGGAAGCCGGCGAGCACGGCGGGTGAAGGCGCTGGACTATCTGCTGTGCGCCGGGTTCGCCGTGGCCCTGCCCATCGGCCAGCTGCTGTTCAAGTGGGCGGCCCTCTATCAGGCGCAGATCGCCGGGCCCATGCCCTGGAAACTGCTGAAGAACTTCCCGCTGATGGGCGCCTTCGGCTGGTACGGGCTGACGGCGCTGGTCTGGTTCTACATCCTGACCCGCACGCCGCTCTCGACCGCCTACGCCTTTTCGATCCTGGGCTCGGCCTTGGTGCCGCTGATGGCCTGGGTGATCTTCAAGGAACCGGCCAGCTGGAAATTCGCGGTGGGCTACGGCCTCATGCTGGCGGGCTTCCTGGTGATTCTGCAGGCCAAGCCGTCCTGATCGCGGCCGCGACCTCGGCGTAGCTCACCCCGTACATGCGCTCGTAGAGCAGGGGGCCCGCGTGGGGGCGCTCGTGTACGCGAGCAGGGTCGAGGGGCTGGTGGGCGAAGCCTCGGCGCAGATAGCTCGCGAACATCACCGGCCACAGCCCCAGCCAGGTCTTGGTCTGCGACGGGAAAGCCCGCACCCCGACGGCGAAGGCCAACCATTCGGCTCGTGACAGCCCGGTGCGGACCAGTGGGCCATTGTCAGCCAACGGAGCGCCAGCGCGGAACAGGCGGCCGGGCAGGCCTGGGCCGTTGTAGAGTGTGATCTGGTCGATGGGGGTTTCGCCCGCCACCCGGACGGCCAGAGCCGCGCAAGCGTCATGGTCCATGTGGCCGCCTTCCCACGCGGTGACGACGAATCGCGCGACGGGCCCGATCGGAACCAGCTCGGCTGCGAGCCGCGGCAGGAGGTCGGGCAGGTGGCGATGGATCTGACCGTCGAGGGCGCCGGAGCCCGCCCCAACATGGATCACGTGGTTGGGGGCGACGCCCAGGCTCGCCAGATAGGTCCGGGATTCGGCCATCCTGCGCGCCGACAGCGCGGGGGTGACGTAGTCGGCGATGTAGAGGAACCACTGATCCTCGCTCCCCGCCCGCCGGATCAGCGGCGTGGCGAAGTACTCGTCGTCGAAGTGGGCCAGGATGTGGACGATGGCCATGGTCAGTAGGGGTCGAAGTCGAGGAAGCCGATGGCCGTCTGGGTCGGATCCAGGCTCTCCGGCGCGGGGTGGCCCAGTCGCCGGTAGATCAGGTTCAGGGGCGAGGGCCGCAGGCGCTGCGGCAGGCGCAGGAAGCCCAGGGCCGCGAGGTTCACCCGCGGCTCCAGCCCGATGAACAGCGAGGCCAGGCCCGCGCCGCCGCCGGGCTCCACCAGTCCCTCGCTGACGAAGCCGACGCAGGCCACCAGGGGCAGGTGGGTGGGCGCGGCGATCACCGTCAGGCCGTCGCGGTCGCGCACCCCGTAGGCGCTGGCGGGATTGGCCAGCCGCCAGGCCAGGCGGCGCGGCGTCCAGTCGATGCGGAAACCGGCGCCGGCGGCCTCGAACCGCTGGGGCCGGCGCAGCAGCAGCCCGGCCTCCAGGGGCGCCACCAGCTGAAAGTCCAGCTTCTTCAGGAAGCCCGGCGTCGAATTGGCGTTGGCCACCCCCATGACGAAGCCGTGCCCGGCGTCCGCCCCCGCCGCATAGGTCGCCTGGGCCAGGCGGGTGAACAGGCCCTGGCCGGCGTAGTCGGGATCGGTGGCGGTGTTCAGCGACAGCAGCCCGCGCACGGAGGCGCCGCCGATGCGCGCGGTTGTGGGGCAGGTGACATAGTGGGCGACAAGACGCTCCCCGTCCCAGGCGTCGAACCCCACCACCTGGCCGTCGGGATTGTCGCGGTAGCGCCAGGCCAGGGCCTCACGCGTGAACTTCGGCGCGTCCCCGAACACCTTTCCCAGCAGGGCCGAATAGGCGGCTAGCTGCTCGGCGGTCACGCCGGAAGCCCGAATCTGGAGGTTTGGCGCCGTGGTCATCGGACAGCGATCATGGAAGCGTCGCTGCGTCGCGGCAACGGACGGTTTTTGCACCTTCTCAGACGGCCCGGCCGGCCCTACCTCTCAGGACGGATGGGGAGCGGGCGCATGGCGCGACGGGGTCTGGATCTAACCGCCGACGATGTGGTGCGCGGCCTGCTGATCGCGGGCTTCCTGGTGATGCTGGCCGGGGCCATGCCCGGGCACCTCTCCCCCGATTCGATTTCCCAGCTTCACGAAGGCCGCATGGGAACCCGGGAGACCTGGGGCCCGGCCGCCTACGCCGCGGTGCTTGCGGCCTTCGACCGGGTCGTCCCGGGAACGGCCCTCTATCTGATCGGCAGCGGCTTTGTGCTGTTCGCCAGCCTGCTGGGCCTGCGCGGCCTGCGCCCCAGGGCGTCCTGGGTGGCGGTCCCGGTGGCCCTGCTGTTCCTGGTCTCTCCGATCATCCTGGTGTTCCAGGGTGTGGTCTGGAAGGACGTGCTGTTCGCCAACCTGGCCATCGCCGGCTTCTTCCTGCTGGCGCGAGCGAGCGTCAGTTGGCCCACGCGGCGGCCGCCCTGGATCGTGCTGGCCGGCGCCCTGCTGGCCCTGGCTCTGGCCGCCCAGGTCCGCCAGAACGGGCTCATCGTCGTGCCCTTCGCGGCCCTGGCCCTGGCCTGGACGGTGCGGGGCGAGGGGTGGCGGCGCAGCCTGGTCTGGGGGCTCGGCTCCTTCGTGGCGATCCTGGCGGCCTCCCACCTGATCGGCGTGGCCTCCCAGCCGGCCAAGGCGGGGCCGGACAAGGCCGGCGGCGTCGGCGTCCGCATTCTGCAGCATTACGACATCATCGGAGCGGCGGCCCACGATCCGAACCTGAAGCTCGCCGTCTTCAACGCGGCCGACCCGGAGGCCGAGACGGTGATCCGCACCCGCGGCGTGCCGATCTACACCCCCGTCCGCATCGACTATCTGGACCTCGACCCGGCGGTCGGGGGCGTGCTCTGGCGCCAGAGCGATGAGATCGTCCGCGCCCAGTGGCTGGACATCGTGCTGCGCCACCCCGGCGCCTATCTGGCCCATCGGGTCGACGTGTTCCGCTGGGTGTTCCTGACGCCCAAGATCGACAGCTGCCTGCCGCTGTTCGTCGGCGTCGAAGGGCCCCCCGACACCTTGCAAAAGCTGGAGATCCCGTCGGGCAAGGACGCCTCGGACCGCGCCCTCTACAACTACGGCACCTGGTTCCTCGATGGGCCGCTGTTCTCGCACCTGAGCTACGCCCTGGTGGCGGTCCTGACCGCCGCCCTCCTGCTGTTGCGGCGCGACCGGGCCGACACGGCGATCATCGCCTTGATGGGGGCGGCCATGGCCTTCACGGCGAGCTTCCTGGCCATCTCCATCGCCTGTGACTACCGCTATCTCTATTTCCTCGACCTGGCGGCCATGACCGGCCTGCTCTATCTGGCGCTCGACCCGCCGGTGGCCCAGGTCCGCCGTCTGCTGGGGCGCTGACATGACCCTGCCTCGCCTTCTCTCCTTGGCCCTCGTCCTGGCGCTGGCCGCCTGCGACAAGCCCGCGCCGCGCACCCTCCGGCTGGAACCGATCCCGCGGCCCACCCTGCCGGTGGAAAAGCCGGTCGCCCCGACGACCCGGGTGCAGCCGATCACCTGGGACGCCGACCAGCAGACCTTCCGCCTGGGGGCCACCCCTCTGAAGTCCGTGCGAATGTGGACCTTTGAGGGCGCCAGCGACGGCTTTGTTCTCACCGGCGGCATCACGGGCCTCGCGCAGAACGCCGGCCTACGGGTCACCAACCAGGCGCCTGATCCGGCCCTGAGGTCCCCCAGCGGCCTGGAGATCAACGGCGCGCGCGGATCCCTGGTCCTGGTGCGCCTGACCCGCAAACAGGCCAGCCCGGCCTGGGACGGGACACTCTACTATTCGACCGCCGACCACGCCGAGAGCCAGGCCTTCTTCGCCAGGCCGGTGATCGGCGGGAACCCGGCGGTCAACGAAACCCTGATCCTGGCCTTTGACATGGCCCATCCGACGGGGGGCGGCGACGACTGGACCACCTCCCTGATCAGCCAGATCCGCCTCGACACCGACGATTCGCCCGGCGGGGCCTTCGTGATCCGGCAGATCGCGGTGACCGAGAATCCCGGGCGCGAGGCCCTGGGTCTGGCGGCGTCCAGGCCGCCGGAAGCCAATCCTTAGGCCCCGCCGGCCCTCAAACCTTAGCCAGCTCGTCCAGGCGGGCGGTGTAGCGCAGGCCCACGGCCCGGGCGCTGAAGTTGGTGCGGATGTGCCGGCTGGCGCGGCGGCCGAGCGCGCGGGCCTCCGCCGGATCGTCCAGCATGCGGGCCATCAGCTGCACGGCGTGGTCCACATGAGCGCCGGCCCAGACTTGGCCTTCGGGGAACAGGTAGGCGTCGGCGGGAACCGGGATCAGGTCGTAGTCCACCAGCAGGCTGGTTTCGGGCGTCATGAAGTCCAGGTTGCCGGAATAGCCTGTCGCGATCGCCACGCGGCCCAGGGTCATGGCCTCAGCCGGGCCGCGCCCGAAACCCTCCGAGCGATGCAGAGACACGAAGGCGTCGGCGCAGCGGATCAGGTTCTTGTTCTCGTTGTCGCTGAGCTCGCGGGTGATCCCCTGGGCGCGGCCGCCGAGCGCCGCCAGGCGGGCCTCCAGGGCCTTGCGGGCCGGATTCTTGTCGTCGCCGCCCTTGTACTTGACGATGGCGTGCAGGGGCGCGGCGGGGCGCAGGGCGCAGAGGCGCTCGAAGGCCTCCAGCATGGCCAGCGGGTTCTTGCGTTCCGAGAAGGAGGAGAAGTCGAAGGAAAACAGTACCACGAAGGCGTGCTCGGGGATGCCGAAGGCGCGGCGTCCGAGGAAGCTGGACAGGGTCAGCTCGACGGCCAGCGGCATGTGGATCACCGGCTTGCTGACCGCCGGCGCGATGGCCTGGGCGATGAAGTCGGACGGCGCCCAGACCTCGTCGAACCGCTCCAGGATGCGGGCCCAGGGTTCGGGATAGTTCGACAGTTCCCAGGCCGGATAAATGATGTTGTAGGCGCTCTCGAAGGCGGCCTTGGATCCGGTGGCCTCCAGCACCCCCATCGCCTGCTCGACCTCGTTGGCGTTGATGCAGAAGAGGTTGGTCTTGGAGCTCAGCCTGGGGACCACGTGGGGCGCGAACTCGCGCTCGAAGTCGGGGTCCTTGTTGCGGTCCATGCCGTAGATGTCGATCAGGCCGGTCGTGACCCCGGCGGCCTTGAAGGCCCGCCAGGCCGAGCGGACGTGTTCGGCCATGCCGATGGCCGAGAAGGGGTGGCCCACCAGGACCAGGTCGCTCGTCATGACTTGTCCAGCAGATCGGCGTCGGCGGCGTTCTTCACCGCCTCCAGCCAGCCGTGGCCGAAGCGCTGGTCGGGCTCCAGGTGGGCGCCCTCGGCCCACTCGTTCCAGGCGTTGATGAACACCAGGCGCTCGTCGCCGAAGTTCTGCCGCCGGGTCTCGGCGAACATCGCCTCCAGCCAGGCCTGGAAGGCGCCGGGGGTGGCGTGGTGGTGCGACCAGCTGTTGTCCTGGCGGCGCGCGGTGTTGTCCCAGCCGGGCATCGCGCCGCGGAAGCGGGTGTGGGGTGGGGTCGGCTCGGCCATGTAGCGGCGCACGATCTGGCGGTAGTCGTTCACCCGGCCCTCGAAACGGGCGTTGTAGAGCGGGCCCGGCGGATGGATCAGGGCCTGGGAGCCTGCGGGGGGGAACTCGACGCTGGCGTCGAAGCCGAGGCTGGTGGGGTCCGTGCCCCCGCCCGCCATCTCGAAGCTCTCGACATAGGCCAGGTAGATTTCGCCGACACCGTTGTTCGCGCACCAGTCGCGCCAGTGGGCGACCCAGGTCTGCGCGTCGGGCAGGAGGCCCGGACGATAGAGCAGCACCAGGGGCTTGCCGTTCACCCGGATGTAGTTGGGCCGCATGAGGTAGGGGCCCATCGCGGCGATGAGGGCCTCGGCGTCGCCGTCCTCATAGGTCTGGGCCAGCAGGACGTCGTTGGACTGGCCGTCCCAGGTGCGGGTCCAGTTCTCGTTGGCCCAGCACAGGCAGAAGGGGAAGTCGCCCGCCGCCCCGGTCAGCAGGTGCTCCAGGGGCTTTTCCAGCACCCGGCGTCCGCCGGAGAACCAGTAGAAATAGTGGCAGAAGCCGCCGATCCCGTACTGGGCGGCCAGCTCCCCCTGGCGCTGCAGGGCGCGGGGGTCCGAAAGGTTATAGAAGCCCAGGTCGGCGGGCAGGTGGGGCTGATAGTGGCCGCGATAGTTGGGCAGGGCCCGGGTGACGTTGGTCCACTCGGTGAAGCCCGCGCCCCACCAGCGGTCGTTCTCGGGGATGGCGTGGAACTGCGGCAGGTGGAAGGCGATGGTGCGGACCGTGTTCAGCGCCTCCAGCCGCTCACCCCAGCGCTGCACGAAGGCCTGCTGATTGCGCGTCGCCAGCCGGTGCTTGTAGCCCACGTCGATGGAGTTGGCGGTCACCGACAGGTGGTGGACGATCTCCGAGGTCGGCTCGTAGATGATGCGCAGGCCGCGTTCGCGCAGGCGGAAGCAGAGGTCGGCGTCCTCGCAATAGGCGGGCGCAAACGCGATGTCGAAACCGCCCAGCTCGGCGAACACCTCGCGGCGCACCGCCAGGCAGGCGCCCGAGGCGTAGTCCACCTCGCGGCGCACGTTCCAGCGGGGCAGGGACGGATCGTCGAACAGGCCGATCATCTCCGAGGCGCCGTCGACGCCGATGCGGGCGCCGGCCTCCTGCAGGCGGCCGTCCGGGAACAGCATCTTGGGCGCCGTGGCCCCGACACCGGTTTCTTCATCGAAGGGCGAGAGCAGGGCCGGCAGCCAGCCGGACCGGACCTGGACGTCGTTGTTCAGGAAGATGACGAACTCGCCGGTGGCGGCCTCGGCCGCCCGATTGCAGGTGCGGATGAAGCCGAGATTCTCCGCATTGGTCAGGACCCTCAGGCCCGGGACCGTGGCCAGCAGGGCCGAGGTCGCGTCGGCCGAGGCGTCGTCGATGACGATGATCTCGGCGCTCTCAAGTCCCCCAGCGGCCTGCAGCGAGGCCAGACATTCCAGGGTGAACTTCAGATTGTTGTAGGCCGGGATCACGATGGAGGCGCGGGGCGCGGCGGGGACCGTGAAGGCCAGCGCGGCGGCGGCCTTCTCCAGATCCTTCTCGGCGACCTTGATCAGCTTGAGCGGCTTGACCTTCACGTCAACCTTGCGGGCCTCGTCCATGCGGCGGCGCTCGACGGCCAGGTCGCGATAGGCCTGGACGTCGTAGAGGCTGGCGTCCTTGGTCCGCGCCGCGCGGAGCTGTTCGAAGAGACCGGTGTCGGAGCCGCCGGCGCGGCCCGCGCCTGGCTCAGGCTTGGGCGTGCGGCTCAGCGCCCAGTGCTCCAGGGCCGAGATCGGCGCGTCGGCGGCCTTGGGGTTGGCGGTCAGATAGGCCAGCTCGTCGAAGTCCGGGGCGGGCGACGCGCCCTCGAAGGCCCCTTCGCTCAGATAGTGCAGGATGGCGTGGACGTCCTCGGGCGCCTGCGGATTCTGCTCCAGATAGAAGGCCGAATCGAAGTGCAGGCTGGGGTTCCGGCGGCCCTCGAGGCCATGGGCCAGGAAGTCGGCCAGGGGGCTGGCGCCCAGCGCCGTGGCGTCGCGATAGCGCTGGGCGTACCAGCCTGTGTCGAACAGCGGGTGGGGCGGCCGGCCTTCGCCCGCGCCGCTGGTGACGTAGTGGAGCAGGGGCGGGATGCCGCGCTCGGCGACGTCCGGGTTCTGTTGCAGATACCAGGCGCCGGAGAACAGGGGATGGGGCTCATAGCCCAGCCGCCAGCCCTCGCGCAGATAGTGCAGCAGGGGGTTCTCGCCGGACTTCGCCACTTCTTCGGACTGGCCGACATAGTGGCGCAGATCAAACAGCGGGTGGGGGTCGAAGCCCTCGCGGGCGCCGGTGAAGACGAAGTGCTGCAGCGCCGTCAGGCCGCTCGCGGCGACCTTGACCGCGTGGCGCGAGCGGTAGTCGGCCAGATCAAACAGCGGGTGCGGATCGCGGCCTTCCTTGTCGCCGGCCACCAGGTAGTGGGCCAGGGGCGCCCAGGCGGTGCC
>JAZKFM010000340.1:0-4390 GCA_040386415.1 Pseudomonadota bacterium
AGGTCGCTGTGGGGCAACCCGTGGAAGTTCGAGTCTTCTCGACCGCACCAGTGAATCAGGGTCTTTCGCAGCTGCAGAGCTAGAACATCGTCATACGTTAGGAGGGGAGGTCCGCATGAGTCGCGACACCGAACATCCTAAGGACGACGTTCTGGACCTGCGGGCCTCGCGGGAGAGCCTGACGTCCGCCGAAGTCGAGGACCTCGAGGATCTCGCCCTCGGCGAGGACTACGCCCTAAACCCTGACTTCGTGGCCATGGTCGTCGATGCGATCGACCGTGGCGACGCCGAGCGCCTGCGCGAACTGCTGGCCGCCCTGCACCCGGCCGACGTCGCCGACCTGATGGGCTTCCTGTCGTCGGACTACCGCTCCGAAGTGGTGGCCCACCTCGATCCCGAGGCCCTGGCCGAGATCCTCTCCGAACTGGACACCGAGATCCGCGAGGACGTGCTGGAGCACGTCCCCTACGCGACGCTCGCCAAGGCCCTGGGCGAGATGGACTCCGACGACGCGGTGGATGTCGTCGACGACCTGGAGGACGACAAGCGCGCCCAGGTGCTGGCCGCCATGCCCGAGATGGAACGCTCGGCCATCGAGAGCAGCCTGGCCTATGAGGACGAGACGGCCGGCCGCCTGATGCAGCGCGAGGTGGTCTGGGCCCCCCAGTTCTGGACCGTCGGCCAGACCATCGAGCACTTCCTGAAGGAAGGTGATGAGCTGCCCGAGCTGTTCTTCGACGTCTATGTCGTCGATCCCTCCCACAAGCCGGTGGGCGCGGTTCCGGTCAGCCACCTGCTGCGCACGCGGCGCGACGCGCCCCTGGCCCAGGTCATGGAGCCGATCACCGAAATCCCCGTCCAGATGGACCAGGAGGAGGTGGCCTACATCTTCGACAAGTACCACCTGATCTCCGCCCCCGTCGTGGAGCCGGGCGGGCGGCTGGTGGGCCAGATCACCGTCGATGACATCGTCGGCGTCATCCAGGACGAGACCGAGGAGGACATCCTGGCGCTCGCCGGGGTGACCGACGCCGGCCGCGACGCCGGCGTGCTGGGCATCGTGCGCTCGCGCCTCCCGTGGCTGATCCTCAACCTGCTGACCGCCACGGTGGCCGTGAGCGTCATCGCCGCCTTCCAGGCCGAGATCACCAAGCTGGTCACCTTGGCGGTCATCATGCCGATCGTGGCCTCGCTGGGGGGCAACGCCGGCACCCAGACCCTGGCGGTCGCCGTCCGCGCCCTGGCCAACCGTGAGCTGAACGCGTCGAACGCCATGCGCATCTTCCTGCGCGAGGTCAGCGTCGGCGTCCTGAACGGCGCGACCCTGGCGGCCATCATGTCCGTGGCGGTCTTCCTCTGGTTCCATGACCTGCGCCTGTCGGTCACCGTGGCCTTGGCCCTGATCGTGAATGTGTCCATCGCCGCGGTGGTGGGAACCCTCGTGCCCCTGACCCTTGATCGCCTGGGCCGCGATCCGGCGGTCTCCTCCTCGGTGTTCGTCACATTCGTGACCGACTTCATGGGTTTCCTGTCCTTCCTGGGCCTGGCGGCTGTGATCCTGTTGTAACCGGCCTCTATCTTGCCCGTTGAGACCCAAGCGCTTCGGCGTCTGTCTCAAAGTGGGTCAACTGGCCATGAAACCGCGTCACCAAGTTTCCCGAACCGCGATCGACCTGATCAAGCGGTTTGAAGGGTACCGCCGGAAGTCCGCCCAGCTCGCCGATGGCCGCTGGACGATCGGCTATGGCCACACGCTCACCGCCCGCGACGGGGCGGAAGTCTCGGAACAGGACGCCGAGGCCCTGCTGCTCTACGACCTGATCGCGGTCGCCCATTCGGTCAACGAATGGACCTACACCCCGCTGACCCAGAACCAGTTCGATTCCCTGTGCGCCTTCGCCTTCAACATCGGCGTCGACAACTTCCGCCGTTCCTCGGTCCTGCGCCGGGTCAATGAAGGCCAGCTGCTTCAGGCGGCCTGCGCCATGGAGCTGTGGCGCAAGGCCGACTTCGAGGGCGAACGCATCGTCATCGACGCCCTGGTCCGCCGCCGGTCGGCCGAGAAGACCCTGTTCCTGACCCCGACCCACGGCTGGGTCCCGGCTCCGTCGCCGATCCTGCGTCCCAATGTGGACATGGACGCCGCCGGCGTGGTGCCGCGCGAAACCCCCACGGCGCTCAAGGCTCCGATGGAGGGTCCGCGCGCCATCGTCGAGCGCGAGACCGACGTCGTCGCCCCGCACGCGGCCCCGGTTCTGCCGGTGGAAGCCGTCGGCCCCGTCACCGTGGCGGCGGCGCAACCCGCCCCGCCGCTCGTGCCGGTCGTCCCGGAAGAGGAATTGAGCCCGACCCAGACGGCGGCCGCCAGCGTCACCTCGCGTCTCTCCACGATCTTCCGCGACACCACCGCCGAGGAACCGGCGCCCCAGGCGACCTTCGAGCCGGCGCCCATGGTGGAACCGACGCCCGAGCCTGAGCCCCAGGCGCAGGCGCCTGCCCCTGCGCCCGCGCCGGTGGAGCCCACGCAGCAACCGGTCTTCATTCAGCCCACCGCGCCGCCGCCCGCCGCGCCCATCGCCATGGCCGGGGGCGAGCGCGCCTTCGTCCTGACGCCGCCGGAAGAGACCTACGAGCCCGCGCCGATGGAGCGGCCCCGCCTGGAGCTGCCGGTCGCCGCCAACGAATCGCACCCGACCCTCTTCGACCGCCAGACCTCGGCGGCCAACGACCAGCTCACCCTGCCGTCGCCGCCCCGCGAAGAGCGGCGCATCCTGATCGACGACACCCTGGACTACGACCCGGCCTTCGACCTGCTGGAGCCGGAGCAGCCCAAGCTGAGCCTGCCGCTGCTGGTGGGCCTGACCGTGGTGGGCCTGGCGTTCTTCGCCGGCGGCCTGTTCTGGGCGGCCAGCGTCAGCCCCGACAGCGACGGCGGCCTTCTGAACCCCATGACCGTGGGCTGGATGGCGGCGCTCGCCGGCATCGGCTTCTTCGGGGTGGCGGTCTATCTCATGCTCGACCGGCTGGGCCGGGGCGACCTCGACGAAGAGGACGACCTGGACGCCGAGTAAACAAATCCCGGGGGGGATAGTGGGAAGGGGGCTTGGTGCGTATCGCCAGGCCCCTTTCTCGTTTTGGGCCTTGCCGTGCTAACACCGCTGCATGATCCCGAACCATGGACCCGCGCTGGATTTCGGACTTGGCGAGACCGCCGAGGCCATCCGCGACACCACCGCGCGCTTCGCCGCTGACCGCATCGCGCCGCTCGCCGCCGACATCGACGCCACCAACACCTTCCCGCGCCAGCTCTGGCCGCAGATGGGCGAGCTTGGCCTGCACGGCCTCACCGTCGAGGAGGAGTTCGGGGGCCTTGGCCTGGGCTACCTCGAACACGTGGTGGCCATGGAGGAGGTGAGCCGCGCCTCGGCGTCGGTGGGCCTCTCCTACGGCGCCCACTCCAACCTTTGCGTGAACCAGATCCGCCGCTGGGGCTCCGACGAACAGAAGCGCCGCTACCTTCCGCGCCTGATCTCCGGCGAGCATGTGGGCTCCCTGGCCATGAGCGAGAGCGGCTCCGGCTCCGACGTCGTCTCTATGAGCCTGATGGCCGAGCAGCGCGGGGATCGCTACGTCCTGAACGGAACCAAGTTTTGGATCACCAATGCCCCGCACGCCGACGTGCTGGTGGTCTATGCCAAGACCGCGCCCGGCGAGAGCAGCAAGGGCATCACCGCCTTCCTGATCGAGAAGGACTTCAAGGGTTTCTCGGTCGGCCAGAAGCTCGACAAGATGGGCATGCGCGGCTCCGACACCGGCGAGCTGGTGTTCGAGGACTGCGAGGTCCCGGAAGAGAACGTCATGGGCCCGGTGAACGGCGGCGTGGGCGTCTTGATGAGCGGCCTGGACTATGAGCGCACGGTGCTGTCGGGCGGGCCGCTGGGCATCATGCAGGCCTGCCTGGACGTGGTTCTGCCCTATGTCCGGGAGCGCAAGCAGTTCGGCAAGCCCATCGGCTCGTTCCAGCTCATGCAGGGCAAGGTGGCCGACATGTACGTCGCCCTGAACTCGGCGCGGGCCTATGTCTATGCGGTGGCGCGGGCCTGCGACGCGGGCCAGACGACGCGTTTCGACGCGGCGGGCGCGATCCTGATGGCCTCGGAGAACGCCGTGAAGGTCAGCCTGGAGGCGATCCAGGCCCTGGGCGGGGCGGGCTATACCCGCGACTATCCGGTCGAGCGCCTGCTGCGGGACGCCAAGCTCTACGACATCGGCGCCGGCACCAATGAAATCCGCCGCTATCTCATCGGGCGTGAACTGATCGGGGCGTGAGGCGGCGTATCAACGCTTTCTACACGTCCGATTCACCTTAGATGGACAGACCACGCCGGGG
>JAZKFM010000341.1:0-8719 GCA_040386415.1 Pseudomonadota bacterium
CTGGCTCAGGCCCTGGATCTGGCGCGGAGCTACGCACCCGATGTTGCCGTGGCCGTTCGGGACGCCGGCCAGGCGGGGCGTGGGGCCGCGATCCCGCTGCTGTTCGATCCGCCCGACATTGGCGGACCCCTGGCGGGCCTTGCCGCCGCCCTGGACTTCGGCCGCCGGCAGGGCGCGGCCTGGGTCCAGACTCTGGCCTGCGACATGCCCTATCTGCCGGCCGACCTGAGCGACCGGCTGGCGCAGGCTTTGGGGCCAGGCGTGGGCGCGGTACTGCCCGTGAGCGATGGCCGCCTGCATCCGGTCTGCGGCCTCTGGCGCGTTTCATCGCGTGAGCGGCTGGAGGCCTATCTGGCGACGGGCCGCTCGTCGCTGCGCGGCTTCGCAGAGCACCTCGGTCTGCGGGAGGTGGCCTGGGAGGTCGCCGGCTCCGACCCCTTCATCAATCTCAATACCCTGGAAGACCTGGCGGCCTATCAGCCCTCGCCCACGGTTCCCGGCCTGGCGCCGGCGAACCGATCGGGGGCGCGGCTTCGCTGAGCCGGCGCGGATCGTAGGTCGCGGCCTCGACCCCATGGTCGGCCAGGTCGCCAGGCGTGCGATGGCCCAGAACCTGAGCGGCGGCCAGCCGGGCCACGGCCGGGGCGGTCTGGATGCCAAAGCCGCCCAGCCCCGCCAGCCAGAAGAACCCCGGGCTCGTCTCCGACCAGCCGATGACCGGGGCGCGGTCGTGCGCGAAGGTGCGCAGGCCCGCCCAGCGGTGGTGGATCCGCGTCACCGGATGATCGGCAGCGTCATGGAAGCGCATCATGGCGCAAGCGATGTCCAACTCATCAGGCGCCGCGTCGCACGGCGGGCTCGGGGTCTCGTCGGCCGGAGTGATCAGCAGGCGCCCGCCGAACGGGCGGAAATAAAACCGCTCGTCGATGTCCTTCACCACCGGCCCGTCGTGGAAGCCGAGTTCCCGGGGCGCGTCCACCAGGATGGCGGTTCTCAGCAACGGCGCCAGGCCCTTGGGGGCGAGGCCGGCGTCGAGGGCGGTCTCGTCGGCCCAGGCGCCGGTGGCGTTGACCAGGGTCGGGGCGATGAGGCTGGCCTGGCGGGTCCGCACCCGCCACCGCGAGCCCTCGCGGACAATGTCCGGCTTGCCGGCGTCGGCGAGAATGGCCGCGCCAGCCTCGCGGGCCCGTCGCACCATGCCGCCGTGCAGTCGCGCCACGTCCAGGTCTCCCGCTCCGGTCTCCAGCAGGGCGGAGCGAGCCGCCTCGGGCCGCAGGATTGGCGTCCGCAGCCGGGCGCTTTCCCCGCTCAGTCGCCGCAGGGCGGCGGTGTCCCGGTTCTGGTGGGCGAAGTCCTCCAGGCGCTGTAGCTGATCGGCGCGCGCGACATGCAGCACCGGACGCGGGCTCAGCAGGCGCCCGGCGAAGCCCCACGGGGGCCTTTCGAAGAAGCCCCGGCTCGCGGCGGTGAGCGGCTGGACCGCCGGACCGCCGTAGGAGGGAATGTACATCGCAGCGGAACGCCCGGTGGTGTGGTAGCCAAGCTGCGACTCCCGCTCCACCAGGGCCACCCGCAGGTCGCCCGCCAGTTGGGCGGCCAGGGCGGCCCCGGCGATGCCGCCGCCCAGCACCACCACGTCGAAAACCTGGCGCGAGGGACAGGCGGTCATGCCGCCGGCGCCGGCGCCCAGTCGACGCCCGCCCGGCCGTGCAGATAGCCGTTGACCAGCGGGCCCGGCGGCCCTGCTTCCCGCACTTGGGCCGCCAGGTCCTGGGGCGACAGCCGTTCCTGGCTGAAGTCCCGGAATGCGGTGATCACCTTGCGCATGTCCCCGGTGTGAGGCGACAGGCGCAGGGCCCCGACCCCGGCCGTGCGCAACTCGGCGATCGGCAGGTCGGCCACCTGCGTCCCATGGGACAGGGTCTGGACGCCGTTCACCGCCAGGAAGTCCTGCCCCTCCAGGGTCCGCACCGCGAGACCGTCGGGATCGCGGTCGCAGACCAGCTGGCAGGAGTCCTTATGCAGCCCCCGCACCCGGGCGTGGTAGCAGCGCCCCGACAGGGCGAGCGGCAGGCGCCCATAGGCGAAGAGCTCGATCTCCAGCCCGGGGCAAGCCTGGGCCAGGCGTCCGATGGTCGGGAGCGAGAGTTCAACATTGGGGCACAGGCGAACGCAGCCGCGGCCGATCAGCTCCCGCGCGGCGGCCTCGTTGTAGATGTTGAGCAGGGGGCCTGCCACGAAGGGCGCGCCGAACGGCCGGTGGGCCAGGGCCGAGACGTCGTTGATCTCCACCAGGGTCTCGCCCGCGGCCAACTGGGCGATCCCGCGTCGGTCACGCGGCGTCGCCGGCAAGGCCAGGGTCGACCAGACAACGGTCTTGCCGGCTCGGGTCAGGCGCTCGGCGGCCTCGGCCAAGGGCCCAGAGATGAAGGGCTCTCGCTTTCCGCAGACCACCTCTCCCAGATAGACGCGCTCGACCCCGGTCTCGTCGGCGATGGCGGCGTAGAAGTCGGCGATGCGCTCGGCCGACCAGTTGAACAGCAGCGGCCCCAGGGCGATCTCGATCGGCGCGCCGCTCATCGCCAGGTCTTCCGGTAGGCGCCGAGGGTCTCCCGCCCGCCCTCGGCGAGGCCCGTCAGGCGCGCCTCATAGGGGGCGGTGGTGTCGCCCAGGTCCAGGGCGTCGAGGGAGGCCCGGAAGGCTCCGGCCACCCGGGCCACATAGGCCTTGCCGCGCTGGCGGCCCTCGATCTTCACCGCCCGGACCCCGGCGGCCCGCAGCTCCGCCAACAGGGCCATTGCGTTGAGGCTGGTGGGGTCTTCGAAGAGGTGGGACGCGGTCCCCTCGGCCTCGAAGCGGCCCTTGCAGAGGGTTGGATAGCCGGCGGCCGTTCCCGGCGCGACCTGATCGATCATGAAGCCCCCGAGGCGCGGGGTCAGCAGGCCGTCGGTCTCCTCCAGGGAGACGGCTTCGGGCGGTGAGCAAACCCCCGCCAGGTTGGGGGATTTGCCGGTGGCGTAAGAGGATAGCGCGCAGCGTCCCTCGGCCATAACGCAGAGCCCGCCGTAGACAAAGGCCTCCACCTCCACATCGGTTTCGCGCACCAGGGTGGCGATCTCCGGCGCCGACAGGACGCGGGGGAGCACCACCCGCTTCACGCCGTAGGCCTGGGCGTAAAAGGCGATGGCCTCGGCTGTGCCGGCGGCGGCCTGGACCGAGAGGTGGAGCCTCAGCGCGGGATGCTGGGCCTGGGCGTAGGCCAGCACCCCCAGGTCGGCGACGATGATGGCGTCCGCGCCCGCGCCCGCGGCGCTGTCCACCGAGGCTCGCCAGGCGTCGACCTCGCCGGCGCGGGCGAAGGTGTTGACCGCCACCAGCACCTTGGCGCCGCGATCATGAGCCCATGCGGCGGCGGCCTTGAGCTCAGCGGGGGAAAAGTTCAGGCCGGGGAAGTTGCGGGCGTTGGTCTCATCGCGTAGGCCGCAATAGACGCTGTCGGCGCCGGCTTCGATGGCCGCCCGAAGCATGGCCGGCGAGCCGGCCGGGCAGACGAGTTCGATCGATCCCATCAGGCCCACGCAGCCTTGGCGGCGGCCGTCTGGCGGACGAAGCGGACGGCGATGTTGGCCAGGTCGTTGGCCGATCCCGATAAGCCCAGCAGGTCGGCCAGTGTCAGCTCCGCGGCCTCGAGAGTATTGTGCAGGGCCATCACCGCCTCAATGTCGCCGCTCACCCGGATGGCGCGCGAGAAGAAGGCGGAGTCGGCGTCCAGGGAGCCGTCGAACAACCCCAGCAGGGCGTCGAGGGGCCCCTCGATCCGCGCAACGCTGGGCGAGCGGTCGTCGCGCCGGCGAACCTGGACTCCCGCCGAGGCGCCCTGTGGAGCCAGCCGGAACGCCACCGGAGACCCGTCGGGGACAATCAGGAAAGCCGCCTCGCCGAAGGCGCCCAGCCGCTCAAAGACCTCGGGCCGCCGCCGAGCCAGCCGCCGCAGGGCCGCGCTCAGCACCCACTCGGCCGGTGGTCGCAAGGCTATCAGCAGCTCGGCGGTGTCGCCCTGTCCTCGGGCTCTGAGCCTGTGTTTCGTACGCATGGGTGGAACCTCTTCGGGCTCCAACCTGACGCGCGTCCTGCGGCGCGGGGAACGGCGCAGTGGCCGCCGCACCCACGCAACTTGCTCAAGTCAGGCTTTGCCGATCATCAAGCGGGATGACCTTGCCGGGATTGAGGATGCCGCGCGGGTCGAGGGCCGTCTTCAGCGTGCGCATCAGGGCAAGCTCCTCAGGGTTGCGGGAATAGGCCAAGTAGCGGCGCTTCTGCAGGCCGATCCCGTGCTCGGCGGAGATTGACCCGGCCCGCGAGCGCAGCGGCCCATAGACCATCTCCTCAATCTCCGCGCGGGTTTCGGGTTCGGTGACACCAATGATCAGGTGCAGGTTGCCGTCCCCCAGGTGACCGAAGACGGTCATCCCCGACCTGGGCCAACGGGCCGCCAGGGCGCCGCGGACCTCGGCGACATAGGCCTCCATCGCCGCGATGGGCAGACTGACGTCGAAGGTGATGATGGGCCCGTTGCGGGCGGTCTGGGCGACGTCGTCCCGCAGGGCCCACATACGATCCCGCTCGGCCTGGGACTTGGCGATGGCCGCGTCGGCCACAAGGCCGCTCTCGAGAGCGTCGGTGAGCACCTGTTCGAACCGCGCGGCGTCGTGGGCCAGATCCGGCCCCAGGGCCTCCACCAGCACGTAATAGGCGTGGCCTGCGGGCAGGTAGGGCGGCCCACCGCCGGCGGGCTGGTGACAAGGTCATAGAAGGCCGGCCACATCACCTCAAAGGCTGACAGCGAGCCGGCCAGTGACGCCTCGAGGGACCGCAGCAAGGGCGACAGGGCCTCGAACCGATCCACCGCCAGCCAGGCGGTCTCCTGCGACATCGGCCGGGGGCGCAGCCGGAACACCGCCCGGGTCACAACGCCCAGGGTGCCCTCCGAGCCGATCAAGAGCTGCTTGAGATCGTAGCCGGCGTTGTTCTTGATCAGGTGGTTGAGGGCGGAGATCACCGTTCCGTCGGCCAGCACAACCTCCAGACCGAGGACGCAGTCCCGCGTCATGCCGTAGCGGAGCACCCGGTTGCCGCCGGCGTTGGTGGAGACGACCCCGCCGATGGTGGCCGAGCCTCGCGCGCCCAGGTCCACCGGCAGGAACAGCTGCGCCGCGTTCGCCGCGGCGCAGGCGGACTCAAGGACGCAACCGGCCTGGACCGTCATGGTGGCGCCGACCGGGTCGATCTCTTCGATGGCGGTCATGCGGTCGAGGCTGAGCGCCAGAGCCCCTTCGGCGAAGGCGCCATCCACCAGGCCGGTGCGGCCGCCCCAGGGGACCACGGCCGCGCCAGCGGCGTGGGCCAGGCGCAGGATTCTCGACACCTCCTGTGTGGTGGCGGGCCGCAGGATCGCCCGCGGCGCGCCCAGCCGGGTCCAGGGACTGAAGGCCCATCCGGTGGCCTCCGCGCCGGTCAGTACGTGCTCGGCGCCCAGCAGCGCCTCAAGGTCGGCCAGCAAGGTATCCATTTCGCCTCCCGGGGGTTCGGCGGCAGTGTCCTCTGGCCCAGGGGAGGGGCGAATGATCAGGATCAAACCGACGGGCCGTCCTCTGCTGGTGATGCGACATGCGGCGGCGTGCGGCGGTCTGGGGGTGTCGCACCCCCCAGCAGACATCAAGGGTGTCTTTGACGGCGGGCAAAGGGGCTCGCCGGCGCCGGGGCTAGGCTTGCGAGGTCATCAATGGAGGCCAAGATGCCTGCCACCACCTTCCCCACCACTCTCAACCGCCACCGGACGCTCGGCGCCTTGGCGTCCGGCCTGATCGCCAGCGCGGCCGCCCTCGGCTTCGCGCCCGCGGCCCAGGCGCAGGGCCAGGAATTGTCCAGCGTCACCGTGACCCGGGCGCCCACCAGGGAGGCGATCAGCCTTCGCGGCAAGGCGGCGGTCGTCGTTCGTCACGAGGTCCGCCTGGCCGCCGGCCGCGTGTGCCGCAACGCCTTCCTCAATCACGAACTGAACGCCTTCGACATCGAATGGTGCAGCCGCGCCTCGGCGGACAAGGCCATGACCCGCTACAGCGCGATCGTGAGACACAACCGACGGGCGGGCGGCGAGTTCGCCGGGCTGCCGACAAGCATCGTGCTCGCGGCTCAATGAGGTCCGGCGGGGTCCGGTGATGGACCGCTCCGAGCGGCGAATGTTCGCCAGCGCCGACGGCCTGATCCTGGCCGCGGACACCTTGGGTCCTCCCGATGGCCCCGAGGTGCTGCTGGCTCACGGCGGCGGACAGACGCGACATTCCTGGTCGGGTGCGGCGCGGGACCTTGCCGCCCGCGGCTGGCGCGTCGTCGCTCTGGATCTTCGCGGCCACGGGGACAGCCAATGGTCGCCCCAGGGCGACTACCGGCTGGAACGGTTCGCCGAGGATCTGGTCTGTGTCGCCAATCAACTGGGCGGCAAGCCGGCTCTCGTGGGCGCATCCCTTGGCGGTCTGGCGGGCCTCTACGCCGAGGCCTCGGTCGCCCCGGGGAGCTTCTCCTCCCTGACCCTGGTGGACATCACCCCGGACATGGACGCTTCGGGCGTCGCCAAGATCATGGGCTTCATGGGGGCTCACCTGAAGGACGGGTTCGAGAGCCCCGAAGCGGCGGCGGAGGCCATCGCCGCCTACCTGCCCGACCGCCCGGCCCCCCGCGACCTTTCGGGCTTGACCAAGAATCTGCGCCTGCGGCCGGACGGACGCTACCGCTGGCACTGGGATCCCCGCTTCGTCGCCAGCGCCCAGGAGGAGCACGCGCGCGGGCGGCGGCGCGACATGGACGACCAGATAAGCCGGCTCACGCTGCCGATGCACCTGATCCGTGGGCGCATGAGCGAGCTGGTCAGTGAGGCCGCCGCCACGGCCTTCCTGGCACTCGCGCCTCACACCGCGTTCAGCGACGTCGCCGGCGCGGGCCACATGGTGTCGGGTGACCGGAACGACGCCTTCAATTCGGCGCTGACGATCTTCCTCGGCGCCCATCGCGAAGCCTGAAAGAAATGGGGCTGGAACAAGAGCAGCCGCGGCCGCGCAGGAAAATGCGCTCGAGGCCAAGGCGCCCGGTCAATATGGACCTTAGGCTCCGCAAGGGCGAGGCGACGCGGGGGCGAATTCTCGACGCCGCCATGCTCGTCGTCGCCGAGGAGGGCTATCACGCTGCGACCCACCAGCGGATCGCCGAGGCCGCCGGCCTGGTCCGGACCGCGATCAACTATCACTTTCCTGACCCGGAGCGGCTCTCGGAGGCCCTGGTCCTGCACCTGTATCGGCTACGGTCCGAGCGGGTGGCGGCGACGGTCGGCGCGCCGGAGGTGAGTGGTGGCTGCAGCTCGGCCATCGAAGCCTATTGGGCGCTGCTGCGAGAGACGCCCTTCGTTGCGATCGCCGAGCTTGAGTGCTGCGCTCGCACCGATTCCGGCCTGCGAGCCCGCCTGGTGGCGGCGAGAGGCTCATCTGCGCCAGACGGAAGCCAGACGCCTACTGTTGACCTGCCGGCGAGCGCTGGTCCGAACCTCGATCGCCTGAGCGTGTACGTCCTGGAGGGCCTGGCGCGAGGCGTTGGCCAGGAGGGTGGGGCCGAACTGGAGCTGCGTGTACTCGGAATCCTGGAGCGTGCCGCACGTCGATCTGACGCTGAAGGGTTTTGACGACGCTCGGCGTCCGCTTGTGACCTGGGCCAGCCGGATGACCGGCGCTTAGTGCGGGGCTGACGCGGGGGCGCCGGGTCCCAGGAGGATGTTGGTACAATTGTTGGTATGGTCCAACTCTAGGTGCGCCTAATTCCATATTCAGCAAGGCGCGGATCGATCTCGTGTAAGTCCTACCGGGCCCACCAGCACGCTACCGCGGATTTGCGGGCGCCGCGCCGCGTCGGGCCCCAGCGCGCCGGGTGCGGCGCCTAGACAACACCCGTATCGATCCGGAGGTTCGCAACAAACCTGTCATCAATCCGTCCGGTCTCTGTCACGCGCGGTCCCTAGAACCGCGACCGGGCAGGCGGGTGATCTGGGTCCCTCAAGCGAGGCTTGGGACTGAGGTCGTGGCTCCGCATGCGCCGATGAAAACACGGTGGTGGAGAGCATGATGACCGGCTTCAAGGACTTTAAGACCCTCTTGATCACCTCGCTCAGCGCGGTGGCGTTGGCGTCCTGCGGCGGCGGCGGCAACGCGCCGGCTTCACCTGGCGAAGCCACGGGCGGCGGCACCGGCGGCGGCACGGGCGGCGGCGGCACCGGCGGCGGCACGGGCTCGGGCGCGGCGGCTGACTGCCCCACCGGCACCACCAACGTCGGCACCGTGGCCGCGGGCAGCCTGC
This sequence comes from Pseudomonadota bacterium, assembly GCA_040386415.1. Classification (GTDB taxonomy): domain Bacteria; phylum Pseudomonadota; class Alphaproteobacteria; order Caulobacterales; family Caulobacteraceae; genus Phenylobacterium. The sequence continues at coordinate 8,398 of JAZKFM010000341.1, forward strand.
GCAACTGCCAGCTGCCGGCCAAGATCACCGGCACCCTCAACCTGCCGCTCCGCGCCGGGACCGTCTACTCCGTCACCGGACGGGTGGACGTGGGCGACGACATGGGCGGCGATGCGGCGGCTCCCAAGGCCGGCGCGGTCAAGGGCGTCCTCTCGGTCGACGCCGGGGTTCGCCTCTTCGGTTCGGCGGGCCTGGACTACATCGTCGTGAACCGCGGCTCGCAGATCTTCGCGGACGGCAACGCCGCCCAGCCGATCGTCTTCACCAGCAAGCAGAGCATCGAAGGCACCACCGGGGTCGACTCCATCGGCCAGTGGGGCGG
>JAZKFM010000342.1:0-5139 GCA_040386415.1 Pseudomonadota bacterium
CAGCAGGGTGTCGAGATCGCGCGCCAACACGGGATCGTCCGCCTTCAGGGCCTCGATGCGGCGCACGGCGTGCAGGACGGTGGTGTGGTCGCGGCCGCCGAACCTGCGGCCGATGTCGGGCAGGGAGCGGGTGGTGATCTGCTTGGCGATCCACATGGCGGCCTGGCGCGGGCGGGCGACGGCGCGGGCGCGGCGCTCGGAGATCATGTCGGCCTGCTTGAGGCCGTAGTGCTCGGCCACGGCCTTCTGGATCTGGTCCACCGTCACCCGCTTCTCGGTGCAGGAGAGGTTGGGGCGCAGGATGGCCTGGGCCTCGTCCAGGGACAGGCGAGCGACTTCGCCCCCCACCCGGGCCACCAGGGTGTTCAGGGCCCCCTCCAGCTCGCGCACGCTGTCGGTGAAGCGGTCGGCGAGGAATTCCAGCACCTCGGCCTTGGCCGAGGGGACAAAGCGGCCCTGGCCGGCCAGGGTGGCCAGCTTCCGCTCCAGGATGCCCAGGCGCAGGGTGCGGTCGGCGGGCTCGATGCCGCAGACCAGGCCGGCCTGCAGGTGGCTGCGCAGGCGCGGCTCCATTTCCGACAGTTCGGCCGGGGAGCGGTCGGCGGTCATCACCACCCGGCGGCCGTCCTCGATGAGCGCCATCAGGGTGTGGAACAGCTCCTCCTGGGTGGAGGTCTTGCCGGCCACGAACTGCACGTCGTCGATCAACAGCAGATCGGCGTTGCGCAGCTCTTCCTTGAAGGCCGCGGTCTGGCGATCCTGCACGGCCTTGACGAAGGTGGAGGTGAAGCGCTCGGCGGTCAGATAGACCACGCGCTTGCCCGGCGCCGTCCGCATGGCCTCCCAGGCCATGGCGTTCAGCAGGTGGGTCTTCCCGAAGCCGTAGGGGCCGTGGAAGAGCACGGGATTGAAATGGCCGTCGGCCCAGGAGGCCACCCGGCGGGCGACCGCGAAGGCGAACTCGTTGGCGGGGCCGGCGACGAAGGTGTCGAAGGAGAAGCGTTCCTGCAGCCCCTGCTGACGCGCCGCCCGGGGCGCGGTCAGGTCGACCTCGATTTCGATGACATTGCTGGTGACACCGGTTTCCGCCGGCGCGACGGCGACAGCCGCCGACGGGGCCGAAGCCGTGACCATGGGCGACGCCGGAGCGGCCTGGTCGAATTCCATGCGGGACTTCAGGTCCAGGGCGCGGCCCATCGGATCGTTCTGAGCCCACAGCTCGCCGATACGGCGCCAGGCATGGCGGCGGATCCAGTCCCGCGCCACGCCGGTGGCGGCCACCAGGCAGATGTCTTCACCGCGCTCGCGCAGGGCCGCCTGGCCCAGCCAGGAGCCAAAGGTGGCCTCACCCAGTTCGCGCTTCAGCGCCACGCAGGTCTTCGTCCAGACAGCGTCCGCCGCCGTCTGCGCCATGCTGCCCGCCATGCCCCCGGTCGTCATCGTCATCACCAACCATCACCTGCCCGCCCGGTCTGAGGCCCCGCGCCTTACCGGATCTTTGTTCAACAAACACAAGTTCTTAGCCGGCGAGAAGGTAGACTCCTCCCGCCGCTGTTTTTCATCCGAGATGGGATGGAAGAACGCGCTTAAGACCTGAACACTAGTCAGGGAGCCGGGGGGGTCAACGCAGATTCTTCGCAGCTCAAGTCGATATTTTCGTTGACTCAAATCGACCCCTCGCGCGGCAAGGGAATCCTGATTTCGACCTTCCGTTAACTGAGAAGATTCGTCGCAGGGGTGTGGATGAAATGCTGCGGCGCATGAAAACACCCGCCGGTCTTTCGACCAGCGGGTGCGTCAGAATAGCAAGCTATTACAGCGAGATAGCTGCCGGGCTATACGCCCGGCGCCGCGACCTTAGGCAGCGGCCATCTTCTTCAGCTGAGCGGCCAGGCGGGACACTTTCCGCGAGCCGGTGTTCTTGTGGACGACGCCCTTGGTGACGGCGCGCATCAGCTCCGACTGGGCCTCGACGAAGGCGGCCTTGGCGGCGGCGGCGTCGCCCGAGGTCAGGGCCTCTTCAAACTTGCGCAGATAGGTCCGCACGCGCGAGCGGCGGGCCTTGTTGACTTCGGTGCGGCGTTCGATCTTGCGAACGGCCTTCTTGGCGCCAGGCGTATTGGCCATGCTTCAGCTCTCAAAACGGCTCGCGCCCGAACCTGCGCTCGGGCGGGTAAATTGGAGGCGCGGATATACGGGAAGCTTCCTTGCGGGTCAATGCAGCTCGGACGCTATTCCGCAGCTTCCGTGAAACGCCGCCAGGCGGGGTGAGCGCTGACCAGATCGGCCATCTGCTGATAGCCCGCCGCGCCGGGGTGGGCGCCGTCCCATGCGGCGGCCTCGGCCTGCCACAGGCCGCCCGCCATCAGGGGTTGGAAGACGTCGATGAAGGGGACCTGCAGCCGGGCGCACAGGGCCAGCAGGGCGGCGTTGAGGGCCTCGGCGCGGGCGCAGACCCCGGGATCGACCACCGGGGGCGGACCGACCATCAGCACCGGCGCCAGGGCGCGCGCGTCCGTCAGCATGGCGCGCGCGTTCTTGAGCGTCTCCGCTACCGCCACCCGCGGCGCGCCGTCCACCAGGTGGCTGTCGTTGCAGCCGAAGGAGAAGACGATCCGCATGGGCTCATAGTCCACCAGCCGCAGGCGGGCCTCGCCCTCCCAGCGCGCCGCCAGCAGGTCGGAGGTCTCGCGCCGGACCCCCAGGTTATAGAGGCTGATCTCGCGGCGCCCGCTAATCGCCCGCCCCACCCAGCCCAGATGGTCCGGGTCCCCGGCGCCGACGACGAAGCTTTCTCCGAAGGCGATCAGCCGCACGGGTCAGGAGCCCTTGAAGGTCGGCTTCCGCTTGTCGATGAAGGCCGCCATGCCCTCCTTCTGGTCGTCGAAGGCGAAGAGCGAGTGGAACAGGCGCCGCTCCAGGGCCACGCCGGTGGAGAGCGTGGTCTCGTAGGCCGCCTCCACCAGCTCCTTGTTCATCATCACCGCCAGGGGCGATTGCGAGGCGATCTTGGCGGCGGCCGCCATGGCCTCCTCGATCAGCTTGTCGGCGGCCACGACGCGGGACACCAGGCCCGAGCGCTCGGCCTCGGCGGCGTCCATCATCCGGGCCGTCAGGATCATGTCCATGGCCTTGGACTTGCCGACGAAGCGGGTCAGGCGCTGGGTGCCGCCGATGCCCGGCGCGACGCCCAGATTGATCTCCGGCTGGCCGAACTTGGCGGTCTCGGCGGCGATGATGAAGTCGCACAGCATGGCCAGCTCGCAGCCGCCCCCCAGGGCGTAGCCGCCGACGGCGGCGATCACCGGCTTGCGGAACTGCTCCATCCGCCGGGCGAAGGCGCCGAAGAAGTCGGCCGCGAACATCTGGGCGTAGGTCTTGTCGGCCATCTCCTTGATGTCGGCGCCGGCGGCGAAGGCGCGGTCGGAGCCGGTAAGCACCAGGCAGCGGACGCCCTCGTCGGCCTCGGCGGCGTCCAGGGCGGCGGTCAGCTCCGACAGCAGCTGGCTGTTCAGGGCGTTCAGCGCCTCGGGCCGGTTCAGCCGGATCAGGGTGACGGCGTCAGTGGTCTCGACGATCAGGGTCTCATAGGCCATGGCCGGCTCCTCTATATGTAGAGAGAGCGATTACGGCCCCTCGACGGAATAGCCAAGCGCCCGCAGCCGGGTGGGCACACCATCGGCGGTCAGCAGATGGCCGACACCCACCACCACCACGGTGCGGCCCTTGCCCTTCAGCCTCTGGTCCAGGACCCGGGTCCAGGCGGCGTTCCGCTCGCTCACCAGGCGCGAATAGAGCGCCGGCGAGGCCGTCTTCAGCGGGGCCAGGGCGTCCCGCTCCAGGGCCGCGGTGTCGGCGGCCATCCAGGCGGCCACCAGCCGGTCATAGGCACCCGGATCCCGGTCCATCTGCGCCAGGCTGTCCTCCAGGGAGGCGAGCTGGGCCGCGACCGGGGCCTCGTCGAACAGGGCGATCTGCTGGGCGGGGGTTTCGAAGGCCATCCGCTGGGCGCTCGCCGGCGCGGTGGCGTTCACCGACTTCTCCACGCCGGAGTCGGTACTGGCCCCCTCGGCGCGGAACTCCGCCCCGGCCAGGGCCACCTCGGCGACCCAGGGCTCCATCCGGTCCAGGAAGCCGGGGGCCAAGCCGTACTTCCGGGCCGCCCTGACCAGGCCCTCCGCGCCGGCCGGCGAGAGCATCGCGCTGAGGGTCTGATTGTTGGGCAGGACCCCCTTGGCCGCCGCCAGCCCGGCGATCTCGGTCTCGGCGGCCTGGCCCATGGGCAGCTCGAACCACAGGTCCTCGGCGTCGCCCAGCGCCTCGTCAAGCTTGGCCGGACGCCAGTCCAGGCCGGGCGGCAGGACGTGCACCGAGCCAAAGATCAGCATCTCGGAATCGGCGTCGCGCACCACCCAGACCGGCGGCTTGGCCAGGGCGGGGCCGGCGAACAGGAACGCCGTCAGGGCGAGCAGGCCAAGCTTGAACATGGGCGGGGTTATTTCTGGCAAACGGGGCAGAAGAAGGTCGAGCGTCCGGCCTGGACCTGGCGGGCGATGACGCCGGTGCAGCCGTCGTTGAGGCAGGGCTGGCCCTCACGGCCATAGGCGCGGAAGCGGTGTTGGAAATAGCCCAGGGCTCCGTCGGCCGAGGCATAGTCCCGCAGGGTGGAGCCCCCGGCCGCGATCGCCTCCTCCAGAACCTCGCCGATGATGGTGACCAGGGCCGGCAGTTTCTTCGCCGCGATCGAGCCTGCGGGCTTGAAGGGCGAGATCCGCGCCCGGTTCAGAGCCTCGCACACATATATATTGCCCAGGCCCGCCACCACGCGCTGGTCCAGCAGCAGGGTCTTGGGCCCCTGCTTGCGGCCCGCGAAGGCGGCTTTCAGCCCCTGGGCGTTGAAGGCGGGCGACAGCGGTTCGGGGCCGAGACCCGCGAACCAGGGGTGCTCCTCCAGCCTGGCGGTCTCGATGAGCGCCATGTAGCCGAAGCGGCGAGGGTCATAATAGGTGACCCGCCCACCGCTCTGCGTCTCGAACACCACGTGGGCATGCTTGGGATCGGGGTCCTGGGCATAGACGAACTCGCCGGGGCGGATCGCCACATCGAACAAGCTTTCGATCAGGCCGAACAGGCCTTGCA
>JAZKFM010000342.1:5149-7663 GCA_040386415.1 Pseudomonadota bacterium
CTCGCCGGGCCGCACGGCGCCCTCGGGGCGGGCGATCTCGAAGCGGCCGCTCATGCCGAGGTGCATCACCAGGGTCTCGCCGCGATCCAGCTCCCCCATCAGGTATTTCGCCCGGCGCTCCAGGCGCTGGATCGTCGCCCCGGTGAGGCGCTGGACGAAGCCCTCGGGGAAGGGGAAGCGCAGGTCGGGGCGGCGGGCCTCCACGCGGGAGAGCCTCTGGCCCTCCAGCACGGGCGCCAGTCCGCGGCGGACGGTCTCGACCTCGGGAAGTTCAGGCATGACCGTGAAGTGGCATGGGTCGGCCGCGCGCTCAAGGCGGTGGCCGCGAGGCTGGCGCGGGCGGGGCTTGCGGTCTAAGACCCAGGACCATGACAGGACCTGCCGCCACCTTCGGTTTCCGCGACGTGGACCCCGCCGAGAAGCCGCGCCTGGTGCGCGGGGTCTTCGACAAGGTCGCCGGCCGCTACGACCTGATGAACGACCTGATGAGCGCGGGCGTGCACCGGCTCTGGAAGGACGCCACGGCCGCGCGGCTGAACCCGCAGCCGGGCGAGGTGATCATCGACTGCGCCGGGGGCACCGGCGACATGGCCCGGCGCTTCGCCAAGATGGCGCGGGCCGCCCAGCTGCGCCGGGGTGGGGACGACGCGGCCATCCACATCATCGACTACAACGCCGAGATGATCGCCGCCGGACGCGAGCGCGGCGGCGAGCCGGAGATCACCTGGAGCGTCGGCGACGCCCAGCGCCTGCCGCTGCCCGACGCCAGCGCCAACGCCTATGTCATCTCCTTCGGCATCCGCAACGTCACCGACATCTCTGCGGCCCTGCGCGAGGCGCGCCGGGTGTTGAAGCCGGGCGGTCGGTTCCTGTGCCTGGAGTTCTCGCAGCCGGCCACCGAGGCCCTGCGCCGCGCCTACGACGCCTATTCCTTCAAGGTGATCCCGGCCATCGGCGAGTTGGTGGCGGGGGACCGCGCCTCCTACCAGTACCTGGTGGAGAGCATCCGCCGCTTTCCCGACCAGAAGAGCTTCGTGGACCTCATCACCAGGGCGGGCTTCAGCCGGGCCGGCTACACCAACTTCACCGGCGGGGTCGCGGCCCTGCACCACGGTTGGGCTGTCTGATCGGTGGGGACCCTGACGGCCACTTGTCGGCTGATGTCGGCCGGTCTTCTGCTCGCGCGCAACGATGCGCTCCTGCCCCGTGAACTGGACGCCCTCTATCCGCCGGGCTTGAAATTCCTCGCCAATCTGTCGCGGATTGTCGCCGGCCCGTCTTCCCGCGTTGGTCGCCCGGGCGAACGGTTGGCCAGATCCTTGGAACGGCTGGGCCCGGTGGCCATCAAACTGGGTCAACTTCTCTCCACGCGGGCCGACATCTTCGGCGAGACCTTCGCCCTGGACCTCGCGCGCCTGAAGGATCGGCTGGAGGCCTTTCCCACCGACCAGGCCCGCCGCGAGGTGGAGCTGACCCTGGGCCGGCCCCTCGACAGCCTCTATGCCAGCTTCGAGCCGCCGGTGGCCGCCGCGTCTCTGGCCCAGGCCCATCCGGCCACCCTGCTGGACGGCCGCAAGGTCGCCGTGAAGGTGCTGCGTCCCGGCATCGCCCGGCGCGTCGCTCAGGACGCCGAGGCCATGGCCCTGGCCGGCCGGCTGGTGGAGCGCTGGAGCCTGGCGGCCCGGCGGCTGGAGCCCCGGGCGCTCGCCGCCACCGTCATCCGCGCCACCGAGCTGGAGCTAGACCTGCGCCTCGAGGCGGCCGGCGCTGATGAGTTGGCCGGTGTGATGGCCCGCGACGGCTACATGTCGACCCCGAAGATCGTCTGGGAAGGCGTCGGCAAGCGGGTCCTGACCCAGGAATGGGCGCCGGGCGTAGCACTTTCCGACGAGGCGGCCCTGACCCTGCCCGGCCTCGACCGCCAGGCCCTGGCCGACAACCTGATCCGCGCCTTCCTGGCCCAGGCCCTGGATCACGGGGTGTTCCACGCCGACCTGCACGAGGGAAACCTGTTCGTGGCCGCCCCGGACAAGGTGGTGGCCGTCGACTTCGGGATCATCGGCCGGCTGGGGGCGCCGGAGCGCCGCTACCTGGCCGAGATCCTCTGGGGCTTCCTGGAGAAGGACTATGACCGGGTCGCCCAGGTTCACTTCGAGGCGGGCTACGTGCCGGGCGGCCACAGTCCGGCGGCCTTCGCTCAGGCCTTGCGGGCGGTGGGGGAGCAGGTCTTCGGGCGGCCGGCCAACGAGATCTCCATGAGCCGGGTGCTGATCCAACTGTTTGAGATCACCGCGCTTTTCGACATGAAGCTGCGGCCAGAGCTGGTGCTGCTGCAGAAGACCATGATGACAGTGGAGGGGGTGGCGCGCCGGATCTGCCCCGAGCACGACATCTGGGCGGCCGCCGATCCGGTGGTGCGGCGCTGGATGCTGCGGGAACTGTCACCGGCGGCCAAGGCCAAGCGGTTCGCCGAGGAGGGCCTCTCGGCCCTGCACAACCTGGCGCGGCTGCTGG
>JAZKFM010000342.1:7673-14030 GCA_040386415.1 Pseudomonadota bacterium
CGCCTTCCTCGAGATCCAGTGGTACCTGTTCGCAGCGGTCTTCCTGCTCGCGGCCTGGCTGCTCTAGGGCAGCCGGCTCCTGGCTTCCCACTCCTGAGGGGTCAGCTCCTCGACGCCGCCCTCTCCGAACATGGTGATGCGTCCTGGACGGAAGAGCGCGGTCTTGCCGATGCTGGGCATCTCGGCCACCTCCACCCGCGCCCGTTCCCCCGCTGTCAGATAGAGCAGGTCGCCGGTCCCCGTATTGCGGAAGCCGTGCACCACCCCATCGGTGGGGAAGCCCACGAAGTCGCCGGGGCCCACCGCGTGGGCCACCCCGTCGAGGGTCACCTCGCCTTCGCCCTCCAGGACGAAGATGAACTCCTCCTCCACGGCGTGGTTGTGGGCGATGAAGCTCTCCTTGCCCGGCGGAAGGCGAATGAGGTTCGTGAGCACCCGTTTCATGCCGCTCTGATCCCCCAGCGGAACCAGCTTCATTTCCGAGGCCGGATTGAAGGGATGGCGGCCGGAGGGCTGGGACGACCAGTCCAGGTCGCGGGTGCGGATGATGCGCCTATCCATCGTCGCTGTTGCGCCGGTCGGAGCGGGCGGTCTCGCGCCGGGCTTCGCGGGCCTTCTGTTCATCCCAATAGGCCGCGCCCTCGTCGGGTTTGAACATGGTGCGCGGGGCGCCGTCCTTGTTGGCCACGGCGAAGACATTGCCCTTGGGGTCGTAGAACAGGGTGTCCCCGTTCGAGCGCTTCAGGGTCTGGGTCCCGGCGGGGGGATGGTCGACGAAGGCGTGGGCCTTCTTCACGAAGGCGTCGAGATCTCGCGCGCCGAAGTCCTCGCCATTGCGCTCGAAGCTCTTGGCGGCGTTCTCCTGGGCGGTGCCCTGGCGGCTGGAGGACCACATGGGCTTGCCGTCCACCTGGGGCACGGCCTCGTCACGGCGGTCGGCGGTGACCGTCGTGCTCGCGTCCCGCCCGCTCTCGGCGGCGGAAGACACCGGTGTCGAGGACTCGGAGGCCTTGCTCGCCACCGCCGAGGGCCGCTCGCAGGCGGCCAGCAAAACCAGCGCGGCGCCCGCGCAGCACCAAACTCTGAACCCAGCCATCGTGTTCTCTCCCTGCACGGCCAAGTGAAGCTTGGAACAAATTAAGAACAACTTCGCGGGTTTGTCCAGCCGGTCTGTTTGGCCTATGACCGGGGACCATCACCTGGGGGGCGCGAAGCCTTGTCGGAAAAGCGAATTCTCCTGATCGTGGGCGGCGGGATCGCGGCCTACAAGTCCCTGGAACTGGTGCGGCTGCTGCGCAAGGCGGGCGTCGCGGTGCGGCCGATCCTGACGGCGGCCGGCGCCCAGTTCGTCACGCCGCTGAGCCTGTCGGCGCTGTGCGAGGACCGCGTCTATTCCGAGCTCTTCTCCCTGGATGACGAGTCGGAGATGGGCCACATCCAGCTCTCCCGCTCCGCCGACCTGGTGGTGGTGGTGCCGACCACCGCCGATCTGATGGCCAAGGCGGCGAACGGGCTGGCGGGCGACCTGGCGTCGACCACCCTGCTGGCCACCGACAAGCGGGTGCTGATGGCCCCGGCCATGAACGTGCGCATGTGGAACCACCCCGCCACCCAGCGGAACCGGGCGACCCTGGCCGCCGACGGCGTCGCCTTTGTCGGTCCCGACGAGGGGGCCATGGCCTGCGGCGAGTTCGGGCCCGGACGTCTGGCCGAACCTCCGGAGATCTTCGCCGCCATCATGAAGGCTCTGGAGGGGCCCGCCGCCAAGCCGCTCGCCGGGCGCAAGGCCATCGTCACCGCCGGCCCCACCGCCGAGCCCATCGATCCGGTCCGGGTGCTCACCAACCGCTCCAGCGGCAAGCAGGGCTTCGCCATCGCCGCCGCCCTGGCCGAACTGGGCTGCGACGTCACCCTGGTGGCCGGGCCGGTGGCCGTGCCCACCCCGCTGGGGGTCCGGCGCGTGGACGTTGAGACGGCCCGTGAGATGCTGGCGGCCTGCGAGGCCGCCCTGCCCGCCGACATCGCCGTCTGCGTGGCGGCGGTCTCCGACTGGCGGCCCGAGGTCGAGGCCGGCTCCAAGATGAAGAAGGGCGCCGAGGGTCCTCCGGCCCTGAAGCTGGTGGAGAACCCCGACATCCTGGCGACGCTCTCCAACGGCTTCCCCCGCCCCAAGCTGGTGGTGGGCTTCGCCGCCGAGACCGACAATGTCGAGGCCTACGCCCAGGCCAAGCTGGCCAGGAAGGGCTGCGACTGGATCGTGGCCAATGACGTCAGCATCGCCGGCACCATGGGGGGCGACGACAACGCGGTTTCCATCGTCACGCCCCAGGGAATCGAGCGATGGGAGCGGACCGCGAAATCCGACGTCGCCCGCAAGCTGGCGGCGCGCATGGCCAAGGAGCTGTCTTGAACCTGCCCATCAAGCGCCTGGCGCATAATTCGGAACTGCCTCTGCCGGCCTATGAGACGGCGGACTCCGCCGGCATGGACCTGCGCGCTGCGGTCCCGCAGGACGAGCCGCTGATCATCCGCCCCGGCGACCGCCACGCCGTGCCGACTGGGCTGGCCATGGCGATCCCCCGTGGCTTCGAGGGCCAGGTGCGCCCGCGCTCGGGCCTGGCCCTGAAGTCCGGGATCACCTGCCTGAACACGCCCGGCACCGTCGATTCCGACTACCGCGGCGAGGTGAAGGTCATCCTGATCAACCTGGGCGCAGAAGATTTCACCGTTCGCCGCGGCGACCGCATCGCCCAGATGGTCATCGCGCCCGTCATCCAGGCCGCCGTGGCAGAGGTCACCGACCTCGACGAGACGGCGCGCGGGGCCGGCGGGTTCGGCTCGACGGGCGCGGCTTAGAGCGCTCGGGGCAAACCCAACCGAATGCGCATCGCGTCTCGGGATACCCCAAGACGTTCGGCAAGAGCCGCCACTTCGGTTACGCCTTGCGACCTCAGTAAGTTGATTGACCTATGCGGCATCAGCAGATTCGCAGCAAAACTGTTTGCCTGACGTTCGTGAACCGGCTGGATGGCAGCATTCGGCAGGCGGGTACCTTCAGCGCGATAAGCGCGGGTGTCCCCCACGCCCGCGCCCAACAGGTCGCGGTGATAAATGTAGTGGCCAAGCTCATGCGCAGCGGTGAAGCGTTGGCGTACAGGGGCGTGCAGCGCATTGACTGTCACACCATAAGAGCCGTTCGGCCGCCGTTCGATCCAACCGGAAACCTGATCATCGAGAAAGTCGAAGTCCGGACCCAAGCCGAGCTCGTCCAGGATTTCGAAGACTGGCACGGGAATATCTCCCCAATACCTCTCGGCAAGCTTCAACGGGTCAACTGACGTGTTCATCCTGCCTCCTCTCCCATCTCATCTGCGGCCTCATCGTCGGGAGTTGGCCCCAACGATGTGTTCCGCAAGTTCTCAACGTGTTGACGGATAATGCCTGGAGCCTCTTCAGCTAACCACTTATCCATCAGCCTCTGTACGCACTCAGCAGCCTCACTACGCGCTTCTCGTTCGGCCCAAAACTTTACCAGAAAACCCCACCCAATTGCTGCGGCGAGGGCGATCAACGCCAACAGAATTGAACCCCACGCGAATGCGGCGCTCAGAGAGGCAAATGAGTTTGCCAACGCATCCCACTCTGGTGGGGTCTGACCTGCTGCCTGCGGTACGCTAGCAACAGTGGAAATCGGTTTCTGACAGGACGAGTATGCTGCGCCAATAAGACGTTCGCACATCGCTGCGTCAATTTGGGTCGGACCAGCCACGCGCCCTCCCAGCGTCGCGAATCGTCCAACTAAGCTTCTACATAGTGATTCGCATACATGCGTTTAAGGGGCGCAAGCGTCTCCGGCGCCCAAGAACACAAGGAGCCGACGCGTTTTGCGGCGAGCTTTGCGCCCCTAGAAGTCCATCGGCGGGGCCACGAAGCCCCGGATGTTCTCGTCGATGGCCTGGGCCACGGCCAGGGTCTTGGCGTCGCCGCCGTGGGGGCCGATGAGCTGGGCGCCGACCGGGAGGCCAGAGGCCGTGTGGCCGGCGGGGACGGTGGTGACCGGCAGGTAGCAGGCGGTGGCCAGGCCGATCCAGTTCAGCATGGCGCCATAGGGGATGGTCTTGCCGTCCGAGAGTGACAGCCTGCGGCCGTTGAAGGCCTTGTGATTGTGCGGGAAGGCGGCCACCGGGCTGACCGGGGCCAGGATCACGTCGTACTTGGAGAACACGGTCTTCAGCCCGTCCCGCAGGCGGCAGCGGACCTCGTCGGCCTCCAGCCACTCGGCGTGGGTGGCGGTATAGGCCCGCACCTGGGCCAGGGCCGAGCGCTCGTCGGCGCCCAGGGTGACGGCCAGCTTGGAGACGCCGCGCATGGCGGCCATCTGCTTGCGCTGGGCCTCGGGCATGTCGGACCCGATGATCGAGCCCAGCAGGACCTGGTAGGCGGCCATCAGCTGGTCGGTGGGGACCGGGCTGGAGATGATCTCGATCTCCGCGCCGGCCTGGGCCAGCTGGGTGACGAAGGCCTCCAGAACGGTGCGGACTTCACCGTCCAGGGGGAAGTCGTCCGCCTCGATCCAGACCCCGATCCTGGTCTTGGTGAGATCGGCCGCCGGCGCCCGAGCGGCCACCGGCCCGTTGGCGATCAGGGACAGCAGCAGGCGCAGGTCGCGGGCTGAGCGGGCCATGGGGCCGATGACATTCAGGTCGCGCTCGGCATGGGCGCCTGGGTGGGGCGGGACGTGGCCGATCTGGGAGACCAGGCCCCAGGTGGGCTTGTGGGAGAAGACGCCGCAGAAGCTGGCGGGCACCCGCAGCGAACCGCCGATGTCCGAGCCGATCTCCAGGGGGGTGATGCCGGCGGCCAGGGCCGCGGCCGCGCCGCCCGACGAGCCCCCGCTGGTGCGCTCCAGGTTCCAGGGATTGCTGGTGGCGCCGTAGAGGTCGTTGTAGCTCTGCCAGTCTCCGGCCATCACCGGCACATTGGTCTTGCCCCAGATCACCGCCCCGGCGCGACGGGCGCCGGAGACCGCGTCAGCGTCCTCGCAGACCCGATGTCGAAAGCGGTCCAGCCCCGCCGAAGCGGGCATGCCCTGGACGTCCAGGGTGTCCTTCAGGGTCATGGGCAGGCCGGCCAGGGGGCCGAGGGCGCCGTCCTTCACCCGGGTGTCGTCAATGGACCGGGCGCGCTCCAGAGCGTGGGCCAGGTCGGCGTTGACCACCGCGCCCAGGTGCTTGTGCAGCTTTTCGTGGCGGCCCAGGACCAGCTTCAGCAACTCCTCGGAGGAGATCCGCTTGCTCTGCAGGGCGGCGAGCTGGCTCGTGGCGTCCTGATTGAGGATGTCTGCGGCCATGGGTTTCGCCCCTTAAACGGTAAGAAAATTATCGCCTCAGCCCTTGAGGACGTCCTGCATGTCATAGGCGCCCGGAGGCTGGCCGCCCACCCAGAGCGCAGCCTGGACCGCGCCCCGGGCGAAGAGGCCGCGGTCGCGGGCCGAATGGCTGAGCGTCAGGATCTCGTCGTCGGCCGCGAAGATCACCGAGTGCTCGCCGATGATGTCGCCGCCGCGCAGGACGGAGAAACCGATGTCGCCGGTCTTGCGCGGGCCGTTGATGCCGTCGCGGCCCCGGTCGGCGACGTCGTTCAGGTTGACGCCACGCCCCTCCGCGGCGGCCTCCCCCAGCATCAGGGCGGTGCCGGACGGCGAGTCGACCTTGCGCCTGTGGTGGGCCTCGAACACCTCGATGTCGTAGTCGCTGGCGGCCAGCGCCTTGGCGGCCTGGGTCACCAGGCTCATCAGCATGTTGACCCCGAGCGAGAAGTTGCGGGCCCGCACGATGGGGATCACGGCCGCGCAGGCGTCTATGAGCGCGCCCTCCTCGTCGGAGATGCCCGTCGCGCCGATCACCAGGGCCGGGCCGCCGCGCGCCGCGCAGTGCTGGGCCAGGGCCACGGAGGCCGCCGGCGTGGTGAAGTCGATGACCACGTCGCAGGTGGCCAGGGCCTCGTCGCGGCTGACCAGGCCCTGCGCCGTGACGTCCGGCCGGTCGAAGCGGGCGGCCAGGACCACGTCGTCGCGGGCCTCCACCACGGCGGCGATCGCCTGTCCCATGCGGCCGAGCGCGCCGGCGATGGCGATGCGGATGGGAGCGGTCAGCGGGGTCTCTCCAAGGTCATACGGAACTCCGTATGCGCTTGTCCCGCGAGGGTGGCGGTTGGGTCAAGGGAGAGCGCCGCGCCTTTCCTCCCCTGTGCAGCGGAGCGGAACGGGGGAGGGGACCGCGCGTAGCGTGGTGGAGGGGGCGAGCGGAAAGCTCCGAGCCCGGGCTGGGGGGGGGGGGGGGGGGGGGGGGGGGGGGG
>JAZKFM010000343.1:0-3107 GCA_040386415.1 Pseudomonadota bacterium
GGCGGCGAGATCGCCGTGATCGGCTATCGGGGCATGAAGGAGTACGAACTGGCCTTCGACGGCTTCGAGGTTTCGCAGGCCAATCTGCTGGGGGGCGTCGAGGGTCAGGGCTTTTCGCAGCTGATGGCCACCTTCGAGAGCGCCCGCATCCAGACCGCGGCCCGCGCTATCGGGGTGGGCCAGGCCGCCCTCGACATCGCGCTCGACTACGCCCTGGCGCGCAGGCAGTTCGGCCAGCCGATCTCCGACTTCCCCCGGGTGGCCAACAAGCTGGCCATGATGGCCGCCGAGCTGCTGGGGGCGCGGCGCCTGGCCTGGTTCGCGGCGCGGGCCAAGGACGAAGGCCGACGCTGCGACCTTGAGGCGGGGATGGCCAAGCTGGTGGCCGCCCGGGTGGCCTGGGCCGCCGCCGACAACGCGGTGCAGATCCACGGCGGGACGGGCTTTGCGGTGGAGCAGCCGGTGAGCCGCCTGCTGGCCGACGCCCGCATCCTCAACATCTTCGAAGGCGCCGGCGAGATCCAGGCCCAGGTGATCGCCAGGCGGCTTCTCGAGGGCGGCAACTGAGTCAGGGTCTGGGCGCGAAGCCCTGGCAGATCAGGCCGATGTGGCGGTCGAAGACGGCGCTCATGGCTTCGGCGTCGCTGTCGTTCCAGGCCGCCAGCCGGTAGGTCCAGGCATAGGAGGCCATCAGGGTGTCGACGGCGATGTCTAGGTCGGTGGCCGGATCGACATCGCCCCGGGTGACCCCGTCCTCCAGGCAGTCCTTCACCACCTGCTTCAGGCGGGGGTTGCGCCCGAAGGGGCGGGAGGCCGGCTCCAGCGTCCAGTCATAGGCCGCCGCGATATGGGCCAGGAACAGCTTCGTCCGGCGGGTCTCGAAGGCGTAGTGGATGGCGAACATCGACCGCAGCCGGTCGGCCGTGGAGCCGCGCAGATGCGGCACCACACGGTCCAGCTCGGCATAGAGGGCGTCCAGCCGGTCGGCCATGACCTGGCTGAGGATATCGCCCTTGGAGGAGAAGGTGGTGAAGACACTGCCCACCGAAACCTCGGCGACACGGGCGATTTCGCGGACCGTGGTCTCTTCATAGCCACGCGTCTCGAAGAGATCGCGCGCCGCGTCGAGCACACGTTTCCGCGTCGCCTCCTTCTGAGACTGTCTGACGCTCAAACGGTTTCCCCCCAGACGCCACGTCGTAAGCGCGCGGCTTGATCCATGGTTAGGGCGAAACCCCGCACCGCGACGCTCCTCTCAGCAGGGTGCGACAGTACGTCGCACCCTAGCAGGGTCAACCCCGGCGGGCGCCGGCGAGGATCACGCGGATCTGGTCCTTCGCCTTGGCCTGCAGTGCATCGATGCTCCAGCCCAGGAAGATCGCCTCCGGGTAGTTGGCGAGGTAGCAGTCGAACAGCATCTGGGTGCGAAGCTTGACCTCGGCCTCCTGGCTGAGTTCGCCGCGCTCCACGCCGGCCAGCAGCTGCTCGCTGATCAGGTCGTGCAGGGCCAGAACCGGCGCCATATTGCGGAGCTCCGGGCCCTGGTCCGGGGTCCAGGAGATGGAGAAGGCGGCGCGGGCCAGGGGCAGCTGGCTCTTGTAGAAGGCGTAGCCGGCGCAGAAGGCCTTCAGCAGGCAGTCGTCCACGGCGCGGCCGCGGTGGGCGGCCTCGCGCATGACCTCGGCCAGGGCCGCCATGTCGACGAGCATGATCTCGCGGAACAGGTCGGATTTGTCGGCGAAGTTGGCGAACACAGCGCCGGTGGACATGCCGGCGGCCGCGGCGATGTCGCGGATGGTGGCGCCTTCATAGCCCTGTTCCGAGAACAGGCGGCGCGCAGCGGCCAGCACCTTGGCGCGGGTCTGCTGTTTGGCCAGGGCGCGCCGCGTGGGGACGCGGACTTCGGCTTCCTGGGCGCCGTGGAGGGTGACGGGGTCGTGTTTCATGATGTGCGTTCAGCCTGGGGAGGGCCGCCTTCGCGTGTTGTTCAATCCGTACGCAAACTCTTCGACCTGATTGCTCCAGCCCGACATGAATCCGCACGAGCTGACGCCCGCCTCGGACAAAGTCGCGCCGACAGCCGTCAGCCCGCACTACAACTTCAGAATTCGGACGCGGGGAGGCGTCCAGGCCATGAGCCCGGGTGGGCCAAATGGCGTTTCATCGTTCTCTAACCCGATCGCCGCGGCGCGTCCAAGCGAAAGGGACAATTTTGATCAAGTTCAGCTAACTCGTTCCGCGATACGAGAGTAGAGCTGGGTTTAGCTCATAGGTTGCGGCGAGCCCGTGTGGCGCAGCGTCGCACGCGCCCATTTTGGGCGAATTTTATCGTTGCAGGTCGGAAATGTGGTGGGGCGACATATCCAAGATCAGTGAGCACGCTCGTGTAACGACGTTCCAACGCGCGATTCGGCGGGTGGTTTCACGGCGCGGCCCGACTTAGATTGCGGCTCATGGAACGCGCATTCGACATCCTCATCCCGCTCGCCCTGCTGGCGGTGACGGTCACTCTGTTCATCGGCCTCTTCGCCCTCTTCCGCGGGGGCGAGTTCGGCCGGACCTATTCGAACAAGCTGATGCGGCTGAGGGTGCTGCTGCAGGCGATCGCCGTGGCCCTGCTGGTGGCCGCGGTCTGGTGGCGGCGGCAGGGCTAGGAATGGTCACGCTCAACAGGATCTATACGCGGACCGGCGACGAGGGCGCGACCCGGCTGGCGACCGGCGCCACCGTCAGCAAGGCCTCCCTGCGGGTGGAGACCTATGGGGCGGTGGACGAGGCCAACGCCTGCATCGGCCTGGCCCGACTGCACACCACCGGCGAGTTCGACCTCATGCTGGAGCGCATCCAGAACGAGCTGTTCGACCTGGGCGCCGATCTCTCGACACCAGCCAAGGCCGACGAGGCGCCGGGCCAGATGCTGCGCATCCTCGACAGCCAGGTGGCGCGGATCGAGAGCGAGATCGACGGCCTGAACGCCGACCTGCCGGCGCTCGCCTCCTTCGTCCTGCCCGGCGGGACCCCGGCGGCGGCGGCCCTGCACCTGGCCCGGACGGTGGCGCGACGCGCCGAGCGAGTCGCCGTGGCGCTGATGGAGTCGGGGGAAGAGG
>JAZKFM010000344.1:0-2154 GCA_040386415.1 Pseudomonadota bacterium
CCTGGTCGGAGAACCGGGCGCGGCCGAGCGCCGAGCGCAGGTTCTGCATCATCGAGGGCTTCTTCTCGGGCGGGTGGAAGAAGCCTGCCGCCTCCAGCTCCTGCTCGAAGTGGTCGTAGAGGCCCTGCATGGCCGCGGCCTCGGCAGGCGGCGGGGCGTCTCGGAAGATGGCCGGCGCGCCCGTCGCCTGGGTCATGCGCCACTCATAGGCCAGGATGATCACCGCCTGGGCCAGGTTCAACGACCGGAAGCGCGGATCGATGGGCAGAGTCACCACCGCCTGGCACAGCGCGATGTCGGCGGTCTCAAGACCGGCCCGCTCGCCGCCGAACAGCAGGCCCACATTGCGGCCCTCGGCCACCTCGTGGATCAGGTTCCCGGCCGCCTCGCGGGGCGTCAGGATCGGCAGCTGCAGCTCGCGGGGCCGTGCCGTCGTCGCATAGACCAGATGCAGGTCGGCGATGGCGTCTTCCACGCTGTCATAGACCCGGGCGGCGTTCAGCGGCCACTCGGCGCCCGAGGCCGACGACCAGGCGCGCTCCTGGGGCCAGCCGTCGCGGGGATTGACCAGGCGCAGGTCGGCCAGGCCGAAATTGGCCATGGCGCGGGCGACGGCCCCGATGTTCTGGGCGAGCTGCGGGGCGTTCAGGATGATGCAGGGCGGGGAACCTGTGGACATGGCGCGTTTTCAATCTCTTGCGCCCCACATGGCAAGCCCGGTGTGCGCTAAGGTGATCCATGCGCATATCCCTCGCCGTCGTTTTCGCCGCCCTGGCCCTGTCCGCCTGCGGCTCCGGCTCTCCACAGACCGCGTCCGAGACGCCGCGACTGAACCTGCCCCAGCTCTCCACCGAGGTCTCCGCGATCGCCGAGCGCGCGCGGCCCGGCGTGCTGGGCGTGGCCCTGATGAACCTGGAGAGCGGCGAGACCTGGGACTTCAACGGCGAACGCCGGTTTCCCATGCAGAGCGTCTTCAAGGCGCCCCTGGGCGCCGCCGTCCTGGCCGAGGTGGACGCGGGACGGCTGAAGCTGGACGACACCATCACCCTGGCCGATGAGGACCTCTCCCCGCCGCTCAGCCCCATCGCCGACGCCTATCCGGCCCGGCGCGACTACACCGTGCGCGAACTTCTGACCGCCGCCGCCGGGGTCTCCGACAACACCGCCGCCGACGTGCTGATGAAGAAGATCGGAGGCCCCGGCGCGGTCACCGCCTGGCTGGTGGGCAAGAAGGTCGAGGAGATCCGCGTCGACCGCTATGAGCGCCAGCTCCAGCCCGACAGCACCGGCATGGCCTCGTTCCGCCCGGCCTGGAAGGGCTCGCAGGCCTATACGGCCGCCCTCAACGACGTGCCGCCGGAGGCCCGGCGCAAGGCCGTGGCCGCCTATCTCTCCGATCCGCAGGACACCGCCACCCCGCGCGGGGCCCTGAACTTCCTCGACAAGCTGGATGACGGCGAGCTGCTGTCGCCGGCCTCCAAGACACTGCTCCTGCAGATCATGACCGACACCACCACCGGCCCGGACCGGCTGAAGGCGGGCTTCCCCGCCGGCGCCAGCTTCGCCCACAAGACCGGGACCGGGCGGACCGACCAGGGCGTGACCCCGGCCGTCAACGATATCGGCATCGTCACCCTCGCCGATGGGCGCCGCTACGCGGTGGCGGTTTTTCTGTCGGGCTCGACCTTGGACGCCGCGGCCCGCGAGAAAATCCTGGCTGACGTCGCGCGCGCCGTGACCCGGGGCGTGGGTTGATGTTCCCTCGCTGAGGACGCTTTGAATCTAAACCGCCTTGGCGGGCCGCCCGGCCTTTGCGTCGAGGCCGACGCCTAGTATACGGCCCCAAAGCCAATTTTACGCCCCGGAGCGCATCGCCCTCATGGCCAAGATCAAAGTCGCCAATCCTGTCGTCGATATCGATGGCGATGAGATGACCCGCATCATCTGGCAGTGGATCAAGGACAAGCTGATCCTGCCCAATCTCGATATCGACCTCGCCTATTACGACCTGGGCATGGAAAGCCGCGACGCCACCGACGACAAGATCACTGTCGAGTCGGCCGAGGCCATCCTGAAGTACGGCGTCGGCATCAAGTGCGCGACCATCACGCCGGACGAGGCCCGCGTCGAAGAGTTCAAGCTGAAGAAGATGTG
>JAZKFM010000345.1:0-2337 GCA_040386415.1 Pseudomonadota bacterium
TGGCCCCGGTGGAGGCGCGCTGCTCGACGTTGTGGCCACAGGCCGCCAGGGTCAGGGCGACGCCCGCAATGGCAAGAAGGCTAAGGGTTTTCCGCATGACATAACTCCGCTTCAGGGTGTCTCGGCGGGAAGAACGGCGGGCAACGGTAGAGGTTCCAGGCGGCCCCGCGGAGGCTCCTGTCCACAGCCTTTTCAATGCTGCGCTGCAATATGGGCTTGCGAATCGTAAACTCTGCGGTCATAAGCACGGCAACTTCGCCATGGCCTGCCTTCCACGTGTAAGGAGCAGGCCCGCCGCGGAACGCCGCCAGCACGTGCAGGGGCGTCGAGCAGCAAACGATGTCTGGGGGCGCTTCCGCCTTCGCCACACGGGACAACCATCCTTTGCTATCCAAACCTCAGGCGCGCGCCGATTGGCGTGCGTTGACCAGTGCTGTGTTGCTGGGTTCGGGCGTTGGCCTGGGCCTCGGCGCCGCCTATCTGGCCGGCGGGATGGCGCGCGCCACCACCGACCACCAACGTACAGCCCGCCTGGCCGAAGCCGCCGCCGGTGGCTTTTCGGAAGCTGTTCTTCAACGCGAAGCCGCCGACATGGATCCTGGGATCCTGGCTATCGCGCGCCGTCATGACCCCTTCACCGTGGCCGGCGACGCCGAGCGCGACCGCCAGTCCGCGATCCTCGCCGCCCGTCTTGAAAAGCGCGACCGCAACCCGGCCTCGGCCGTCGTCCTGCGCGCCGCCTTTGCGGGGCCCCTGGTCCCTTCCGCGCCGCCGTTCCGCATGGCCGGCATGCTGGAGACCTCGCGTGAGCTCGAGTGTCTGACCCAGGCCGTCTATTTCGAGGCCCGCGGCGAGTCCGCCGTCGGCCAGCAGGCCGTGGCCCAGGTGGTGCTGAACCGCGTGCGCCATCCGGCCTATCCCAAGAGCGTCTGCGGTGTCGTGTTCCAGGGCGCCGCCCGGGCTCGCGGCTGCCAGTTCAGCTTCGCCTGCGACGGCTCCATGCGCCGGGGCCGCGAGGTCGTCGCCTGGAACCGCGCCAAGCAGGTGGCCGGTCGCGCCCTGTCCGGAGGCCTGATGGCCTCGGTGGGCGACGCCACCAGCTTCCACACCACCGGCGTCTCACCCAACTGGGGCGGGCGGATGGTTCGGGTGGCCCAGGTCGGCACGCACATCTTCTATCGCTTCGGCCGCGGCGCCGCGCCTGCGACCTATGTCGCCGACAGCCGGGCAGGGCATCATGAAGCGCCCGCCGCCGAGACCGTCTATGCCAGCCTGTCGCCGATGCCCGCCCAGGCGGCCGCGCCGGACTTCCGCCTGACGTCGGCGGTGGTGGTCTCTGGACCCTCCGAAACGGCGCCGCAGGCCACCCCGGAACCGGCGGCCGCGCCGGCCACGCCTTCTCCGGACGCCAAGGCTGAGAAGGGCAAGCTGACCCCGGTCAGCCAGGCCAAGCCCGCCGAGCCCGTCGCCGCGAAGGCCGCCAGCGCCTCCTGACCCGCCACGCCGCATTGGCGGCGCCTCACGGGCGCATTGCCGCTTGCGGTGGGACCGGGCGCGAGCTGAAGGTTGTCCTTCGCTTACCGCGAGTCAAGGAGCGCCCATGCACGCCGGGGATCACAACGCCCAACTGGCCCAGGCCCTGCTGGGGGTCAGCTACGATCAACTGACGCCGGTGCAGCGAAGCGTCATCGACTTGATCGCCACGGAGCAGCCGAGCGGGCTGAACCCCAAACTGATAGGGGACGACCGCACCTACTGGCAGAAACTGGCCGACACCATCGCCGCCGTCGGCGGATCGTGGACCTTTATCTTCAGCTTCCTCGCGGTGCTGGCCGCGTGGGTGACCTGGAACGCACTCACCGGGAAACTGGCCTTCGATCACTATCCCTTCATCTTCCTCAACCTGGTGATGTCGATGATCGCGGCCCTGCAGGCGCCGGTGATCATGATGAGCCAGAACCGCGCCGCGGCCCGAGACCGCATGAACGCCGAGCACGACTATGTCGTGAACCTTCGCGCCGAGCTGGAGATCATGCACCTGCACGACAAGCTGGACGCCCTGCGCAGCGAGGACCTGGTCAAGGTGATCAAGGCCCAGACCGAGACCCTGAACCTCCTCAAGCGCGACATGGCCGAACTGAAGGCGATGCGGGGCTAGGCCCGCGCCGCCCGCCGCAGGGCCTGGGGCGGCTGGCCGAAGGCGCGGAGGAAGGCGCGGCGCATCCGCTCGGGGTCGCCGAACCCCACGGTTTCGGCCACGCGGTCGATGGGATCGGAGGAGGCCTCCACCCGCTCGCGCGCGGTCTCCAGGCGCAGACGCTCCACGGCCTTGGCCGG
>JAZKFM010000346.1:0-1564 GCA_040386415.1 Pseudomonadota bacterium
GGGAGAATCCCCGCGCGGGTCGCGTCGGTCATCGGCGGGACACTCGCCGGGAGGGGCAGGGTTGGCAAGTGCGGCGTGTTGGTTGGGGGGGCGTGGCGAGGCCCAAACCCCCTCCGTCACGCGTCTACGACGCCCCCGAACCGGCCTGCGGCCTGGGGGAGGAATTGGAAGCGCGAAATTCCTCCCCCAGAGCGCAGCGCGATCCGGGGAAGGTGGATCTGAGCGGAGCGAAGAGACGGAGGGGGCTGGGGTCTCTCCTCCCCCGCCCCGCCCGCTTAGTGCTTCTTCCCGACCTTGGCGGCGATCTCGGCCAGCATGACGATGGCGGCGCCCACCCCGAACAGGGCGAGCGCCTCACCGAAGGTGGCGGCCGGGCGCAGCACCGCCGGAACCCAGCTTTGCAGATGGTCCGACAGGGCCAGGATCACGAGATTCAGCGCGCCGAAGAAGGTCAGGAGCAGACTGAAGACCCGGATCGCGAAATTGACCGGCATGGCCGGTCTAGTAGCTCTTGGCGGGACGCTTGGCGGCGATCTCGGCCAGGAGATAGATCATGGCGCCGAGGCCGAGCAGGCTCACCGACTGGGCGAATCCTTCCACCAGCATCAGCTGCTTCGGAATGGAGGCCAGGACCGAGGCCGGCAGGAAGCCGATGGCGACGTTGAGCAGGCCCAGTACAACCAGGATCAGGCCGAGAAGGCGAAACAGCATATTGAGCGGCATTAGGTGGTGTCCTCCCTATAGTTAAGCTGAGGTTGCCCCCTTTTTGTGCAGGTCGGAAGCCGATTCAGCCAGACGGCGAACGGTCAAGCTTGACCGAGGGACGCGCCGTGAGGTTCATGCCGCCCTCCCTGAAGGCTTTCGCAGGAAAACTGGATTCCGGTTTGAAGCGCGAAGGCGCTTTCTGCGGACGTCTTTGAAGGAGCGCCCCATGGCCGAAGATCCGAACACCTGGCAGCAAGAGACCAAGCTGGTGCGCGGCGGCATGGCCCGCTCCCCCTATGGCGAAATCTCCGAGGCGCTCTTCCTGACGCAGAGCTTCTCGTACGAGAGCGCCAGCGCGGCCGACAAGCGCTTCTCCGGCGAGGAGCCGGGCTTCATCTACCAGCGCTTCGGCAACCCCACGACCCAGATGTTCGAGGACCGCCTGGCGCTTCTCGAGGGCGCCGAGCAGTGCCGGGCGACGGCCTCGGGCATGGCCGCGGTCCACGTGGCCCTGCAGGGGCTGGTGCGGGCCGGCGACCACATCGTGGCGGGCCGGGCCCTGTTCGGATCCTGCCGCTGGATCCTGTCGGAGCTGATGCCCCGCTACGGGGTGGAGGTGACCTTCGTCGACGCCACCGACATCGAGGCCTGGAAAAACGCCGTGCGGCCCAACACCAAGGCCTTCCTGGTGGAGACCCCGGCCAACCCGCTGTTGGAGGTGACCGCCATCTGGGCCGTCGCCGACGTGGCCCACGCGGCCGGCGCCAAGCTGGTGGTGGACAATGTCTTCGCCACCCCGCTCTTCCAGAAGCCCCTGGCCCTCGGCGCCGACATCGTCGTCTATTCGGCCACCAAGCAC
>JAZKFM010000347.1:0-3730 GCA_040386415.1 Pseudomonadota bacterium
AACCGGTCGAACCCCCTCCGTCTCGCGGCCTTCGGCCACGATCCACCTCCCCCGACACGGCCTGCGGCCTGGGGGAGGAATTAGATGCGCGAAATTCCTCCCCCAGCGCGGAGCGCGGTTCGGGGGAGGTGGATCGGCGCGAACAGCGCCGAGACGGAGCGGGTTGGGGCCGCGCAGCCCCTCCTGAGTCATCGCCCTCCGCCGGTTGTGCCGCCCCGCCAAATACATCCATGGCGGAGTCGCCCGACACGCCATGTTCTGCGTTTGTTCCAGGATCGGAGCAGGCCCAATCCATGAGCGAGTACATTCCGCCGCCCAAGGGCTGGCGCGTCTTCAACGGCCAGCTGATCCCCGACGCCACCCTCTGGGGCTATCTGCACCGCAAGCAGATCGTCCGGGGCTCCTGCTACACCCGCGACTGCCGGCGGAACTACCATCTCGACTTCGAGCAGTTGCTCCGCGCCGGCTACGCCTATGTCCGCATGGCCGAAATCCAGCGCCTGCTTCGCTGCAACATGCCGGGCGGCTGCCGCATGACCTTCCAGGACGAAAAGGCGGGCTCCGGCCTCCCCCTCTCGGTCCTGGCCGGCAACCGCGAGGTCCGCATCCTCTTCCGCTGCGGCGGCTGCAAATGGGAGAAACAGATCACCCCGGGCCAGGCCATCCAGCAGCTTGTGGTCGCCAAGACCGGAACCGCCAGCACCCTCCATACCGAACTCGTCACCAAGACCAGCAAGCCCTGCCTCAAGTGCGGCGCCTCCAAATGGGACTGCGAAGTCCGCTGGCCCACCCCGCCCAACGACAAGACCTACGGCGAGCGCCGCCTGGAGGACCTGGCGCGGGAGCCGGTGGTGATGCCGAGGGCCAACGACGGCTGACCTTCTAATTCCTCCACCAGGCCGCAGGCCGTATCGGGGGAGGTGGATCGGCGAAGCCGAGACGGAGGGGGCTAGGACCTAGGTCGCCCCCCTACAGCCCCAAAGCCACCGCAGCATTCCCGCCCATCCACTTGGCCCGCACGCTGTCCTTCAGCGGCAGTTCGTCGGTCTCCGCCACCAGCTGCGCCAACGGCACCATCGAGGTGCCCCAGCCGGAGCCGAAGATGATCTTGTCCTGCAGCCCGCGGGCTCCGTAATAGATCAGCGCCTCATAGCCCGCGCCCGGCGACAGCATGTACTTCACCCGGCGGCAGGCGAAGTCGATGAAGACGTTCTGGTGCCGGCCCGCGATGGCCACCATGTCGGGAATCCAGGGATAGCCACCGAGGCCCGAAACGATCCGCAGGGCCGGGAAGGCGATGGCCAGTTCGTCGATGTATTTCGGGTGGGCGTAGTCATACGGCCGGTCTGACAGCAGGTGGACGCCGACGGTGATCCGCACCGGGATGTTCAGCTCCACGCACTTGGCGAGGAAGGGCCGGTAGGCCGGATCGTTGATGTAGCGCTGCTCGCGATAGGAGCTGATCTCGAAGCCCCGCACGCCGCGCTCCCGCACGCCCTGCTCCAGGGCCGCCACCCCGGCCTCGCCCTCGTCGCCCCAGATGCGGAACCAGGGGATCAGGCGGTCGGGATATTCGGCGGCGAAGGCCGCGACATCCTCGTTTGAGGCTCTGCGGCCCGCATTGCCGATACAGGCCATGGCGACGCCGGCGTTGTCCAGCATGGCGATGACCTCGGCGTGGGTCATGGCCTTGGTCATGTCGACCTCGCAGAGTTTCAGGGCGAGCGCCGTCAGGCCCACCGTCGCCTTGGCCTCGTTGAATTCCTCGAGCGACATGCCGATCTGGGCGGCCCAGCCGGGCGCCATCTGCTGGGCGTAGCCCTCCTTGTCGAAGCCGCGCCCCGACTGGATCAGGCGCACGGTGTCCTCGACAGCTTCCTTGGTGGGGGTGTCGCACTCGAAGTCGATGATCTGCATCGGGGCTCTCTTGAAAATGACGGCGCCTAAGAATCCATCAGAGGTGACACGACCAAGCTGCCCCGACAACATTGCCGCGCGCGCCCGTTTGCGTCATAGGCCGCCCGTGACCCGCACCCTTCGCACCCTGCCGGCCCTGGCCCGGGCGGGCCTTATCGAGGCCGAGCGCCTGCCCGCCCTGGAGCGGGTTGCGGCCCAGTATGCGGTGGCCGTGACACCCGCCATGGCCGACCTGATGGACGACCCCCACATCGCCCGCCAGTTCCTGCCCGACCTGGCCGAGCTGGAGGTTCAGCCGGGCGAGGACGCCGATCCCGTCGGCGACAACACCCACATGCCGGTCGATGGCGTCGTCCACCGCTATCCCGACCGGGTGCTGCTGAAGGTCACCCACACCTGCGCGGTCTATTGCCGGTTCTGCTTCCGCCGCGAGATGGTGGGGCCCACCAGTGAGGTGCCGGCCCTGTCAGGCAAGGCGCTGGACGCCGCCCTCGCCTATATCGCCGGGCGCCCGGAGATCTGGGAGGTGATCCTCACCGGCGGCGACCCCCTGGTGCTGTCGCCGCGGCGCCTGGCTGCGATCATGGGCCGGCTGGCGAAGATCGACCATGTGAAGGTGCTCCGCCTCCACACCCGCGTCCCGGCCGTCGACCCCGCCGCCGCCACCGATGAGCTCGTCGCCGCGCTGAAGGCCCCCGGCAAGGCCGTCTATGTCGCCCTGCACGCCAACCACGCGGCCGAGCTGACGCCGGCGGCCCGCGCGGCCTGCGCCAAATTCGTCGACGCCGGTATCCCGATGGTGGGCCAGACGGTGCTGCTGAGAGGCGTCAATGACGACCCGGCGGTGCTGGAGGCCCTGTTGCGGGCCATGGTCGAGAGTCGCATCAAGCCCTACTACCTGCACCATGGCGATCTCGCCCGCGGCACCAGCCACCTGCGCACCACGCTGGAGGCGGGGCAGACGATCATGCGAGAGCTGCGCGGCCGCCTCTCAGGCTTGGCCCAGCCGACCTACGTCCTGGATATCCCCGGTGGCCACGGCAAGGTCCCGGTGGGCCCGGACTATCTGGCGTCCGAGGGCGAGGTGGAGGACCCCAACGGCGCCTTCCACCCCTACCGGCCCTAGCCCTCGCGTTTGATGTCCCTCAGGGCGTGGACGAACATCGCCACGCCGACGGCCGCCAGCAGGGCGCCCACGGCCGGCAGCAGCAGGCTGGCGGGCATGCCCAGGGTGAACAGCATCCGCGCCCATTCGGCGTCGGTGCGGTAGGCCACCATCAGGGTGAAGATCGTCAGTCCCACCCCCAGCACGACGGTGACGATGGCGACGATGCGGTAGATCAGGTTACCCATGGCGGGTCTCCGGGGCGGTTGCGCCCGGAGACTGGCGGGACCGCGCGGGCCCCGCCTTGACGCCGGTCAAATAGTCCTAGAGCGCGTCAGGGTTGAGTGGACGCCGGTTAACCCGTCCGACGCGCTCTATCTCTTTGGATTAGGCCTTTTTGAACGGGTCAGATGATTCCATCTGACCCTGAAAGGCTCTAGGCGTCGTTGTCGGTGGAGATCTCTTCCAGGGTCTTGCCCACCACCTTGGCGCCGTAGTCGGTGGCGATGTCGCCGAGCGACAGGATGCCCACCAGCTTGCCGGCGTCATTGGCGACGATCAGGCGGCGGATCTGGTGGTTGGCCATTTGCGCGGCGGCGTCGGCCAGGTTGTCGTCTTCCTTGCAGGTCTGCACGTCGCCGCTCATCACGTCGCTGGCGGGGGTGGAAAGCGCGCCGCCCTTGGCCACCACCTGCAGGACGATGTCGC
>JAZKFM010000348.1:0-4995 GCA_040386415.1 Pseudomonadota bacterium
GCGAGCACGGTCGGCGCGTTCTTGCCACCTATGCCGCTGAGCGGCCGCTCAATGCTACGGTAGGATGGGCCGGGTATTAGCGACAGTAGGTGTCCGCGTCTCACCCGAGGCGGTCGTTCGGAACGTCCGCTATCGGAAGCCGCGCTTCCAGGTCCCTGAAGGGTGGCCCTGACCAGGTCCCATCACGCCAAAGGCCGCACATGCGCCACCAGCAGCGCCAGCATCTCGGGGACCATGAACATCGCCGAGTGCCCGCCGCCTTCCACCGCCACGTAAGTCGCCTCGATCTCGCGGGCATAGGCCTCCACCTCCGAGCTCACCGAATAGACGTCGGCCGTTCCCTGCAGGAACGCCACCGGCGTCGCGATGGCCCCCAGCTCGCGGGCCTTGAAAGCCATCAGGTCGTCCCGCACCGCCGCATAGGCCGCCATGGCCAGCGCCCTCTGATCCACCACGGGCGCCCCCTCCGGCGGCGTCATCACGTTCGGATCGGCGAACAGGGCCTGCTCGGCCGGCGTCAGGGCCCCGGCATATTTCGACTTGATTGCGTCGGTCGCCGCGTCGCCGTAGGGCGGCGCTCCGATCCCCCGCAGCTCGGCGACGGCGGCCGCGTCGCCGGCCTTCCGGGCGCGCTCCAGCAACAGGCGATAGCTCAGGGCGTCTTGGCGCTCCCAGTCTACAAACTGTCCGGTCCCGGCATAGACGCTGATCAGGTCGGGACGGGCCGCCGCCATGGACAGCCCCACCACCGACCCGCCGGACATCCCCAGCACCGCGACCTTGGAAACGCCGAGCCGCGCGCGCACCGCCTCGGCCACCGCCAACCCGTCGGCCACCAGCCGCGCCAGGCTCACCGGCCCCGCGCTCAGTCCTGCCCCCGGCTGATCCCAGTGGACCACCGTGAAGGCGGCTTCCCAGGGCGCGAATAGGTTCGGAGCCCGGCTGAACGCCACCCCGGGTCCGGACAGGATCAGCAGCGGCGGCCCGCGGCCGGCCATCGTCACCGCCTGCGGCGCGCCGTTGATCTGCAGGACTTCACGCACGCGCGCGCCGTCGCGCGAACCCTGGGAAGGCGTCATGGCTGTGGTCTCGAAGGGTACGAAGTCGGGCGGCCGCGCCTGCCCGTAGCTGAAGCTTGTCAGCCGGGCCCCAGCCCGCGCAAGCCAAATCTGCGCCGCCCCGGCCGCCGCCCCTAGGCGCGCGACAGGCTCAGCACATTGCCGTCGGGGTCGGAGAACCAGGCGACCTGGGCGCCGCCGTCGGGGGCGGTCCAGATCCCCAGGTCGTCCTGCCCCATGCCCTCATAGATCGTGAACACCACGCCGCGGTCCCGCAGGGCGCGCACGGCCGCGCCCATGTCCGCCACGTTCCAGCCGAACACGGGATGACCGTGGGCCTTGTAGTCGGGCAGCACGGTGATCCGCAGGAGCGCGCCGTCGACCTCGACGAAATCCCCGAAGGCGTCGGCGCTGCGAAGCGGCAGGCCGAGCTTGCCGCAATAGAAATCCATGGCCCGTTCTCGCTCGGCGACCTGGATGAAGGCCACCGGCTGTCCGTCTAAGGCTGCGCCCATCCCGCATCTCCTTGGCCCCGAGGGCCGCAGAATGACCTCAGATCGGCGGGGCGGCAATCAGTCCTGCGTCCCGCGCATCCGCCGCGCCAGGTCCTGCAGGGTGGTCCGCAGGGACACGATCTCCTCGCCCGGCAGATCCAGGGCGCAGGCCAGCGCGAGGGGCACGCCCGCCGCCTTCTCCTGCAAGGCCCGGCCCGCGTCGGTCAGGGTGACCTGCACCCGGCGTTCGTCGGCCTTGTCGCGGGTCCGCCTCACCAGGCCCGCGCTCTCCATCCGCTTCAGCAGCGGGGTCAGGGTGCCTGAGTCGAGGCCCAGGGCCTCGCCCAGGTCGCTCACCGTGCGCGGGGCCTTTTCCCACAGCGCCATCATGGCCAGGTACTGGGGATAGGTCAGGTTAAGCGGCTCCAGCAACGGCCGGTAGGCCCGGGTCACCAGCCCCGTCGCCGCATAGAGGGCGAAGCAGAGCTGGTTATCGAGACGCAGTTGTTGCGCGACACCCCGACGGTCACCTGTCGGCGTTCGTTGGTCGTCGGTGGTCTTGGTGGTCTTGGGACTCATTGCGCCCTTACGGTTATCCCAACATCGACATTGCCGCGAACCGCATTCGAATAGGGGCAGACCTGGTGGGCCGCGGCCACCAGGGTCTCGGCGGCTTGCTGGTCAAGGCCTTGCGTCTCGACGTCCAGCGCCACGCCCAGGCGGAACCCGCCCTCAGCGCGCGGGTGCAGTTCGACCGTCGAGGTGACCGCAGCCCCCATCAGGCCGATCTTCTGCTGGCCGGCGAGGAACCGCACGGCGTTCTCGAAACAGGCGGCGTAGCCGGCGGCGAACAGCTGCTCGGGGTTGGTCGCCCCGCCCTTGCCGCCCATCTCCTTGGGCAGGGCCAGGTCGACCTTCAGCAGGCCATCGGTGGTCTCGACATGGCCGGCGCGGCCGCCGACGGCGCGGGCCTGGGTGGAATAGAGGGCGGGCATGGGGTCGTCTCCGTGTTAATTGTGCAATATTATATTGTGCGCAATCTAATCGACGTCAACCCAGGCAGGGCGCCTTTTCTTCCATCCGCGACGGCCACCACAGTTGCCTCCGCCCCGGGGTTCGCCTCAATAGGGGGCTGGCCGGTGAGTCCCGGCGCTGGGGTCTAACCGCATGTTTCGTCTGGAGAACGCCCAGAGCCTGGTGGGCATCGCCCTGACCCTGGCCGTCTGCTGGGCCCTGTCGGAAGACCGCGGCCGCTTCCCCTGGAAGCTGGCCCTGGGCGCCGTCTTCGTCCAGGTCGCCCTGGTCCTGCTGCTGTTTGGCCTGCCCGGCGCCCAGGGGTTCATCCAGGCCCTGAACGACGGCGTCGACGGCCTGGCCGCCGCCACCGCCCAGGGCACCCAGTTTGTCTTCGGCTACATGGGCGGCGGGGCCCAGCCCTACGCCGTCACCAACCCCGGCGGCCTCTTCGTCTTCGCCTTCCAGGTCCTGCCCCTGATCCTGGTGATCTCCGCCCTGTCGGCCCTGCTCTGGCACTGGCAGATCCTCAAGTGGATCACCCGGGGCTTCGGCTTCATCTTCCAGAAGACCATGGGCCTGGGCGGCGCCTCGGCCCTGGCGGTGGCGGCCAACATCTTCCTTGGCATGATCGAGAGCCCCATCGTCATCCGCGCCTTTCTGGACAAGCTGACCCGCTCGGAGCTGTTCCTGATGATCGTCGTGGGCCTGGCCACCGTGGCCGGCTCCACCATGGTGGCCTACGCCACCATCCTGAGGGACGCCCTGCCCAACGCCGCCGCCCACGTCCTGGTGGCCTCGATCATCTCGGCGCCGGCCGGTATCCTGCTGGCCCGCATCATGATCCCGGAGAAGCCGGGGCAGGGGGGCTTCTACGCCGACTACAATTCCCTGCTGAAGTACGACAGCGGCATCGACGCCATCTCCAAAGGCACGATGGACGGCCTCACCGTGGTGCTGAACATCTCAGCCATCCTCATCGTCTTCGTGGCCTTCGTGGCCATCGGCAACGGCCTGCTCTCGGTCTTCCCCGAGGTGATGGGCGCGCCGCTCACCATCGAGCGCATCCTGGGCGTGGTCTTCGCGCCGCTCGCCTGGACCCTGGGCATCCACTGGGACGAGGCCCTCAAGGCGGGCTACCTGCTGGGGGTCAAGCTGATGCTGACCGAGTTCATCGCCTTCATCCAGCTGGGCGCCATCCCGGCCGGCGACATGACCGAGCGGACCCGCATGATCATGACCTACGCCCTCTGCGGCTTCGCCAATGTCGGCTCGGTGGGGATCACCGTCTCGGGCATGGGCGTCCTGATGCCCGAGCGCCGCAACGAGATCATCGGCATGGTCTGGAAGGCCCTGGTCGCCGGCTTCCTGGCCACCTGCATGACCGCCGCCGTGGTGGGCGCCATGCCCCGCGAACTGTTCGGCCAATGAGGGCGCTCCTCCTCGCCCTGGCCCTGGCGGTCGCCCCCGTCGCGGCCTTGGCCCAGTCCCTGACGGTGGTGGACCCAGCCGGCAAGACCAAGGTCCTGACCGCGGCCGACCTCGCCGACCTGCCCCGCGCGGAGGTCAAGAGCGGCGCCAGGACCTATGAGGGCCCGGTCCTGACCTACGTCCTGCGGGCCGGCGGCCTGCCAGTGGGCCCCAGGCTGCACGGCGACCCGCTGCGGGCCTATGTCGTCATGACCGGCAAGGACGGCTTCCAGGCGGTCTATTCGCTGGCCGAACTGGACAAGGACTTCCACGACGACGTGGTCATCCTCGCCGACCACGTGGACGGCAAGCCCCCGCCCGACAAGGAATCCCCCTGGCGCGACGCCTCCAGCGGCGACAAGAAGGTCTGGCGCTCAGTCTTCGGCCTGGCCCGCATCGAGGCGCACATCGTCGATGCGCCCAAGCCGGCTGAGATGGACCACCAACACTAAGATCCTCCCCCAGGCCAAAGGCCGATGTGGGGGAGGTGGATCGTGGCGTAGCCACGAGACAAAGGGGGACCAACGTAGTTGGCGACGAACGCCCACAAACAAGAGTTAAAGTCCCCCTCAGGCGCTTCGCGCCAGCTCCCCCAGAGGGGGAGCATCTGCCAGCCTCACCGTCCTGTGGCCTAGCTCTTGATCAACTCCAGCGACCGGATGCGGCTCTCGAGGTCGGGGCCGACGGCCATCACGAACAGTTCGTCCGCGCCGGTGCTTGCGGCCTTTCCGTCCAGCCGCGCCTTCACGGTCGCGGGGTCGCCCACGATGGAGCGGGCGATCACGCCCGCCAGCCTGGGATCATCGGCGCGTTCGGCCAGGAAGGCCTGGGCCTCGGGGATCGAGGTGAAGCGCCGCCGCTCCCCGTCCAGGGTGGCCAGGTTCCCCGCCCGCATCGGCGCGGCCAGCCGCTCGGCCTCGACGCTGGTCTCGGCGGCGAGCGCGATGGTGGCGATCCCG
>JAZKFM010000349.1:0-1322 GCA_040386415.1 Pseudomonadota bacterium
CGAGCTGCGCCGCGCCGAGCCAGTGATCGTCGAGACCCTGCGGCAGGAGGAGGAGCGCTTCCGCCGGACGCTGGGCCGCGGCATGGCCCTGCTGGACGAGGCCACCGCCAAGATGAGCGAGGGCGGCGTGCTCTCCGGCGAGACCGCCTTCAAGCTCTACGACACGTACGGCTTCCCCGTGGACCTGACCCAGGACGCGGTGCGCGGCAAGGGCATGACCGTGGACATGGAGGGCTTCGAAGCCGCCATGAACCAGCAGCGCGCCCAGGCCCGCGAGGCCTGGACGGGCTCGGGCCAGGCCTCGGCGGCCGGCGAGTGGTTCGCCATCCGCGAGCGCCTGGGGGCGACGGTCTTCCTGGGCTACGACGCCGTCGAGACCACCGCCGAACTGCTGGTCCTGGTGGAGGGCGGCGCGGAGATCGACAGGGCGCAGGCGGGCCAGACCGTCCAGGCCCTGTTCGACCGCACCCCCTTCTACGCTGAGAGCGGCGGCCAGGCCGGCGACACCGGCGAGGCCGAGTGGGAGGGCGGCAAGGGCCGCATCACCGACACCCAGAAGCAGGCGGGCGATCTGCACGTCCATGTGCTGGAGATCACGCAAGGGTCGCTGACCCCCGGCGCGCGCGTGCGGCTGCTGGTGGACGCCGAACGGCGGCTGACCACGCGGTCCAACCATTCGGGCGCGCACCTTCTGCACGCCGCCCTGCGCAATGTGCTGGGCCCACACGTCTCGCAAAAGGGCCAGATGGTGGACGGCGAGCGCCTGCGCTTCGACTTCAGCCACGGCGGTCCGCTGACCTCCGCCGAGCTGGACGCCATCGAGACCGAGGTCAATGCGGTGATCCGCCAGAACCAGCCGGCGGTGACCAAGGAGATGGCCCCGGAAGAGGCCATCGAGGCCGGCGCCATGGCCCTGTTCGGCGAGAAGTACGGCGACAGCGTGCGCGTGCTGGCGCTCGGCAAGGCGCTGGAGGGCGAGGGGGACTATTCGGTCGAGCTCTGCGGGGGGACCCACGTGGCGCGGACCGGCGACATCGCCCTGTTCAAGATTGTCTCCGAGACCGGCGTCGCCGCCGGCATCCGCCGCATCGAGGCGCTGACCGGTGAAGCCGCGCGGCGCTATCTCAACGACCAGGCCGCCGTCGCCAAGGCCCTGGCCGATCAGTTCAAGACCCCGGTCGCCGAGGTGCTGGCCCGGGTCGACGCTGCCACGGGTGCGGCGCTGCTTCAGCCGGTCAACCTTGCCTCAGTTTCCAGAACGCTGATCGCCGAGCTTGTGCCAGCAGCGCTGCAGAACGGGATTGACCTCGGCTATGAAGGGC
>JAZKFM010000349.1:1332-5173 GCA_040386415.1 Pseudomonadota bacterium
CGACGCGCTGGACGCCCAGCGCCGCAGGCTGGAGAAGGAGCTGGCCGACGCCAAGCGCCAGCTGGCCATGGGCGGGGGTGGTTCCGGCGGCGAGGCCGCGGCCATCGAGGAGATCGCCGGCACCAAGCTGATGGCCCGGATCATGGACGGGGTCGGCGGCAAGGACCTGCGTCCCATCGTCGAGGAATACCGCAAGCAGGTCCCCGACGGCGTCATTGCCATGGTGGGCGTGGCCGACGGCAAGGCGGCCATCGCCGTGGCGGTGATGGGTTCGGCGGCGGGCAAGTTCAACGCCGCCGAACTGGCCAAGGCCGCCGTGATCGCCATGGGCGGCCAGGGCGCCGGCGGCCGTCCCGACTTCGCCCAGGGCGGCGCCCCGGACGGCTCCAAGGCGGCCGAGGGCGTGGCGGCGGTGAAGGCGGCGCTGGGCTAGGGTTCCACAAGAGGAACCACGAACCTCACGAACAGGGGGCTCTCATACAGGGTCATCCTACATAGAGCGCGGACGTGTGGGGCCCACCGAGACCTCCGGCACCCCGGCGCGTCTGGGAGTCAGCCCCGGCCCGTGGCACCCGCCGACATGGCCCCGGGCTCGTGGGTGTCTCACACCGTCCCGCCGAGAAGCGGACCCTCAAGATGTCGCCTTTGGGTGGGGAGCGGACCCTATTTCTCTTGGACGTATATGTCGGCCGTAAAGTCTCGCATCAGACGCGTGCCGATTGCGGCGTCGAGAAATGGGAGCCAGCTGTCGTCCTTGTTCAGCACTGCGCCGACAGACACGTACGCCGCCTTGCGGTTGTCGATCTCCTCGTCCGTCGCATTCTGCATGCGGCCGCGGATGCGCCACCCGCTATCTGGATAGCGATCTCCGTCTTGCTGCATGTCTGGCTTCTCCCTGTAGAGGACCTCGACAGGTTCCGACCCCTCCAGGACACACTCATCCACCAGACATCTCTCCCAATACTCTCGCTGAGCGATTGGAAGGGTGGCCGTGCCGCTGTCGGGGGCTTCTATCGATACGATGTGATGGCGCTGGAAAATGACCTGGTTGCCCGCTTGGAGCGGCGATGTGGGCTCGTCTGGATCGTTGTTGAGCTCGCCTTTAAGCGTCTCCCCGTCCGCGACGTGAACAATCACCCACATGCGCTCTACCGCCCACTTTTGGGTCTCCTGCGCATACTCGAACATCAGCTTGACGACGTCGCCGCTGCGGACGCCCGCAAGCTCTGCGTGGCTGGGCAGGAAGAAAGTGTACGGGGCGCTTGCCGCAATCGGGCGAGGGTCCACCAGGGCGTATGACGGTTGGGACATCGCGTATGTTTGCAGTCGCGTCGTTGGGTCTGCAATGGGTCGAATGGCGAAGTTGGCCTCCAGTCTGGAAGCGGAGCTTCGCCGGGAGGGTGTTGTTCGTGTCGTTCGTGACGTTCGTGGTCGAACGTCTTCCTATCGCGCCGTGCAGGTTACCTTGTGCAGGGGGAAGGTCTCGGCCTTCCGGGCGGCCTCGCTGTCGTAGAGGAAGCCGCTGTCGTCGGGCAGCAGGGCGATGGCTTCCTGCTGGGCCAGGGGCGGGGCGCGGAACACCGAGACGTTATCCCCGGCGGTCAGCTTGGCAGGCACGCCCTTGGCCAGGTCGAAGCCCAGCTCCACCACCGCCATATAGGTCAGCAGCACGGCGCGCTTGCCGTCGCGGCTGATGTCCAGGCCGGTGGGGATCCAGCCGACAAATGGCAGGTCGGCGAGCAGCCTGGGCAGGTCCAGTTCGCCCAGCTTGGTGAAGACCTGGACGCCCTGCGTCTGCGCAAGTTGGTTTGACGACAGTCGGTACACCGAGGCGGAGCCTGGGTTCGTGTACTTGGCGTCCACGGGCTTGGTCACCACGAACAGGTCGCCATTGGGATGCAGGGCGAAGGCCTCGACGTTGCGGGGCCCGTCCGGATAGCGGGCGCGGACCAGCCGCAGGGGCGTCTCGGTCTCGGCATAGGTCTTCTTCTCGGCCAGGAGGGTGAAGCTGACCTCCGAACGGGCGCCGGCGTTGTCGCCGACATCCCCCAGATAGAGGCAGGTCTTGGACCCGCAGGGGCCGAGCGACAGCTCTTCGATATCGGCGGGTTTGGGGCCCTTGAGGTTGACGGTCTGGAGACCGCCGCCGGCCATGTCGGTGATGTAGAAGCGCAGACCGTCGCCGGAATCGTTGTTGTGATAGAGCCGACCCGGATAGGCCCGCGAGGCCTCCAGGCCGCTCGCCTCATTGATGGGTTTGGACGGGACGGAGGCCACCAGGACCGGAGAACTCCAGGCCTTGCAGACCTGGGCCTGGGCGCTCAGGGGCGTCGCGGCCGCCAGGGCCGAGGCGAGGATAAGGGCGCGCATTCGCAGCTCCGGCTTGGGGTGAGGCGGGACGATCCCGCCACGCCCCGCGCCGGTCAAGCTAAGGCTTCATGAAGATGCAGAGCTTGTTGCCCGTCAGGTCGCGGACATAGGCGCCGTAGAAGCTGGTGGAGTCGGCGGGCCGGGGGCCGGGCGCGCCTTCATCGACGCCGCCGTGGGCGATGCCCGCGGCGTGGGCGGCGGCGACCGCCTCCTTGGAGGGGGCCAGGAAGGCCACCATGATTCCGTTGCCGGGGCGGGCGGGCTCGCCGTCGAAGGGCGGGCAGATGAAGGTGTTGGCCTCGCCGTCCTTGGGCCCGTATCCGGCCCAGCCTCCGTCCAGGAAGGCGCGGTGATAGCCGATGGCGCCAAGCACGGCGTCGTAGAACGGCAGGGCGGCCGGGACGTCCAGCGCCCCGATGGTGACGTATCCGATGGACATGGAACTCTTCCTCTCTAGCTGGCTGTCAGCCTAGCAGAGGAAAAGAACAAAACAAGAACTATGGTTTAGCTTTGGCCGCGGTCGGCAGGCGGATCTGCACCAGCTTCCACTCAAACCAGCCCCGGCGCTGGAAGGTGAAGACCGTCTCCCGAGCGGGCTGGTCGGGGCCGCGCACCACGAAGCGCGAGCGGTTGGGTCCCCAGTAGCGCAGGGAGGGCCAGGGTTCCTGCACCAGGGTCAAGGCCTGGTCGGACAGGCCCTGGGGCGCCGGGGGCTCGGGCGGACCCTTGCCGGGCTCATAGCCCCGGGTCAGGTCATGCAGGCCCTCGACGCTGACATAGCGCTCCACGGCCGGGGGCGGCGGTGTCAGGGGCTCAAGGGCGCGTTTCATGGCGCCCAGGGGGTCGGTCCAGATGGTCGGCGCCGGCGCGGTGGTGGCGTTGGGCGTGGGGCCAAGCTGGCCCTTCAGGGTCCCGCGCACGGCGTCGTAGTCCACGAGTTCGGCGAGGCCCTGGGCGTCCCCGTCACGGGCGTTGGCCTTGAGCGCGCGGAAGGCGAACCACGGCGCGGCGACGAAGGCCACGCAGGCCCCCAGCAGCAGCACCAGGATCAGGTTGAAGATGGTCCGCCACATGGGCTGAAGCCTCGCTGAAGTCGCACGATGATTAACATGAGCGGCCAAGCTTCCTAGAGGTTCCTCCCAGGAGGCGAGCCAGAAGGCTTGCGCGGGCGGCCCAAGAGCGCGAGGTTTGCGGATTGTTTGAACCATAAAAAGCCCAGGGAGGGCGTTATTTCATGTCGGCGAGCATCAACCCCACTGGAAATCTGAAGGGCAAGGTCGCCCTGGTCACCGGCGCCAGCCGCGGCATCGGCGAAGCCATCGCCGCCCGCCTGGCCATGGAAGGCGCCAAGGTCGTCGTCTCGGCCCGCACCGCCCAGGACGGCGAGAGCCGCCTGCCCGGCACCCTGATGGAGACCGTCGAGCGCATCAAGAAGGCCGGCGGCGAAGCCACCTTCATCAAGGCCGACCTG
>JAZKFM010000350.1:0-7872 GCA_040386415.1 Pseudomonadota bacterium
CCTCGTTGTGACCGAACCGGCGATAGCAGAACATGTCGATGACCACGTCCTTGCTGAACTGCTGGCGGAACTCGGTGGCCACCTTGGCGACATAGGTCACGGCCTCGGGGTCGTCGCCGTTCACGTGGAAGATCGGCGCCTCCACCATCAGGGCCACGTCCGACGGATAGGGCGAGGAGCGGCTGAAGGCCGGGGCGGTGGTGAAGCCGATCTGGTTGTTGACGATGAAGTGGATGGTGCCGCCGGTGCGGTAGCCCTTCACGCCCGAGATGGTGAAGCACTCGGCGATCACGCCCTGGCCGGCGAAGGCCGCGTCCCCGTGCAGCAGCAGGGGCAGGACGTGGTTGCGGCCGGAGTCGGGGGTGTCGCGCAGGGTGTAGGCCTGCTTGGCGCGCACCTTGCCCAGCACCACCGGGTTGACGATCTCCAGGTGGGAGGGGTTGGCGGTCAGCGACAGGTGGACGTTGTTGCCGTCGAAGGCGCGGTCGGAGGAGGCGCCCATGTGGTACTTCACGTCGCCGGACCCCTCCACGTCCGAGGGCAGGCTTGAGCCGCCCTGGAACTCGTGGAAGATGACCTGGTAGGGCTTGGCCATCACCGCGGCGAGCACGTTCAGGCGGCCCCGGTGGGGCATGCCGATGACGATGTCCTTCACGCCCAGCGCGCCGCCGCGCTTGATGATCTGCTCCAGGGCCGGAACCATGGCCTCGCCGCCGTCCAGGCCGAAGCGCTTGGTGCCGGGGAAGCGTTTGTGCAGGAACTTCTCGAAGCCCTC
Organism: Pseudomonadota bacterium; assembly: GCA_040386415.1. Taxonomy (GTDB): domain Bacteria; phylum Pseudomonadota; class Alphaproteobacteria; order Caulobacterales; family Caulobacteraceae; genus Phenylobacterium. The sequence continues at coordinate 776 of JAZKFM010000350.1, forward strand.
GGCCTCGATGAGCTTCTTGAGGATGGCGACCTTGCCCTCCTTGGTGAAGCTGATTTCTTTGTCGCGGCCCTCGATGCGCTCCTGCAGCCAGGCCTTCTGCTGGGGATCGGAGATGTGCATGTACTGCACGCCGATGTCGTTGCAGTAGGTGCGGCGCAGGATCGCCAGGATCTCGCGGATGGTGCCGGTTTCCAGGCCCAGCACGAAGTCGAGGAAGATGGGACGGTCGTAGTCGGCCTCGGTGAAGCCGTAGGAGGCGGGGTCGAGCTCGGTGGCGTCACCCTCGGGGATGGCGATGCCCAGGGGGTCCAGGTTGGCCCGCAGGTGGCCGCGCATCCGGTAGGCGCGGATCATCATGATGGCGCGCAGGGAATCGAGGGTGGCGGCGCGGACGGATTCGGGGTTGGCGGCGGGCGCGGCGCGCTCGGCCACCTTGGCGCCGACCTTGGCCTCTACCGCCGGCCACAGGCCGTCGATGGCCGAGAGCCAATCGGGGCGGGCGGCCGGCGCGGTCTTCTGGGTCCAGCCGGGCTTGACGGCGGCGGCCTTGACCTCGTCGGCGCGGTCCTGAAGCGAGGCGAAGAAGGCGCGCCAGGAGGCCTCGACCGCGTTCGGGTCGGCGGCCCACTTCGCGTAGAGGTCCTCCACGAAGGCGGTGTTGCCGCCATAGAGGAAGGAGGTCTCGGCGAGCACCTCGTTGATCAGACCTGCATCGTCGGCCATGTCGTCCGCTTTCCCGGAGGGACCGCGGAGCTTCAAAAGAGGAGCCGAGCGCGGACCGCCCTACGCTTGATTGTGCCTTTAGGCGCCCTTGAGCACCTCAAGAAGGGTTTCGCCCAGTTTCGCCGGCGAAGGTGACACGCGGATACCCGCAGCCTCCATCGCGGCGATCTTGTCCTCGGCGCCGCCCTTGCCGCCGGAGATGATCGCGCCCGCGTGACCCATGCGCCGACCGGGCGGCGCGGTGCGTCCTGCGATGAAGCCGACCATAGGCTTCTTGATTGCTGAATTCTTAATGAACTCAGCCGCGTCTTCTTCCGCCGACCCGCCGATTTCGCCGATCATGATGATCGACTCGGTCTCCGGGTCCTTCAGGAACATGTCGAGCATGTCGATGAACTCGGTGCCTTTCACCGGGTCGCCGCCAATGCCCACCGCCGTGGACTGGCCCAGGCCCACCTGGGTGGTCTGGAACACGGCTTCGTAGGTAAGCGTCCCCGAGCGCGAGACAACACCCACCGAGCCCTTCTTGAAGATATTCGCCGGCATGATGCCGATCTTGCAGGCTTCAGGGGTCAGGACGCCCGGGCAGTTGGGGCCGATCAGCCTGGTTTTCGAGCCGATCAGGGCGCGCTTCACCTGGATCATGTCGGCCACCGGGATACCCTCGGTGATGCAGATCACCAGGGGGACTTCGGCGTCGATGGCTTCCAGGATGGAGTCCGCGGCGAAGGCCGGCGGCACATAGATGACGCTGGCGTCGGCGCCGGTGGCGCGGATGGCCTCGTCGACGGTGTCGAACACCGGCAGGCCGATATGGGTGGAGCCGCCCTTACCGGGGGTGACGCCGCCGACCATCTTGGTGCCGAAGGCGATGGCCTGTTCGGAGTGGAAGGTGCCCTGGGCGCCGGTGATGCCCTGGCAGATGACGCGCGTTTCCTTGCCGATGAGGATGGACATCAGGCGGCTCCACGCACGGCGGCTACGATCTTCTCGGCGCCATCGGAAAGGTCGTTGGCGGCGATGACGTTCAGGCCGCTCTCATTGATGATCTTCTTGCCGAGCTCGGCGTTGGTGCCTTCCAGGCGGACCACCAGGGGAACCGTCAGGCCCACCTGCTTGACCGCGGCCACCACGCCCTGGGCCAGGACGTCGCAACGGGCGATGCCGCCGAAGATGTTCACCAGGATGCCCTTCACGTTGGGGTCGGCCATGATGATCTTGAAGGCCGCCGTCACCTTGGCTTCGTCGGCGCCGCCGCCGACGTCCAGGAAGTTGGCGGGCTCGGCGCCGTACAGCTTGATGATGTCCATGGTGGCCATGGCCAGGCCGGCGCCGTTGACCATGCAGCCGATCTCGCCGTCGAGGGCGATGTAGCTGAGGTCGAACTTGGAGGCCTCGATCTCCTTGGGGTCCTCCTCGCTCTCGTCGCGCAGGGCGACGATGTCGGCGTGGCGGTAGAGGGCGTTGCTATCGAAGGAGACCTTGGCGTCGAGGACGCGCAGCTGGTCGTCGGCGGTGACGATCAGCGGGTTGATCTCCAGCATGGCCATGTCCTTGGCCAGGAACGCCGTATAGAGTTGGCGCAGCAGCTTGGACGCCTGCTTGGACAGGTCGCCCTTCAGGCCGAGCGCCTTGGAGAGCTTCAGGCCATGGTGGTTCCAGACGCCCGTCGCCGGGTCGATGGAGAAGGTGATGATCTTCTCGGGCGTGGCATGGGCCACTTCCTCGATGTCCATGCCGCCTTCGGTGGAGGCCACGACCGAGATCCGGCTCGTGTCGCGGTCCACCAGCAGGGACAGGTAGAATTCCTTGGCGATCGCCGCGCCCTCTTCGATGTAGAGGCGGTTGACCTGCTTGCCCTTGGGGCCGGTCTGGTGGGTCACCAGCACCCGGCCGAGCATCTCGGCGGCGTTGGAGCGGACGTCATCGACGCTCTTGACCACCCGGACGCCGCCCTTGGCGTCGGGGCCGAGGCCCTCGAACACGCCCTTGCCGCGGCCGCCGGCGTGGATCTGGGATTTCACCACGAAGACCGGGCCTCCGAGGGTTTCGGCCGCCTTGACGGCCTCCTCGACGGTGAAGGCCGGATAGCCACGCGGGACCGCCACGCCGAACTCGGAGAGGACGGCTTTGGCTTGATGCTCGTGTATATTCATGAGGTCGCGAGACGCGCTGTTTGGGCTCGCCCAGTGCGGCGAGAAGCCGGGGTATAAGCGCCGTTCCGGACCGTTGCAACCGCGCCACGGTCAGAAAAATAACGTTCGCGACCAATTGTCCGGCGGGTGCGTTCCAAGCCGCCGCCGACGCCGGACAGGGCGCCGGAGCGTCAAGCGAAGAAGACGTTCCATAGGGTGCGGCCGGGGATGAAGGTCAGGCCGCCGGCGATGATCAGCCCGCCGTAGAACATGCCCATCATGGAGCGGCGATGCTGTTTCACGTTGTGGCGTCGGGCCGCGATGACCGCCAGCGGCAGGGCGATCAGGGTCCATCCCGTGATCATGTGGATGAAGGACCAGCGGTCGCCGTTCACCCCGGTGATGAAGATCGAGGAGCCGGCCACGATGGACATGGCGGTGACCCACAGCCAGCCGGCGCGGCGGTGGAAGGTCACCCCCTTGCGCATCAGCATCAGCATGGCGCCGATCACCAGGGCGACCACCGCGGCGGCCAGATGGAGCTGGATGACCAGGGGCTGGGCGGCGAGCAGGCTCCAGTCCGGGGCGCGGAGCCGGCCGCCGCCGGCCGCCCGGACAACGCCGCCGGCGAGGGGGACCAGGGCCGCCGCCAGCCCGACCGCCGCCAGGGGCAGGACGATCCTGCGAATCTGTTCAATCCGGCCGGGGGCCGCCTGCGCCGACGTTTGAGAAACCCGCGACATCATCTATCTCCGCTTGAGGGCCCTCGTGGCCCGCTGCGGCCTTGTGGAGATCTCCTCGCCCCATGCGCAAAGGACGATGCGTCGAATGACAGATCGCCTGCGCGAGCCGCAGCCCGGCGCCGTTCACGCTTCGCGACTGGAGCCTCTGAGCCAGGCTGGTGTCCGGCGCACGCTTCTGGTCTCGGCCAGCGTGGGGGTGTTCCTCAGTTTCGTGGAGGCCTTCGACAGCGGGCACGTGGCCTTCCTGCCGCGTACGGCCTTCATGGTGACGCTGGGCGTGGCCGGCGCGCTGCTGGGCATGGTGAGCTTCCGGCTGGCCGGCCTCATTCCCCTTACCCGCCGCGGCCTGGTGGTCCACACGGCGATCAGCGGCACCCTGATGACGCCGCTCATGGCCCTGCTGGTCTGGGGCGCGGTGGGATTTGTCTCGAACGGCCGGGCCCACAGCCGCGAACTGCCGCAGTACATGCTGATCACCTGGGTCATGTGCCTGGCGATGAGCGGCCTGGCGATCCTCCTGTCCCATCGGCGCGTGGCGGCCTTGTCGGCCCCCGTCGCGCCGGCGCCCGTGAAGTTCCTGGAACGCCTGCCCCTGAAGCTTCGGGGCGCGGAGATCTGGGCGGTGGAGGCGCAGGACCATTACCTGCGCCTGCACACCTCCAAGGGCCAGGACCTGATCCTGATGCGGCTGGCCGACGCCGTCGCCGAACTGGCCGGGATCGAGGGCGCCCGGGTGCACCGCTCGTGGTGGGTGGCCCGCGACGCCGTGGCCGACGCCCGCCGGGGAGACGGGCGGGCGACCCTGACCCTGAGGGACGGCTCGGAGGTTCCGGTCAGCCGCACCTACGCCAAGCTGATCCGCGAGGCGGGCTGGATCTAGCGGGTCGCGCGCGCCGCCATCCACTGATCCCGGGTCTGGCCCCAGACATCGACGGTGAGATGCTCATAGGGCGCAGGCATCGCGGCATGCCGCAGGATCGTCGACCCCAGCCGTTTCGCCACCGCCGCCGAGGCGGTGTTGGCCGGGTCGATGGTGTGGACCACCTCGTGCCAGTCTAAATTGTCGAAGGCCCAGTCGGTGGCGGCGATGGCCCCCTCCGTCGCATAGCCCTTTCCCCAGCGGTCGCGGACGATCCCCCAGCCCACCTCCGTGCCCGGCCAGCCCTCGGGATACCAGGGCCCAAGGCGGCCGACCCAGTCGCCGGTCGCCTTCTCGATGACGCTGAACATCGAGAATCCGCTGATGGTCCAGGCGCCGGTGACCGAGCACAGGGCCCGCCAGACCACGGAGGGCGCCTGCAGCCCGCCGATGTGCCGGGCGGCCTCCTCATCGGCCATGAAGGCGCACCAGGGCTCGAAGTCGGCCGCGCAGGGCGGGCGCAGGATCAGGCGGTCAGTCTCGAGGGTCGGGCCGATGGCGCTCATGGGCGGCTCCTGGGTTGCGCCCGCAGATAGCGTCGCGCGGGCAAGCTTCGCAATGGCCGGTTCAGTCGCGGTTCAGATGGGCTCAGCAACGATATGCCCGCCTCGGGGATTCAGGAGGCTTGGACCAAGGACATGCGCCATGAACACTGAAACCCCGGGCGGCTCGCGGCCTGACGCCCCGATCGTCGCCGGCCCCGCCAAGTCGCTCTTCAGCAGGCCGATGATCCTCGCCGGCATCGGCGGCGCCTGCGTCCTGGGCCTGGCCCTGGGTCTATTGGCGCGGCCGCAGCTGGCCGAGGACACCCGCGCCCCAGGGTCGATGCAGCCGGTGGACCAGATGCAGATCGAGATCGATCGCGACGAACCCCTGCCCGAGGTGTCCGGCGGCAAGCTGGAACTGCTGCCCGCAGGGGTGAAGGCCCCCCGCGCCGCGCCCGCCCTGCCCGTGAGCGAGATCCAGCCCCCCGTCCGCCAGACCCAGCCAATGGCCCGGGGCCCCAGCTTCGACTGCGCCCGGAGCGCGAGCGCCGCCGAGGAACTGGTCTGCAACGACGAGACGCTGGCCGCCCAGGACCGGCGGCTGGCCAGCGCCTGGCGCCGCGCGATGGACTCCGGGATTCCGATGCACCGCCTGCGCCGCCAGCAGCAGCGCTGGCTGGACGCCCGCGAGGACGCCGCGCGCCACGCGCCCGAGGAGGTGGCCGACCTCTACGACCAACGCATCCAGGAACTGGACGAGGTGGCGGCCTACGAGCGCTGAGTCGTCGCGTCTGGGTTGATCGATTATTCTATCCAGACGCGAAATTAACGGCGCCGTTCAGCCACAATTCATCGGCTCCCCAATATGGGCATTGGCGTCGGTTCGAGAGGGCGGGCGCACACCGGGACCACTCCGGTGGCGTCTGCGGCGGACCAGAATACGCCAGGACGTTAACCATGTTTGCCCCCAGCAGCCTCCTGCGCCCCCGTGCGCCGGAGTTCCACGAAACCCCGATGATCTTCCGGCCCCTCGAGCCCGAGCGCCCCCACCCCCACCTGTCGATCAACCCCGTCCACATCTCCGCCGCCGTCAGCATCGCCTGCGTGATGGGGATGGGGCTGGGCCTCTGGATGCGGGCCGATGTGGATCGCCGCGCCGCGGCCTCGGCCCTGCGCCAGGCCACGCCTCGCGCGGTGGCCCAGGCCCCGGCGCCGCAGCGGGTCCAGATCGTGCTGGACAAGCCCGATGAGGATATCGCGCCGCCGGCGACCAGCCTGATGGATGTCGGCGTCGCCTCGCCGCCGGTCGCCCAGACGGGTCAGGTGGTCGACGCCGTCTTCGTGGAGGCCCCCAGCTTGGATTGCCGCAGCGCCCGGACCCTGGCCGACCAGATGGTCTGCGTGGACCCGGCCCTGGCCGAGGCCGACCGCCGGCTGTCGGGCGCCTACAAGGCCGCCCTGGGCTCGGGCGCCGATCATCCGGTGCTGGCGAGAAGCCAGGCCCGCTGGCTGGCCGCCCGCGAGGCGGCCGCCAGGACATCCCCCGAGGCGCTCGCCAGCCTCTACGAGAAGCGCATCTCCGAGCTGGCGGCCAATGAAAACCCCGCCCGGCCTGCGCCGAGCGGGGTCCAAGAGGCGCGTGTGGCGGGCGTTGACGCCCCGCCGGTTTCCTAGACCAACAGGTCCTTGATGGTCTCGCGTTCGCCCACCAGTTCGTCATTGGTCAGCGCGATCTTGCTCTTGGCGAAGTCGTCCATCTCGTAGGAGGTGATGACCTCATAGGCGCCCGGCGCGGTGGTCTTCACCGGCATGCCGGCCCAGACGCCTTCGGCGAAGCCGTAGCGGCCCTCGCTGTCGACGGCGACCGAGTGGATCGCGCCGACGGTGTTCAGGTCGCGCACGTGGTCGATCAGGGCGTTGGCGGCCGAGGCGGCCGAGGACAGGCCGCGGGCCTCGATGATGGCCGCGCCGCGCTTGCCGACGGTGGGCAGGTACTCGTTCTTCAGCCAGGCCTCATCGCCGATCACCGAGGCCGCGTCCTTGCCGCCGATCTTGGCGTGGGTGAAGTCGGCGAACATGGTCGGGCTGTGGT
>JAZKFM010000351.1:0-3953 GCA_040386415.1 Pseudomonadota bacterium
CGGCTTCCTCCTCGTGGAGAACCACTGCCCCATCTGCGCGGCGGCGGCCGCCTGTCAGGGATTCTGCCGCGCCGAGCTGATGGTCTTCCGCGCGGTGCTGGGGCCGGGCGTGCACATCGAGCGCACCGACCACATCCTGGCCGGCGCACGGCGGTGTGCGTATCGGATAAAGGACGGCGCGGCTCGGGGCTGACCCCCTACCCCGTCGCCGTCATCGCCCCACTTGTTCGGGCGACCAGGATCGCCGTGTCGCGGAAGGACTGCGGCGGGGCCGCCTTGCCTGATGTCCGGCGCGGAGATCATGGGTGGCCCGGACAAGCCGGGCCATGACGGGCTTGGATGTCAGTCATCGGATAATCCGTCCGCTACCGTCCCCTCGCCGCGCCGGGAAGCTGTGGCTCGAAGCCGGGCGCCCAGTGGTTGGCGGTGCCGGACGTGATGTACCAGGTCACCAGCATCGCGCAGATCAGCGCGCCGGGCACATAGGAGTTGGTGCGGCGGTAGGTGAAGGCGGCGATCAGGCCCACGACGGCCAGCAGCGGCACGAACTGGATCGCCACGATCACGTTCAGCGGCTCGGTCGGCGTGGCCAGCCGGCCGGTGGTGAAGAGGGTCGCATACTCGATGGCGACCAAGAGGAGAAAACCCCCGGACATCGCCAGCTTGGCCCAGCCGATGGAGGCCAGCCAGCCGTCGCCCTTCACCGCCACGTTGGCGGCCAGCGCCCGCAGCGCGATGAGGAAGAACAGGGTCCAGAGCACCAGATAGGCCGGGACCATGACCGCCCTTGCCGCATTCAGCGGCTTCAGGCCCAGGACCCAGAAGCGATAGTCGGTCCTGAACACCCCATCGACGACCACCAGCGAGACATAGCCCACCGCCATGGTGACCACGGCCGCCGCCGTCGCCAGCGCCCAGCGGTTGGTGAAGACCGGCCGGCCACGCTTCAGCACCACCCCCAGCGCCAGGGTGATCAGGGCTGTCCCCAGCGCCCAGACCAGCAGCTGGTTCTGCACCCATTGCGGGAACGGGGGCATGGGGAAGAACAGCTGCCCCACCTTCATCAGCGGGAAATAGGTCAGCGCCGGCAGGATGGCGGTTACGGCGACGGCTGCCCACCACCGCCTGTCCCGCCGCTCGGTCAGCGGCTGGGCTGGCTGGGCGAGGGCCGCGAACGCCGGGAAGGTGAGCAGGAGCTCAAAGGTGGCGAGGATCAGGGCCACCAGGCCCACGAACGAGATCAGGGTGCCGAACTCCTTCACCAGCCAGACCTGGTCGTAGGCCGAGCGGGGCGAAGGGGCCGGGATCACGCGGTTGAACCAGCCGAGCGCGCCGGCCACTCCGGCTTCGGAGAAGTGCTCCCAGGGGTGGGTGATGGGCGGGTTGAGCAAGGCGCGGCCGGTCCCCTGCGCCACAGAGCCGTAGACGTAGTTCTCACGCACCCGCCCGGTCACGCCGAACAGCTTCTGCAGCTTTGGCGAAGCGCCGATCTCGGAGCCCTTGGAGACGCCCCACATCAGGCCGGCGAACTCGTCGTACTGGCCGAAGACGATGGCGAGGTTGCGCGGATTGGCCGGCGCCTTGGCCCCCAGCAACCCGGGGGTCGAACCCTCCAGCACCAGCGCCCGGTACCCGTCGGGATCGCCCGCCGCGGCCGCGAGGATCGGCCCTCCGCCCATGGAGTGGCCCTCCATGCCGATGCGGTCGGGGTCCACGGTCGGCAGCGACTTCAGCCAGGCCAGCGCCGCAGGGCCGCCGAAGTCCGCCGTGCCGACGATGCCGCCCGAATAGCCGTGGCCGGTCATGTCCATCGACAGCACCACGTAGCCGCGGCGGGACAGCTCGATGGCGAACGGGCTCTGCATCTCGCGGGTGTTGATGTAGCCGTGGCTGACCAGGATGCCCGGCGCCGGCGAGGCCGCCGTCGCGTTAGCCGGCGTGTAGAGCAGCGCGCTCACGCTCACGCCCTCTCCGGCCGGGATGCGCACCTCGGTGACGGTGGTCCCGCCACCCGTCTGCACACTGTGCGCCAGGAACGCTCCGCCCAGGATCAATACCCAGGCCAGCGCAAAAGCCAGCCACCGCCGCATGTGTGTATCCCCCGCCCGGTCTTGTCGTTGGGGGATCGTGCGGTGGATCGGGGGAATGCTCAAGAGTGGGTCGGCGTCCATCGGCTTGTCGATCAGCTCCGACCCGGCCTGGAGACAGGGCGGCGATTGCACCCTTGGACGGCTGAAACGGGCGTCTTTGGGAAGGACATCGGGCACGCCGTCGGACTCGGCGCGGGCTCCCCCTTTCCGGCGCTGGGGTGACCCTGCTCAGCCACTAGGCAGTGATACGCGCGGTGGCTCGACCCCTCTTTCCGTCTCTATTCTGCTAGATAAAGCTGCTACGTAGCGGCTTAAGAACGGGAGGACGTTAAGCTCGAGATGCCGGCAGCCGCGTCGATTGGCGGACAACGGAGCCTGCTGAAGCAGATCCGGGAGGCGCTGGCCGGAGGGGGGCCCGCGCAACGGCGCCTCGACATGGTCGTGCGGATCATCGCCATCTCGATGGTGGCCGAGGTGTGCTCGATCTACCTGCGGCGCGCCAACGGCGAGATGGAGCTGTTCGCCACCGAAGGCCTGGACGTCAGCGCCGTTCACGTCACCCGGATGAAGCCCGGCGAGGGCCTGGTCGGCGAGATCATGAAGCTGGGCCGGCCGCTGAACCTGGCCGACGCGCCGCAGCACGAAGCCTTCTCCTACCGCCCGGAAACCGGCGAAGACCCCTATCACGCCTTCCTGGGCGTGCCCCTGCTGCGCGGCGGGCGGGTGATCGGGGTGCTGGTGGTCCAGAACCGCACCGAGCGGGTCTATTCCGAGGACGAGGTCGAGGACGTCCAGATCATCGCCATGGTCCTGGCCGAGATGGTGGCTTCGGGCGAGCTGATCACCGTGGGCGAACTGGAGGGCGTGGAGATCGCGCCCCGGCGGCCGGACCGGGTGATCGGATCGAAGTTCGCCGATGGCCTGGCCTATGGCGTGGCGGTCCTGCACGAGCTGCCGGTGGCGACCTCGCAGCTGCTGTCCGAGGACGTGGTGGCCGAGGAAGCGAGGCTGGTGGCCGCGCTCGCCGCGCTGAAAGCCCAGATCGACAAGATGCTAGAGGGGCAGCACGGCCTGGTCGACGCCTCGTACGAGGTGCTCGAGAGTTACCGGATGTTCGCCCATTCGACGAGCTGGAACCGCAGCCTGTCGGACGCGGTCAAGAACGGGCTGACCGCCGAGGCCGCGGTGGAGCGGGTGCGCTCCGAGCACCGCGCCCGGCTGGGACAGGCCCGCGACCCCTATCTGCGCGAGCGGCTGCACGACCTAGAGGACCTCAACGACCGCCTGCTGCGGCACCTGGCCGGCAACGGCAGCGTGGCGCGGGAACTGCCCGACAACGCGATCCTGATCGCCCGGAACCTGGGGCCGGCGGACCTGCTGGAATACGACCGCACCAAGCTGCGCGGCCTGCTGCTGGAGGAGGGCTCTTCGGCCTCCCACGCCGCCATTGTCGCGCGCGCGCTCGACATCCCCTGCGTCGGGCGCCTGCAGGGCCTGCGCGACAAGGTCTCCGAAGGCGACCCGGTGATCGTCGACGCCGAGACCGGCGAGGCCTACCTGCGGCCGCGCGCCGATGTGGCCAGCGCCATCCGGGCGCGCATGGACGTGCGCCGCCAGCGGCAGGCCGAATTCGCCAAGCTGAAGGATACGCCGGCCTTCACACGTGACGGGGTGAAGGTCACCCTGCTGATGAACGCCGGCCTGGACGTGGACCTGGAGAGCCTGGCCGACGTGGGCGCGGAGGGCATCGGCCTGTTCCGCACCGAATTCCAGTTCATGGTCTCCGAGGAGATGCCGCGCTTCAACGCCCAGACCGCGCTCTACTCGCGGGTGATGGATGCGGCCGGCGGACTGCCGGTGACC
>JAZKFM010000352.1:0-6764 GCA_040386415.1 Pseudomonadota bacterium
CGCTCGCTCTCCTGGCTCTCGGTCATGATGTCGATCTGCCAGCCGGTCAGCTGGCTGGCGAGGCGGACGTTCTGGCCGCGGCGGCCGATGGCGAGGCTCAGCTGTTCGTCGGGAACGACGACTTCGACGCGCTCGTCCTCCTCGTCCATGACGACCTTGGAGACTTCGGCGGGGGCCAGGCCGTTGACGATGAAGGTCGCCTCGTCCGGGCTCCACTGGATGATGTCGATCTTCTCGCCCTGCAGCTCGGCCACCACCGCCTGCACGCGCGAACCGCGCATGCCGACGCAGGCGCCGACGGGGTCGATGGAGCTGTCGTTGGAGACCACGGCCATCTTGGCGCGCGAGCCGGGATCGCGGGCCACGGCGCGGATCTCGATGACGCCGTCGTACACTTCAGGAACTTCCTGGGCGAACAGCTTGGCCATGAAGCCGCCGTGGGCGCGGCTGAGCAGGATCTGCGGGCCCTTGGTCTCGCGGCGGACGTCGTAGATGTAGCAGCGGATCCGGTCGCCGATGTTGAAGTTCTCGCGCGGGATCGACTGGTCGCGGCGCATGATGCCTTCGCCGCGGCCCAGGTCGACGACGGTGTTGCCGTACTCGACCCGCTTGACCACGCCGTTGACGATCTCGCCCACGCGGTCCTTGAACTCCTCGTACTGGCGCTCGCGCTCGGCTTCGCGGACCTTGCCGGTCACCACCTGGCGGGCCATCTGGGTCTGGACCCGGCCGAACTCGAAGGGCGGCAGGATCTCTTCGTAGGTCTTGCCGACAAAGGCGTCCTTGTCGACGCTGAGGGCTTCCTTCAGGCGGCGCGACCCCATGGGCTCGCTGGGACCGTCCTCGCTGTCCTCGGCTTCATAGACCAGGTCATCGGGGATCACGGTGATCACGCGCTTGATGATGGTCTCGCCGGTCTTGGGGTCGATATTGACCCGGATGTCGTGCTCGGCGCCGTAGCGCGAGCGGGCGCCCTTCTGGATCGCTTCCTCGATCGCCTCGATGACGATCTCCTTGTCGATCGACTTCTCGCGGGCCACGGCCTCGGCGATCTGCAGGAGTTCAAGCCGGTTGGCTGAAATGCCGGTCAGGCTCATGATCTTATCCTCTTACTCGGGCGTCTGTTGTGGGGTGTCGGCCAGCCGTGCGGCGCGCTCGTCGGCGCCGCGCTTCATCAGCTGGTCGGTCAGGATCAGTTTGGCCTCGACGATCCAGGCGAAGGGGACCAGGGCGGTCTCCGCCTCCCCTTCCAGGTCGATGGCGACATTGTCGTCCTCGACGCCGGCCAGCATGCCGCGGAAGCGCTTGCGGCCGTCGGCGACGCGGTCGAGTTCGAGGCGGGCCTCATGGCCCTCATAGTTGGCGAAGTCCTTCATCCGGGTCAGCGGACGATCGACCCCGGGAGAGGAGACTTCCAGGGTGTATTCGCCGCTGATCGGATCGGCGGCGTCCATCACCTCGGAGATAGCGCGCGACAGCTTGGCGCAATCCTCGACGATCATTTCGCCGTCGGGGGTCTCGGCCATGATCTGCAGGCGCCGGGCATGCTCTCCGCCCATCAGGCGCAGGCGGACGATCTCGTATCCCGAGGCCTCGGCCACGGGGTCCAGCAGCTCCAGGAGCGATCTATCTTCTGCGGTCTTGCCTCGCATAGGCTCGGCGGCTCTCCGGCAACAAAAAAGCGGCCGGGCCGAAGCCTGCCGCTCATAGGCGCTATCCAGCGCTTACGGACGATGTGAGCGCCTCTATAGCACTCCGTCAGGGGCTTGTCAGCCCCAGGGCGCGCGCCATCTCCGCGGCGATCTGCGCCGGCGGGGCGGCGCTGAAGAGGCGCAGGTCGCCCTGGTCCAGGTAGTCACCGAACCGGCGGGCGAACTTGGCGGTCTCGCGGGCCTCGTCCAGATTCAGGCCCCGACCCATCTGGCGGGCGACAACGATACGGGTTGCAGCGCCCCGGTCTTCACTGGGCAAGAGACGGATCGAGGTCCCGGTGGCCTTCACCCGGGCCTGGTTGGCCGCCAGCAACTCAGCCGGCGTGTCGCGGGCCAGGAATCCCGAGGAGAGCGGGACGACGCAGGTCTTCGGCAATTCTTCGCACAGGTCGGCGAACAGCTGGGCGTTCAACTCGACATAGCGGGCGTAGCCCTGCCCCCGGATCACCGCATCGATATCGCCGACCCGGGCCATGAATTCCTGGTCCAGGTCCAGGAAAGGACAGTCCAGCAGGCGGGCCAGTTCGCCGCCCGCCGTGGTCTTGCCGACCCCGCCCGGCCCAATGATGAAGATGCGCGCCATGGGCCCGGAACCTGCCCGCGCCAGGGTTCGCGTCAAGCAGGCCTTTATCCGCCGCACCGAATAGTCCAAAGACCGCGACTACTTCCCCTGTGTGTGAAAAGGCCATCTCCCCATGGACATTTCCAAGATCTCGGTGGGCTTCAATCCGCCGTACGACGTCAACGCCATCATCGAGATTCCGCAAGGCGGGGAACCGGTGAAGTACGAACTCGATAAGGAAAGCGGCGCGATCTATGTCGACCGTTTCCTGCATACCGCGATGTTCTATCCGGGCAATTACGGCTTCATCCCCCACACCCTGTCCGGGGACGGCGATCCCATGGACATCCTGGTGGTGGGCCCCACCCCGGTGGTGCCCGGCGCGATCATTCGCTGCCGCCCGATCGGCTGCCTGATGATGGTGGACGAGGCCGGCAACGACGAGAAGATCCTCGCCGTGCCCGTGGACAAGCTGCACCCCTTCTATGCGGGGCTGGACAGCTGGCGCGGTCTGCCGGCGATCCTCACCGAGCAGATCGCCCACTTCTTCCAGCACTATAAGGACCTGGAGAAGGGCAAGTCCGTCGAGATCGTCCGCTGGGCCGATCCCGAAGAGACCGGCGAACTGATCCGCCAGGGCATCGAGCTGCACAACACGACCGAGGCGGCCAAGCCGCCCAAGCTCCTGAAGTAGCTAGACCCGGACGAAGTCCAGGAACACCGGCGCGCAGTCGCCCAGGCGCTTTTCCTCGTAGCGCGTGGTGATGTGGTCGGCGGGCGGGACGCGCCAGTCATCGGCGCGTTCCGCCGGCCAGGCGAACTGGCCGCCGGCCAGCACCCGCTCCAGGGTCCAGTCGGCATAGTCGGCCCAGTCGGTGGCGAAGCGCAGCCGGCCGCCCGATTTCAGCAGGCGCGCCAACTCGGCGATGGTCTCGGCCTGGATCAGGCGGCGCTTGTTGTGCCGCGCCTTGGGCCAGGGATCGGGGAACAGGACAAACACCCGGTCCAGGCAGGCCTCAGGCATCCGCGCCATCAGCTCGCGCACATCGTTGTCATGGATGCGCACGTTCCGGAGGCCCGCCTCCTCCACATGCCGCAGGGCGCTGGCGACGCCATTCAGGAACGGCTCGGCGCCGATGATCAGGGTGTCGGGGGATCGCGCGGCCTGGGCCGCCATGTGCTCGCCGCCGCCGAACCCCACCTCCAGCCAGACCTCGCGGGCGTCGGGCGCCAGGGTCTTGGGGTCGAAATCATCCAGCGGCGCGCGGATGGACGGCAGCAGGCTGTCCATCAGGGCAGCCTGGCGCGGCTTGATCGGCCGCGACTTGAGGCGGCCGAAGGACCGGAGGGGTGGGTGGCTATCCATGCCGCGCCCTCTAGCCCAGCCGCACGTGGCGGGCCAGCAGCAACCCGCTTCCGACCGCGAAGGCCAGCCAGATGAGGATCACGGCGCCGGCCCCGACCTTGCTCACCGGCCGGCGCGCAGCGGCCTCGGCGGCGGCGCGGTGATCGTCCATCACCTGCGCCGGGATCATGCGGATCGCCAGCCAGAGACCGAGCGGAACCAGGATCAGGTCGTCGAGATAGCCCAGGATCGGGATGAAGTCGGGGATGAGGTCGATCGGCGACAGGGCGTAGGCCGCGACGGCCAGACCCAGCAGCTTGGCGGCGACCGGCGTGCGCGGGTCACGCGCCGCCAGCCAGACGGCGTGGGCGTCTCGCCGCAGCGAGAACGCCCAGCGCCGAAGCGCCTCGATCAGAGGGCCGCCCGCAGCTTTTCCACGAGGTCGGTCTTCTCCCAGGAGAAGCCGCCGTCCTTGTCGGGCGTGCGGCCGAAGTGGCCGTAGGCCGCGGTGCGGGCATAGATCGGCTTGTTGAGGCCCAGGTGCTCGCGGATGGCGCGCGGGGTGGCGCCGCCCACCAGTTCGGGCAGGATCTTTTCCAGCTTGGCCGCATCGACTTCGCCGGTCCCGTGCAGGTCGACATAGAAGGACAGCGGATTGGCCACGCCGATGGCGTAGCTGATCTGGATGGTGCACTTCCGGGCCAGGCCCGCGGCCACCACGTTCTTGGCCAGGTAGCGGCAGAGATAGGCCGCCGAACGGTCGACCTTGGTGGGGTCCTTGCCGGAGAAGGCGCCGCCGCCGTGCGGGGCCGCCCCGCCGTAGGTGTCGACGATGATCTTGCGGCCGGTCAGGCCCGCGTCGCCGTCCGGCCCGCCGATCAGGAACTTGCCGGTCGGGTTGACGTGCCACTTGGTCTTCTTGGTCACCAGGCCGTCGGGGAAGACGGACAGGACGTAGGGCTTGATCAGCTCGAGGATGCGCTTGGACGAGGCGGTGTTCTCACCGATCTTCTTGGCGTGCTGGGTGGAGACCACGATCTGCATCACCTCGACCGGGCGGCCGTCCTGATACAGCAGGGTCACCTGGCTCTTGGCGTCGGGCTCCAGGCCCTTGGCCTCGCCCGAGTGGCGGACGGCGGCCAGCTTGCTGAGGATGTTGTGCGAGTACTGCAGGGTGGCCGGCATCAGTTCCGGCGTCTCGTCGCAGGCGTAGCCGAACATGATGCCCTGGTCGCCGGCGCCTTCGTCCTTCTTGTTGGACGAGTCCACGCCCTGGGCGATGTCGGCCGACTGGGCGTGCAGGTGGTTGGCGAACTTCGCCTTCTGCCAGTGGAAGCCCTTCTGCTCGTAGCCGATGTCCTTGACCGCGGCGCGCACCAGCGGCTCCAGGGTCCCAAGGATATCCTTGGTCATCTGCTTGTTTTCCGCCTTGGAGGCGCCCGGCTTGCCGGCGCGGACTTCACCGGCCAGCACGATCCGGTTGGTGGTCACCAGGGTCTCGCAGGCGACGCGGGCCTCGGGCTCCGCGGCCAGGAAGGCGTCGACCACGGTGTCGGAGATGCGGTCGGCGACCTTGTCGGGATGGCCTTCGGAAACGCTTTCCGAGGTGAAGATGTAGGAGGAACGGCTCAAGTGAAGGCTCCGGAAAATACGCGAGCGCCGCGTGCAGGGGGCGGCGATCTGGAAGGTCGCGGAAATCCTATAAAGAAATCTTTATATCCCGCAAGCGGGGCCGCGCCCCATGCGGCGGTTTACCCGGGCCCTCCGCCGGCCGATGAATCGGCTGCGGAAGGCGATTCTCCTTTGTCCGGGAATTCCGGCGCACGTTAGAACGGGCTCTCCGTTCACCTCGGGCTTCATACGGCATGCTGAGCTGGATCCACGCGAACCTCGGACAGGCATGGGGACCGCTGCGCCTGTTTGACTCCTTCTTCTTCCTGGCCGGCATAGGCTTCGCCGTCTGCGCGCTCGCCACCTGGATCGCCCTGCCCCGGCTCTGGTCGCGCCTGCCCACCGACCGGGGCCGCGCCTTCGCGGTCAACGCCGAGATGAGCGTCGGCAAGCCGATCAGCGCGGGGCTGATCTTCGTCAGCATCTTCTGCGTCGCCTGCCTGATCTTCGTGCCCTTCGGAGCCCGCGGCCTGCTGACCCTGCCGCTCATGCTGGCGGCCATGCTGGTGGGCTATTTCGACGACCGGCGCGGCGGGTTCTCCGAGTACCAGCTGGCCCTGATGGACGCCGCCATCGCGGTGGGGGCGGCCATGGTGATCTGTGGCTTCGAGCCCACCACCATCTGGCTGCCGATCTGGAAGGGGACCCTGGCGCTGGACCCCTGGCTCTGCATTCCGCTGGCCACTGGCCTGATCTGGCTGTCCATCAACGCGACCAACTGTTCCGACGGGGTCGACGGGGTCTCCGGCAGCCTGACGGGCACCGCCATCCTGCTGCTGGGGGGCCTGCTCTACGCCGTGCTCGGCAACGAGGTGGTGGCCGGACACCTGAACGTCCCCTTCACACGCGAGGGCGCCAACTGGGCGATCATGGCCTTCCTGATGGTGGGCTGCGTGGCAGGCTACCTCTGGTACAACGCCGCCCCCAGCCTGGTGCTGATGGGGGACGCCGGATCGCGGCCGCTGGGCCTGCTGATCGGCATGCTGGTGGTGGCCACCAACAATCCGCTGTTCCTGCTGCTGGTGGGGTCGGTGATCCTGATGAACGGGGCGACGGGCCTGGTGAAGGTGGCCCTGCTGCGGTTCTTCGGCCTGAAGATCCTGGCGGGCATCCGCTTCCCCCTGCACGACCACTGCCGCAAGGAGCTTGGGTGGTCCAACACCCAGGTGCTGGTGCGCTTCATGCTGTTGCACCTCGGCCTCTCGGCCCTGCTGGTGATCCTGGCCCTGAAGGTCCGCTAGCGGTCGGCGCAGGCCGCGACGAAGCCGCGGAAGATCGCGTCGCCGGGATGGTCGGCGCCGGCGAACAGCTCCTGGTGCCACTGGATGCCCAGGGCGAAGCCGGGCCCCTCCAGCTCGACAGCCTCGATCACGCCGTCGGGCGCGTGGGCCACGGCGCGCACCCGGGGCCCCAGTTGCGCGACAGCCTCGCGGTGGAAGCTGTTGACCTCCAGGGTCGGCGCCGCGATCAGGCC
>JAZKFM010000352.1:6774-20582 GCA_040386415.1 Pseudomonadota bacterium
CGCGGGTGACGACTCGGAGACCGGGCTGCGCGCCGCGTTCGAGACCCTCGACCGCCTGGGCATGCGGGCGGCAGCCGCGCGGGCCGCCGAGCGCCTGCGCGTGCTCGGCGCGCGGGTCATTCCCCGAGGCCGGCGAGCCGCGACCCGGGCAGGATCGAAATCTCGTGCCTCTGGTCCCGGTTGTCGTGGTCGAGCACGTCGCCCAGCGTCCGCACATCGGCGGTGAGCCTGGACCCGTGCAGGCAGGCCAGCATCTGCATGCCGGCGCAGATCCCCAGCACCGGCTTTCCCGCCACCAGGAAGCCCGACATCAGGGCCTGCTCCACCGCCAGGCGCGGCGAGTCCGGCGCAAAGGACGTCTCGCCGTCGAGGTACCAGGCCGGCGGATAGGCGAAGCGGCCGCCGACGCTGAGCAGGCCGTCGAAGTCGGCGACCACGCCCGGGACCATCTCGGCGAAATAGGGCAGGCCGAAGGGCGTCGCGCCGGCCTCGCGCAGCCCCAGGAAATAGCCCTTGTGGGCTTCGTAGCGCGTCGCGCCGCTGCTGGTGTTCTCATCCAGCAGGACGGCGATCCGCGGCCTCATGCTCAGGCGACTTTGGCGGGCTCGCGCGGCGCGGCCGGTTCCGGCTCGCCGTCATCCTCGTCGACCATGGCGCGGACCAGGTCGAGGATGCGGCGGCGCACGCGGGCGCGGCGCACCTTCGGGAAGACGGCGGCCAGCTCCATGCCCTCAGGCGTCATCAGGAAGGCGTGGGCCGGCGAGGGGCCGTCGCTGGAGGCCGGCGCATTGAGCTCGGCGTCCGGCAGGCCATCGAAGAAATAGGAGATGGAGGTCTGCAGCGCGCGGGCCATGTCCCACAGCTTCGACGCGCTCACCCGGTTGGCGGCGCGCTCATACTTCTGGACCTGCTGGAAAGTCAGGCCGATCGAGTCGGCCAGTTTCTCCTGGCTCACGCCCAGTTCCTTGCGGCGGAGCCGGATACGCAGTCCCACGTGAAGGTCGACCGGATTGGGGGATCGGTCGACGTCGAATGCCTTGGCCATGTGCTTCCCAATAGACGAGGTCGATCGCCGCCGTCAAAACGGTGACGCCTGCGTCAACTCAATGTGCTCGTCGAATGCGTCCCGTCACCGCGATGGACGCGGATAAGAGCAACATGATGGCGAGTCCCCCATCCCCGAAACGCGAATACACCGTACGGGCGAGCGCCGGCGGCAGCCGAACGTCGATGATCCCTTGCTCACCAAGGGTTAGGCGGGCGCCCAAAATGGGACCCCCATAGGCGTCGATCATGGTCGACACCCCCGTCGGGGTGGCGCGTGCGATCGGCAGGCCCTCCTCGATCGCCCGATAGGCGGCGATGTTGAGGTGCTGCCAGGGCCCGCTGCTGGCGCCGAACCAGGCGTCATTGGAGACATTCAGCAACCACTGCGCCCGCCCGCCGCCCCGGCTGGCGGCGGCGGTGGCGAAGCCCGGGAACAGGGCCTCGTAGCAGATCAGCGGCTGCAGGGACGGCACGCCCTGCGGGTGGATCGGACGGGGCGGAGGGCCGGCGGTGAAGTCCTCAGGCATGTGGACCAGGCTGCGGATACCAAGCCGGGTGGCCAGGTCTCCCAGCGGCAGGAATTCACCGAAAGGCACCAGCCGGTGCTTGTCATAGACCCCGGTGACCCTCAGGCCGGGCGCTTCGCGGCGCAGGACCACCAGGCTGTTGAAATAGTCCACGCCGCCCTCGGCGCCGGGACCCGCCCGGTTGGCGCCCATCATCAGGGTCTGGCCGGGCGCAAGCGCGTCAGTGAGCCGGTCGACATAGGGGCTGCCGGGCGCCAGCAGGTCGTCGATCACCGCGGGCAGGGCGCCCTCCGGCCAGATGACGATGTCGGGACGGACCGGGGACGCCTGGGTGGTGAGGTCGACATAGGTGGAGAACACCATGTCCAGGTTCTCCGGCTTCCACTTGTCCTTCTGGTCGATATTGGCCTGGACCAGCCGCACCATGGGGGCGTCGGCGGCCGCCGCCTTGGCGTTCGCCAGCCGCAGGGCGCCGAAGCCGTAGAGTCCCGACAGGGCGGCGACGATAGCTGCGCTGGCGGCGAGCCGGATCCGGCCCGGCTTCCACAGCAGGGCGGTCGTGGCCCCGAGCGCGATGGTGATCCAGGACAGGCCGTAGGCGCCCACCACCGAGGCCATCTGGGACGGGGCCGAGCCGGCGCGCCAGGCCTCGCCGGGCAGGTTCCAGGGGAAGCCGGTAAGCACGTGGCCGCGCAGCCACTCGCAGAACGCCAGGGCGCCTGCGAAGACCAGGACCCGCCAGGCGCCTTTCACGTCGGCGAGGCGGTAGATCAGGGCCGCCAGGCCCCAGAACAGCGCCAGGCCCCCGGACATCGCCAGCAGGGCGATGGGGGCCATCCAGCCCTGGTTGGCGGCGTCCACCATGAAGGGTTCGGTGATCCAGTGGGTGCCGACCGCGAAATAGCCGACCCCCGCCAGCCAACCCCGGAAGAATGCCGAGCGCAGGGGGCGCGGGCCGTCGGTCTCCGCCAGCCACATCAGCAGGCCATAGGCCGCGACGCCGATGATCAGGCCCACGGGCGGGTGGGCCAGGCCCGCGCCGACCCCGGCGACGACCGCCAGAATGCGCGCGCGCCAGGCCGGCGTCAGGGGAAGCTTCAAATGATGACGTCCGGCTCGGGCAGGCGGCGCACCCGCACCCGCTTCACGCGGCGCGGGTCGGCGTCGGTGACCTGGAACTCAAATCCCGCCGGGTGGCTGATGACCTCACCCCGCTGCGGCACCCGGCCGGCGAGCGCCGTCACCAGCCCCGCCACGGTGTCGATTTCTTCCTCAAGGTCCGGCGGGGCCAGTTCGGCGCCCACGGCGGCCTCCAGTTCCTCCAGAGGCGCGCGGGCGTCGACCTCGAACACCCCGCCTGGGCGAGCGACGACGCCGGCCGCCTGGGCGTCGTCATGTTCGTCGTCGATCTCGCCGACCACCGCCTCCACCAGGTCCTCCAGGGTGACCAGACCGTCGGTGCCGCCGAACTCGTCGATCACCAAGGCCATGTGGATCCGGCTGGTCTGCATGCGCAGCAGCAGGTCGGCGGCGCGCATGGAGGCCGGCACATAGAGGGCGTCGCGGCGCACCTTCTGCAGGATGGCGTCGTCCGGTCCGGGCGGCTTGCCGCCCTTGGGCTTGGGCCCCGCCATCAGCTTGAAGATGTCCTTCACGTGGACCACGCCGACCGGATCGTCGAGGGTCTCGCGATAGATCGGCATGCGGCTGTGCTCGGCCTCCACGAACCGTTCCACGAGGCCGGAGAAGGGGGTGGTGAGCTCCACGGCGACAATGTCGGCGCGTGGAGTCATGACGTCCTCGACCCGCAGGGTCTGGAAGGCCTGGGCCTGGTCGACCATGCGGTCGCCCACCAGGTCCACCGGGGTCGGCGGCGGCTCCATGCCGCCCACGCCGCGCAGCCGTCTCAGGAAGGCCCGTATGCCGCGGCTCTTGCGCGCGGCTGCGGGCGGGTCTTCGGAACTAGCCATCGTCTCCCTGTTCGGCGCCGTAGGGATCAGGCGCCCCCAGACCGGCCATGACCACGCGCTCCAGACCTTCCATGTCCTCGGCGTCGTCGTCGGTTTCGTGGTCATACCCTACAAGATGCAGCACCCCGTGCGCCACAAGGTGTTGCAGATGGTGGGCCAGGGTCTTGCCCTGCTCGGCGGCCTCGCGGACGCAGACCCCGTGGGCCAGGGCGACGTCCCCCAGGTGATCCTCAGGGTTCGGCGGGGCTGGGAAGGACAGCACATTGGTGGCCGAGTCCTTGCCCCGGAAACGGCTGTTGAGGTCCTGGACACCGGCGTCGTCGGTGAGCAGGACCACCACCGCGCCGTCGCGCTGGGCGCCGGCCAGGGCGGCCCGCGCGGCGGCCACGACCAGGGCCTCGGCGTCAGGCAGATCCCGCGCCCAGGCCTCGTCTTCGATCTCGACGTCGATCAAATTGAGCGTCCGCGCTTGGCGGCGTCGGCGTCATAGGCCCGCACGATGCGCTCCACCATCGGGTGGCGGACCACGTCGTCGACGGTGAAGCGGTTGACCCCCACGCCCTTGACGCCCTCCAGCAGGCCGACGGCGTGCGCCAGGCCCGAGTCGGCGGAATTCACCAGGTCGATCTGGCTGGGGTCACCGGTCACCGCCATGCGCGACCCCTCGCCCAGGCGGGTGAGCACCATCTTCATTTGCAGCCGGCTGGTGTTCTGGGCCTCATCGACGATGACGAAGGCGTGGCTGAGCGTGCGGCCGCGCAGGAAGGCGATGGGCGCGACCTCGATCTCGCCCTTCTCACGCCGGCGCTTGAACTGGTCGGCGCCCAGGATGTCGGTCAGGGCCTCCCAGACCGGCGCCATGTAGGGGTCGACCTTTTCCGACAGGTCGCCGGGCAGGAAGCCAAGACGTTCGCCCGCCTCCACCGCCGGGCGGCTGACGATCAGGCGCTCCACCTCGCCGCGCAACAGCATGCCCGCGCCATGGGCCACGGCCAGGAAGGTCTTGCCCGTGCCGGCGGGGCCCAGGCCGAACACCAGTTCGCAGGCGGCCAGAGCCTGGAGATAGCGGGCCTGGCCCGGCGTCTTGGGCGCCACCTGGCCCCGGCGTCCCGAGGGCAGGCTGCCCGGCGCGCTGCCGCGGCCCACCCGCACCTGGCCGATGGCCACGCGGACGTCGGCCTCGGTGATCTCCAGCCCCTGGTCGGCGCGCTCTGCGATCTGCTCCACCACCCGCTTGGCGGTGGCGCGGCCCTTGGAGTCGCCGTTGATCGACACCCCGCCGCCGGGGGTTTCGATGAAGACGTCGAAGGCGTCTTCGATAAGGGCCGCGTGCCGGCCGGCCGCTCCGCCCACCGCGCGCACGGCGATGTCGGAGAGGGGAATGAATTCAGGCGCCTTACTCAAGCGAACTCCAATGCCAGGGACCCGGCGAGGCTCATCTTGGCCGCGCTCTCGATGTGAACCGGAACGATCTGGCCGATCAGATGATCCGGACCGCTCACATGCACCGCCTGTAGATAGGGGGTGCGGCCGGAAAGTTGACCGCGATGGCGTCCGGCGCGCTCGAACAGCACCGGCAGGGTCCTGCCGGCCTGGCTTTCGTTGAAGGCGGTCTGCTGTTGGTCCAGCAGGAGGTTGAGGCGGGCCAGCCGCTCTTCCTTCACCTCCTCGGCCACCTGGCCGGGCAGGTTGGCGGCGGGCGTTCCGGGGCGGCGGGAATACTTGAACGAGAAGGCGCCGGCATAGCCGACCTCTCGGACCAGCTGCAGGGTGGCCTCGAAGTCGCTCTCGCGCTCGCCTGGGAAGCCGACGATGAAGTCGCCGGCCATGGCCATGTCGGGCCGCGCCTGGCGGATCCTTTCCACCAGCCGCAGGTAGCTTTCTGCGGTGTGGGCGCGGTTCATCGCGCGCAGGATCTTGTCGGAGCCGGCCTGCACCGGCAGATGCAGATAGGGCATCAGGGCCTCGACCTCGCCGTGCGCCTCGATCAGGGCGTCGTCCATGTCGGCGGGGTGGCTGGTGGTGTAGCGGATGCGGTCCAGGCCCTCGATCTTCGAGAGCTTGCGGGCCAGGCCGGCCAGGCCGCCCTCCCCGGAATAGGCGTTGACGTTCTGGCCCAGCAGGGTGACCTCGCGCACGCCCTGCGCCGCCAGGCCGCGGGCCTCGGCCAGGATGGCGTCGACGGGCCGGGAGAACTCAGCGCCCCGCGTATAGGGCACCACGCAGAAGGTGCAGAACTTGTCGCAGCCCTCCTGGATGGTCAGGAAGGCCGTGACCCCGGACGGCTTGCGGTCCGGACCCAGGCGATCGAACTTGGCCTCCGCGGCGAAGTCGGCCGACAGGCGCTCGCCCTTGGCGCGGTGGGTGCGGGCGATCAGTTCCGGCAGCTGGTGATAGGCCTGGGGCCCGATCACCAGGTCCACCGCCGGCTGGCGATGCATGATCTCCTTGCCCTCGGCCTGGGCGACGCAGCCGGCCACGGCGATGGTCATGGACTGGCCGGCCGCCTGGCGGGCCAGCTTCATCTGCTTGATATAGCCGAGCTCGGAATAGACCTTCTCGGTGGCCTTTTCGCGGATGTGGCAGGTGTTGAGCACCACCAGGTCGGCCTCTTCCGGCCGCTCGGTCATGGCGTAGCCCAGCGGGCTGAGCAGGTCAGCCATCCGCTCGCTGTCATAGACGTTCATCTGACAGCCGTGGGTCTTGATGTAGAGACGCCGGGCGGGCGCAGGGTCGGACATGGCGGGGTTTATGCGGCTGCAGACAGGCGCAAGCAAGCCGACCGGCCTGCCTACTCCTCCATCGGGACGCCGTAGAGCTCCAGACGGTGATCCACCAGCTTGTAGCCGAGCTTGCGGGCGATGGCCTCCTGGAGGGCCTCGATCTCGTCGTCGACGAACTCGATGACCTTGCCCGACTTCATGTCGATGAGGTGGTCGTGGTGGACCTCGGTGGCTTCCTCATAGCGCGAGCGGCCGTCGCGGAAGTCGTGGCGCGCGATGATGCCGGCTTCCTCGAACAGCCGCACCGTGCGGTAGACCGTGGCGATGGAGATGTGCGGGTCCACCTGGTGGGACCGGCGGTACAGCTCTTCGACGTCAGGGTGATCATGGGCCGCCGACAGCACGCGCGCGATCACGCGGCGCTGCTCGGTCATGCGCATGCCCTTTTCGACACAGAGATTTTCGATCCGGTCCACGAACCGACTCCTGATTTCTAAATGCTGACGGAGCCCGCGGGCTCCGACACCTTGTAGCGAGCGTGACAGGTCTAGAGGGACCCGCCTTCGAGGTCGAGACGCATGACGACGGCGTCCACATAGATGCCGCCGCCGCGGTCATAATAGCTGGGCCGACGGCCGGCGCGAACAAAACCGTGAGCCTCGTAGAGGGCGAGGGCGGGATCATTGTCCACGGCCACCTCCAGGAACATGGCCTGCGCCCCCGCCGACCTGGCCGCCATCGCCGCGGCGGCCACCAGGGCGCGGGCCACGCCCCGCCTGCGGGCGTCGGGATCCACCGCCAGGGTCAGGACCTCGGCCTCGCCGGCCAGGGCCCGGCAGAGGATCATGCCGAGCGGCGCCCCGTCCTCCACGATCAGGCCGAAGGCGCCCGGGCCGCTGGCCAGGTCGGCGATCTCCTCAGCCCCCCAGCCCGGCGTGAAGGCGCGGCGGTGCACCTGCGACAGGGCGTCAAGGTCGCCCTCGGCGGCGGGGCGCAGGTTCATACGGACAGGTCGCGGCCGCCCGGCAGCTTGGCGTCGGGGGCGCGGAGATAGAGCGGGCGGGGCGGGACCGGCCGGCGCACGGCGGCGATCTGGGCCACCGCCACCGGATCGGCATGGTCGGCGGCGACCACCGTCGCGCCGGGCAGGGCGCCCGCCAGCAGGGGCGCGCCGGAGCCCACCAGGGTCACATCCCCTGCTCCGGCCAGCTCGGCCAGGCGCGCGGCGGCCGTCCCTGGCGGCAGGGCGTCGGGCGCGCTGACCGCCACGCCGTCGGCGAAGGCCTGGAGGTAGACCTGGTCCCGCTTGGCGTCGAGCACGGCGAAGACGGTTCCAGACAGCGGTTGGGCCAGGGCCTCCAGCACACCAACCCCGACCACGGGGATCGACAGCGCCGCCCCCAGGCCCTTGGCGAAAGCCAGCCCAACTCGCAGGCCGGTGAAGGAGCCGGGGCCGACGGTGACGCCGACCCGATCAAGCCTGTCGAAGGCGACGCCGGCCTGCGCCATCACCTCGGCGACCAGGGGCGCCAGCCGTTCCTGATGGCCGCGGGCCATGGGCTCGACGCGCGACGCCAGAACCCGCCCACCGTCGAGGACGGCGGCCGAGCAGGCGCCCAGGCAGGTGTCTATCGCCAGAAGGATCAGAGGGTCTGCTCGACCCGGGTCACCTCGGGCACATAGTGCTTGAGCATGTTCTCGACGCCGGCCTTCAGGGTGGCCGAGGAGGACGGGCAGCCCGAGCAGGCGCCGCGCATGTGCAGCCACACGACACCGGTGTCGGGCTCGAAGCGGTTGAACAGGATGTCGCCGCCGTCCTGGGCCACGGCCGGACGGATGCGGGTGTCCAGCAGATCCTTGATCTCGGCCACCACCTGGGCGGTGTCGGCGTCGTAGACGGCCTCGTCGTCATGGCCGCCGCTTTCGGCGCTGGCCTCGGCGGCGAACAGCGGCCGGCCGGAGGCGAAGTGATCCATGATGGCCGCCAGGACCGGCGCCTTCAGGTGCGGCCAATCGGCGTCGGGGTTCTTGCCGACGGTGACGAAGTCGGTCCCGAAGAACACCCGGTCGACGCCGTCGATGTCGAAGAGATCGGCGGCCAGGGGCGAGGCCTCGGCCTCCAGCGGGCTGCGGAAATCCCGCGAGCCCTCCGCCAGGACCGTTTGGCCGGGCAGGAACTTCAGGACCTCGGGATTGGGGGTCGGTTCGGTCTGGATAAACATGGGCCAGATGTGGCGCTAGAACAGGCAATGTGCAAGCTTTGGCGAACCTGTGCGACCGTGCGAACGTTGAGTGCGCGACCAGCCGCCGCATGACGGGGCCAAGCTGCGATTGAACGGCGGTGGGAAAGGGTGTATCGCGCCCGCCGCATCACGGCATCGTGCCGACCAGGGGAACCGGCTTTTCGGTCCCGGAGACTTTGGATGGCTGATCCGGCCAGCGGCGCCCCCGAGGCGACGGAGGATTCACAGCACGCCCCCCATAAGGACAGCTTCCGCGCCCTTGCGCTCGGGGCGGTCGGCGTGGTGTTCGGCGATATCGGCACCAGCCCGCTCTACGCCATGCGCGAGGCGCTGCATCACACCCGGGACACGGTCTCCAACGAGCTGGCGGTGCTGGGCGTGGTCTCCCTGGTGACCTGGGCGCTGATCCTGATCGTCACCATCAAGTACGTCGTCTTCCTGATGCGCGCCGACAACAAGGGCGAGGGCGGCACCCTGGCCCTGATGGCCCTGGCGCAGCGCTCCCTGGGGCGGCGTTCGACAGCGGTGTTCTTCCTGGGCGCCGTGGGGGCCGCGCTGTTCTACGGCGACGGCATCATCACCCCGGCCGTCTCGGTGCTCTCGGCCATCGAGGGCCTGAAGGACGCGCCGGGCATCGGCCACCGGATGGGGCCCTTCGTGGTCCCGATCTCGGCGGCCATCCTGGTGGCCCTGTTCATGGTGCAGGCCAAGGGCACCACGAGCATCGCCCGGTACTTCGGGCCCATCACCGCCCTGTGGTTCCTGGTCCTGGCGGGGCTGGGCGCCTACCACATCGCCGATGACATCTCGGTTCTCCGCGCCCTCCTGCCCCACTACGGGGTGATCTTCCTGTGGGACAACGGCCTGCTGGGCTTCATCATCCTGGGCAGCGTCTTCCTGGCGGTGACCGGGGCCGAGGCCCTCTATGCCGACATGGGCCACTTCGGGAAGAAACCGATCCAGGCGGCCTGGCTGATCCTGGTCCTGCCGTCCCTGTTGCTGAACTATCTGGGCCAGGGCGCCCTCGTGCTGTCCAACCCGGCGGCCCGGTCCAACCCCTTCTTCGAGATGATCCCGGAGGTCATCTATTGGCAGGTGCTGCTGCTGGCCACGGCGGCCACGGTCATCGCCTCCCAGGCGGTGATCACCGGCGCCTTCTCCATGACCCAGCAGGCGGTGCAGCTGGGCCTCTTCCCCCGCATCGACATCCGCCGCACCAGCGAGACCCAGGCCGGCCAGATCTATGTGCCCCAGGTCAACACCATCCTGATGATCGGCGTGCTGGTGCTGCTGTTCACCTTCCGCAACTCGTCGAACCTCGCGGCCGCCTACGGCATCGCGGTGACCGGGGCGATGTTCGTCGACACCCTGCTGTTCTTCGTGATCATCAAGCACATGTGGAAGCGGCCCACCTGGCAGGCCTGGCTGGCGGCGCTCGGCTTCGGCGCGCTCGACGTGACCTTCATCTCCTCGAACCTGCTGAAGATCCCCCAGGGCGCCTGGCTGCCCCTGGTGTTGGGGCTGGTCCTGGTGGTGATCATGTGGACCTGGACCCGCGGCGCCCAGATCCTCACCGACAAGACGCGGCGCGATTCGGTGCCCCTGCTGGAGCTGTCGGAAATCCTCAAGGCCCGGGCGCCCCATCGCGCGCACGGCACGGCGATCTTCCTGACCTCGGACCCGGACATGGCGCCCGTGGCCCTCATGCATAACCTCAAGCACAACAAGGTCCTGCACGAGAAGAACATCATCCTGACCGTCCACACCGCCGAGACCCCGCGGGTGAAGGAAGACAACCGGGTGACGATCGAGCCGATCAACGACGACTTCAAGAAGGTGATCATCAACTACGGCTTCATGGAGAGCCCGAACCTGCCCAAGGCGCTGGGCCTCTGCCGCAAGCTGGGCCTGAAGTTCGACATCATGGCCACCAGCTTCTTCCTGGGCCGCCGCTCGGTGGTGGCCTCGGCGCAGTCGGGCATGCCGCTCTGGCAGGACAAGCTGTTCATCTTCCTGATGCGCAACGCCGCCAACCCCACCGACTTCTACAAGATTCCCCCCGGCCGCGTGGTCGAGCTCGGAACCCAGGTGACCGTCTGATGCTGCTGGCTCTCCTGGGCGACGCCCTGTGGATCATCTCGCTCTCGATCATGGCCTCCACGACCCGGGCGGCCTGGGGCCGGATCGATCCGGAGACCAAGGTTCCGCTGCAGTTCGCGCTGAGCGGCAAGCCGACCTTCCGGGTGAGGCGCAACATCGCCCTGCTGGCTATCCCGACCGCGGCCTTCTTCCTGGGCCTAGCCCTGGTGGCCTTCAACCGCAACGCCGCGGCCAGCATGGAGCAGTCGGTGATCCTGTTCGGCGTCCGGGCCACCGCCGCGGCCCTGATCGCGGTCGGCCACCTGCGCTGGCTGAAGGCCGCCCTGGACCAGCTGCAGAGCGAAGACGCGCTCAAGCCTTGATACGCCGGGCCTTTGGCCCCTATACGCCCGCGACGTCCACTCCCTGCCGAAAGTCCGCACCCCCATGTCCAAGCCCGCGATCAAGAAAGTCGTCCTGGCCTATTCCGGCGGGCTCGACACCTCGATCATCCTGAAGTGGCTGCAGACCGAGTATGGCGCGGAGGTCATCACCTTCACCGCCGACCTGGGTCAGGGCGAGGAGCTGGAACCCGCCCGCGCCAAGGCCCTGGCCGCCGGGGTGAAGCCCGAGAACATCTTCATCGAGGATGTGCGCGAGGAGTTCGTCCGGGACTTCGTCTTTCCGATGTTCCGCGCCAACACGGTCTATGAAGGCCAGTACCTGCTGGGCACCTCCATCGCCCGGCCGCTGATCGCCAAGCGCCAGATCGAGATCGCCCGCAAGATGGGCGCCGACGCCGTCAGCCACGGCTCCACCGGCAAGGGCAACGACCAGGTCCGCTATGAGGTGGCCTACTACGCCCTGGAGCCGGACATCCACGTGATCGCGCCGTGGCGGGAGTGGGACTTCAAGAGCCGCGAGGCCCTGCTGGACTTCGCCGAGAAGCACCAGATCCAGATCGCCAAGGACAAGCGCGGCGAGGCGCCCTTCAGCGTCGACGCCAACCTCCTGCACTCGTCCTCCGAGGGCAAGGTCCTGGAGGACCCGGCCGTCGAGGCGCCCGAGTTCGTCTATATGCGCACCATCGCCCCGGAGGACGCGCCGGATAAGGCGACGGTCTTCACGATGGACTTCGAGAAGGGCGATCCCGTCGCCATCGACGGCGAGGCGATGAGCCCGGCCACCCTGCTCACCAAGCTGAACGAGCTGGGCTACGCCAACGGCGTCGGCCGGCTGGACCTGGTGGAGAACCGCTATGTCGGCATGAAGTCCCGCGGGGTCTACGAGACGCCGGGCGGGACCATCCTGCTGGCCGCCCACCGGGGCATCGAGTCCATCACCCTGGATCGCGGGTCCATGCACCTGAAGGACGAGCTGATGCCGCGCTACGCGGAGCTCATCTACAACGGCTTCTGGTTCACCCCGGAGCGCGAGATGCTGCAGGCCGCCATCGACCACAGCCAGGCCATGGTCAGCGGCCAGGTGACGGTGAAGCTCTACAAGGGCAACGTCACCATCATCGGCCGCACCAGCCCCTACTCCCTCTACGACCAGGACCTGGTCACCTTCGAGGAGGGCAAGGTGGCCTACGACCACAACGACGCCTCGGGCTTCATCAAGCTGAACGCTCTGCGCCTGCGCGTGGCCGCCAAGCGGGACAAGCGCGTCAAGGGCTGACCACAGCCCCTTCGGCAGACAGCAAAACGCCCGCCTCCAGACCTGGAGGCGGGCGTTTCTGTCTTTGGGGCCTAGGGGGCCGGGCGCAGGACACGGGGGCCAATATTGTCCATCACGGCGCGGGCGTCGAAGGCGCGGGTGTCGCCCTCCGGCTTGGCGCCGCGACGCATGACGATCTCAGCGCTGGCCTCGAACCTCTCCACCGTGCGGACGTCCATGCGGTCGCCGAAGAAGGGGTCGCCGAAGAAGGGGTCCCACGAGCGCCAGCCGTAGCCGCCGCCGTAGTAGCGCCAGGACGGACGCCAGTAGTTGTACCCGGGACCGTACCAGGGCCGGTAGAAGGGATCGGGCTCGATATAGGTCCGCGCGTTGCGGTCGGTCTGGCGATCCACCACGGAGAACCAGTCATAGCCTTGGGCCACGGTGAGCTCCGCGGCGCGGTAGAGCAGATAGCCCTCCACGGTCTCGCGGGAGGTCATGCTGTTGCCGGCGAAGTTGACCCGGAAGCGGTCGGCGTCGAGACGAACTTCCGAGAAGCCGCCCGAGGTGGCCTGGCCGCGGATATTCGGCTGGTAGGGGGTTGCGGTGGCGCAGGCCCCAAGGGTGGCCGCGAGCACGGCGCTGGCGGCGAGGGCGGCGAATCGGCGGGTCATGAGGGTGCGCCTAAGTTGAAGGTCGGAAGATACCAACCGAACACATGGGCGTAATTTTGGTTGCCGCCAAGCATTTGATGTCAAAGTCGAAATGACAAAAGTCAGGGCGCGCCCGCCTTGAAATCGGGCGCGCCCCAGGTTTGTCCTCGGGGGAGGAAGCCCGCCCGGCGCCGGGGAGCGCCGGGACAGGATCTCGTCAGGCCGGAGCCTTAGAACGGCTCCTACTCAAAGTGGGAGCGCGTCGGGCGGGTTAACCGGTTTCCACTTAACCCTGACGCGCTCGAGGATCAGAATTCCTGCCAATCCTGGCTCTTTGGCTGGGCCGCGCCGCCGCCGCCGAAGTTGGCGCGGATCTTCTCGGCCATGCGGCGCGGCGGCGAAGCCGCAGGCCGCGAGGTTGGTCCGGCCGCCTGGGGGCGCGAGGCCCGGGGCGGGGCGGTGTCGGCGCCGGTGCGGAAGTCACCCATCAGACGGCGCAGTTCGACGGCCTCGCCGTTCAGGGCGTGGGCCGCGGCGGTGGACTGCTCCACCATGGCGGCGTTCTGCTGGGTCACCTGGTCCATCTTGTTGACCGCGGCGTTGACCTCGTTGAGGCCCGTGGCCTGTTCCTTGGCCGAGGCCGCGATCTCACCCACCAGGCCGTCGATCTCCTCGACCTGGGCCACCAGCATCTCCAGGGCCTGGCCGGTCTTGCCGACCAGCTGGACGCCCGAGCCGACCTGGGTCGACGAGGCGCTGATCAGGGCCTTGATCTCCTTGGCCGCCTCGGCCGAGCGCTGGGCGAGCGCCCGGACCTCGGAGGCGACGACGGCGAAGCCCTTGCCGGCCTCCCCGGCGCGGGCGGCCTCGACCCCGGCGTTCAGGGCCAGCAGGTTGGTCTGGAAGG
>JAZKFM010000353.1:0-5554 GCA_040386415.1 Pseudomonadota bacterium
CCAGCACCAGGCACACCGGGCGGCGGTCGGGATGGTCGCTGAGGCAGCGGAAGGGGCCGCCCTCCAGACCTGAGAGGCGGCCCTCCAGCAAAAGGCGGAAACCGGCGGCGGGCGGAACTTCTCCCTCGGCAAGTTTGCGGGTGACGGTGTAGGGCCGTGCGCCGCGCCGCGCGACCCGGGAGCCGCCTTCGTCGAAGGCCTCAGCGATGGCGAGGGTCTCGGGCGACGTGAACGCTCCCGGCGGCGAAGCGCGGGCCGGGCACCCGTCCGAAAGCAGCCACGGGCG
Source organism: Pseudomonadota bacterium (assembly GCA_040386415.1). Lineage (GTDB taxonomy): Bacteria > Pseudomonadota > Alphaproteobacteria > Caulobacterales > Caulobacteraceae > Phenylobacterium. The sequence goes on from JAZKFM010000353.1 coordinate 287, forward strand.
GCGGATCCAGAAACCCTCGATAGCTTCGACCGGCTCGTCAGGAACGAGCGTGCGCATCCAGGGCGCGTCCTCCCAATCCTGCACGGCGGCTGTCAGGCGCAGGGTTCGCGTCTCTTCCTCGAATGTGAAGCGGAGAGGCCCGGTGTCGCCATTCTCGCCTGCACATCCGAAAGGAAGCCTGATTTGAAATCGCCGTCCCGCCAACTCGGCGGAAGCAAAGGGGCGTCCCGCGGCGAGGGCGTCAGAGGCCTTGTTGGCGGCGGCGATGATTTCTGCTCGGCCGAGCGGCGGCGTCGGCGCTATCGGCACGTCCACGCGCGGTGGCGCGGGAGTTGTAGGCGGCGGAACGGGCTCCGGCGGCTGGCGGCAGCCCACCAAGCCGAGTGCGGCCAGGAGCGCGACCATCGCCCACAGTGATTGCCTGCGATCCATCCGCGACAAGATAGCAGGCCGCGTCCGAGTGGCCTACGGTCGCAGCCGATGAGCTTCGACCAGGCTGCGGCCCTTACCGTCCTCCTCGTCGTCATCGCCGCGCTGATCTGGGGCAAGCTGCGCTCTGACGTCGTGGCGCTGGCTGGCGCCGCTGCGCTGCTGGGTCTGGGTGTGATCCGGCCAATTGAGGCGCAAGGCGCCTTCGCGAGCCCCGCCCTGCTTGCGCTCGCCTCCTTGTTCGTCATCGCCTACGCGATGGAGCTGTCGGGGCTTCTGGGCGCGATGATCCGCCTGGGCATTCGGATGAGCCGCAGGCTGGGCGCAGCGGGCATCTGGATCATGATCACCGTCTGCGGGGGCGCCTCAGCCTTTCTCAACAACACACCGATCGTGGTGCTGGCGGCCCCGGTGATCCGCGATGTCGCACTCTCACAGGGACTTGCGCCGCAACGGTTCCTGATCCCGCTCTCCTACGTCACCATTCTGGGCGGGGCCTGCACCCTCATCGGCACTTCCACGAATCTGCTCGTGAACGACATGGCGCGCAGTTCAGGCCAGCCGGCGTTCAGCCTGTTCGAGATCACACCCGTGGCGCTGGTGGTGGCCGTCGCCGGCGGCCTGTATCTCCTGGTCGCCGCCCCGAGGCTGCTAAGGGGCCGCGACAATGAGGGTGGCAGTTTGAGCAAGGCCATCGAGCAGGTGGCGGCGAGCAGCGAGGGGCCCGTGGGCGACGCCACCCTGTTCGCTGATCCGCCGCCGCTCGACCTGAAACGGGCGCTCGCGTCCGTGGGCGTCTTCGTGGCCGTCGTGCTGGTGGCGGCGCTCGGCTATGCCCCCATCGCCGCAGCGGCGTTCACCGGCGCGGTCGTACTGATCCTCACCCGCGTCATCACGGCTGACGAGGCTTACCGCGGCCTCCGGCCCGAAATCCTGCTCCTGATCGCCGGCATGGTGGTGGTGGGGCTTTCACTTGAGGTCTCGGGCCTTGCCGCCCTGGCGACCGACGCGCTGACCAGCTTTGTCGAAGACCTCGGCCCCTGGGTGGCGCTCGCGATCCTGTATGGCGTGACCCTGCTGCTCACCGAGGTGCTCTCGAACGCGGCGGTCGCCGTGCTCCTCACTCCGCTTGCCGTGGCGCTGGCGGAGAGCCTTGGCGTTAGCCCCAGGCCGTTCATGATCGCCGTGATGCTCGCCGCCAGCGCGGCCTTCGCCACGCCGTTCGGCTACCAGACGAACGTGCTAGTCTACCAGCTTGGCCGTTACAGCTATATGGACTTCGTCCGCATAGGACTGCCGCTGAACCTGCTGACGTGGGTGGTCGGCGTGGTCGCGATCCCCAAGTTCTTCCCGTTCTAGGCGCTCAGCGAGGCGCGCCGATGTTCTTCCGAAGCACCGCCCAGATTATCAGCAGGAACGCTGCCAGCCTCAGCACGTACACCTGGCTGAGGTTCTCGTCCGGTACGTCACCCAGCACTGGGACCGCCTGCCCGATCGCCAGCAACACGAACGCCGCCGCAAAGGCGAGGAACAGCCCATCCTTCGTGCGCCGCCAGAACTTGAGGAAGAACAGGCTGATCGCCAGGAAGCCTGCGCTGATGGCGCCGGCCATATAGCCCACGAGGGCAGGATCCTCGTTCAAGGTTCTACCTCCTGGGTGAAGCCGTAGAGCAGAACCGCAACCGCGGCCACCGAAGCGGCTTGCCGATAAAACCAGAGGTTCACGCTGGGAAAGACGACGAGGTCCGCCACGAGGAACAGGTTGTTGGCCGCCAGGAAGCCGAAGCCCAGCGAGGTGTAGAGCAGCAGCTTGCTTCGGCTTGCTCGATAAGACTTCAGCAGGAGACCCGCACAGATCATGCTGGTCAGCAGACAAAGGCTGTAAACCCCGGTCGGGACCCAGTCGCTCATCTTGGTTTCCCCCGGAACTTGAACGCATCGGCCAGCGACTGGACCGCATCGCTCGGCTTTGAAATCAGGTTGATGATGGCCACCGGCCGCTCGCGGTAGGCGGCTTCCAGCTGCCCGCAAAGCGCGTCCAGGATCGGAGCGGCTGGCGCGTAACGGTAGCAGCCGCTGTCGTCGCGCACGGCCAAACCACTGTTCTCGAATGACTGCAGGTTCGTGATCACCAGCATCTGGCTGGCGCGCAGGTCGCGCACGAGCTCGTCGGCGCTCCAGCAGCGCTGGGCGTCACGCCTGAGCGCGAGCAACAGCTCCAGCGCCCACACGGAACGGACGTGCTCGCGGACGAAGGCGGCAAGCTCGGCGTCCGACGTCAAACCACTGCGCTCCCGCCATCAAGGGAAAAGAGCCTAGCCGGCTTGGCTGTTCGATCAACCCCGTCGGGGCCGAACATGGGCGCTCAGTGCTCTATCCTAGATCGGCATCCGCATGATTTCCTGGTAGGCGTTGATCACCTGGTCGCGCACGGCCATGACCGTCTCCAGGCTGGCCTCGGCTGCGGAGATGGCGGTCACCACGTCCACCAGTTCGGTCTTGCCAGCTACCTGGGCGGCCATCTGATGCTCGGCCTGTTTGGAGGCCTGCACCGCGTCGGTCATGGCCGACTTCAGGATATCGCCGAAGCCTCCCGACGGCTGGGCCTGGCCTGCGCCCAGCGAGCCTATCGAGCCCAGGCCGGGGTCGATGCCGCCGCCCTTCTGGGTCGCGGCGTAAGCCTTGGCGGCGGCGAGTGGCGTGATCATGGCCTAAGCCCTCACTTCTTGAGCAGATCCAAGGTGCGCATCTGCATGGCGCGCGCCGTCTCGATCACATTGAGGTTGGCTTCGTAGGCTCGCTGCGCCTGACGCATGTCCAGCGCCTCTACGAGTGAGGTGACGTTCGGCAGCTTCACGTAGCCCTTGGCGTCGGCTGACGGATGCCCGGGATCGTATTCCTGGCGGAACTCAGTCTGGTCCTGCTCGACCCGGGACATGCGCACACCCTGCCCGCCGGCCACCTTGGTCGGCTCGAACACGGGCGCCTGCCGGCGATAGGGATCGCCGCCCGGGGTCTTCGACGTGGAGTCGGCGTTGGCCAGGTTCTCCGCGATGATCCGCATGCGGCCTTGCTGGGCGCGGAGCGCGGAGGCGGCGATGGCCTGAGCGGCGCCAGACACGGATCTTACCTCGGGCATCTAGGTCTCCTGCGTCAGCCGCGGCCGGGCGGGCGGGCCGCCATGCGGAGCATGTTCATGGATTTCTGGTAGAAGCTGATCGCGGCGTCGTAGTTCATGCGCGCCTCGCTCATCTTGATCATCTCCTCCTCCAGCACCACCGAGTTGCCGTTGAGGGTGGTCTCGGAACCCGGCGCTCTCACCGACTTGAACTGCGCGCCCAGGCCCCGCCGTTCCTGCCTGGGCGCCACGTGCCCGGCCTGAGTGGAGGCCATGGTCGCCGGCCCCCGGCTGTGCATCTGCACCTGGGCGTCGAACCCGAAGGGCTTCAGGTCCTGGGAGACGTAGCGGGCGGTGTCGGTGTTGGCGACATTCTGGGCGATCACCTTCTGTCGCTCGCCCAGATAGCCGAGCCGGCTCCGGAGCATGTTGAAAAGCGGAATTTCGGCGAGGTTCATGGCGGCCCATCCTGGAGAGACAGGGTTAATCCGCGTTTAAGGGATTCAGCGGCGAATGGGCTTCTCACTCCCGCCCAGACGCCCTGCCCCATGGACTTCACCGATCTCGTCCGCGCGACTTTCGCCCTCGTCTTGACGCTGGGGCTCGTCGGGCTGGCCGCCGTGGGCCTGCGCAAGTATGGGCCCGACGCCATGGCGCGGTTCGGCGCCACCAGGAAGGATCGGCGGCTCCGGGTCGTGGAGAGCTTGGTCCTGGATCCAGCGCGCCGGCTGGTGATCGTAGAATGCGATGGCCGCGAACGGCTGGTGTTGCTGGGCGAAGGCCGGCTTATGGCCGAGCTTGACGGTCCCCGGGACGAAAGGACCGACCCGTGATCCGCGAGCGCCGGAAGGTCGCCGCGGCTCTTTCTGCCGACGACTGGCGCCGCGCCGCGCTGATCGCGGCCCTGGCCACAGTGGTCACCGCGATCTTCCCGGCCCTGGCGGCCGCCCAGGCGCTGAACGTCGACCTGGGCACGGGCGCCGGCCTGACCGAGCGCGTGGTGCAGCTGGTGGGGCTGCTGACCGTCCTGTCGCTGGCGCCCTCCATCGTCATCATGACCACCTCATTCGTGCGGATCGTGGTGGTGCTATCGCTGCTGCGCACGGCGCTGGGCCTGCAGCAGAGCCCGCCCAACGCCGTGCTGATCTCGCTGGCGCTGTTCCTGAGCGCAATCATCATGCAGCCCACGTTCGAGCGGTCCTACAACGAGGGCATCCGGCCCCTCATGGACCAGCAGATGGAGCTGCCGGCCGCCTTCGACGCGGCGGGCGGCCCGGTCAAAGAATTCATGCTCAGCCAGGTGGACCAGGAAGATCTCGCGCTCTTTATCCGCCTGTCGAAGATCGAACGTCCGGCGACCATGCAGGACACGCCGCTGCGGGTGGTGACGCCGGCGTTCATGATCTCCGAGCTGAAGCGCGCCTTCGAGATCGGCTTCCTGCTCTTCGTCCCCTTCCTGGTCATAGACCTGGTGGTCGCCAGCGTGCTGATGAGCATGGGCATGATGATGCTTCCCCCCGTGGTGGTGAGCCTGCCCTTCAAGCTGATCTTCTTCGTGCTGGTGGACGGCTGGCGGCTGGTGGCCGGCAGCCTGGTGGAGAGTTTCCAACGCGGCGCGGGTGGGGGTTAGCCCGCTGTCGGCGGGTTCGTCGTCGCGGCCTGTTTGGCTGGCGGAGCGATTGCTCTGGCGACGCCGGTTGGGGCGGGGCCGTCTGGAAGAC
>JAZKFM010000354.1:0-6787 GCA_040386415.1 Pseudomonadota bacterium
CACCCCCATCGTCACGCGTCTCGCTGCGCGAGCCTTGTGACACTTCCCCCACATGAGTGGGGGAAGGTGGCGCTTGCAGCCCCCGCCGCCGCTCGCTAACACCGGGCCAGCAAAATCGGAGCCCGACCATGGTCGCCATCTACACCATCCTCGCCTTCCTGGCGGTGTTCTTCGCCCTGAACCGCTTCGAGTTCGGCCGCTTCGACTGATTGATCGCGAATGGCGGCGACTCCTCGCGGCGCGGCCCTGGTCACGGGGGGCGCGCGACGTATCGGCCGGACCCTGGTCCTGGCCTGCGCCCGGGCGGGCTATGACGTCGCCATCCACTGCCGGGCCGTCGACGACGACGCCCAGGCCGCCGCGGCCGATGTCCGCAGCCTCGGCCGCAAGGCCTATCTCCACCCCTGCGACCTGCGCCAGGAGGCGGCCACCGCCCCCATGGTGGGGGACGTCGAAGGCGAACTGGGGCCCGTCACCCTGCTGGTGAACTGCGCCTCGGCCTTCGAGGAAGACGCCTTCTCCAGCATGAACCGCGCCTCGTGGGACGTGCACATGGAGATCAATCTGCGCAGCCCCCTCGTGCTGGCCCAGGCCTTCGCGCGCAGGCTGCCCGCCGACCGGACCGGTCTGATCGTCAATGTGCTGGACCAGCGGGTGCTGGCGCCGGGCGCGGACTTCTTCAGCTACACCCTGTCCAAGGCCGCCCTGTGGAGCGCCACCCAGATGCTGGCCCAGGCGCTCGCGCCCCGCATCCGGGTGAACGGCATCGGGCCGGGACCGACCCTGGCCTCCGTGCACCAGGACGCCGCGGCCTTCGCCGCCGAGGCCGCCGCCACACCCCTGGGCCACCCGGTCGATCCGGCGGAGATAGGCCAGGCCCTGGCCTATCTGATTGACGCCCGGTCAGTGACGGGCCAGATGATCGCTGTCGATTCCGGTCAGCACCTGACCTGAAGGAGCGCGACCTTGGCCCTCTCGCCGATCCAGGAGATTCCCGCCGAAACTCAAGCCCAGCCCGTGGCCGCCGGCCGCATCGTCATGACCAAGATCTTCGTCACAGGACTGAAGATCGACGCCCAGATCGGCGTCTATTCCCATGAAAAGGGCAAGGCCCAGCCCCTCGTCGTCGACGTGGAGCTGGACGTCCCCACCGCCGGCGCCGAGCGCCTGAGCGAGACCGTCAATTACGAGATGGTGGGAGAGGCCGCCCGCGCCATCGCCGCCGAGGGCCATATCGGCCTGGTGGAGGCCTTCGCCGAACGCCTGGCGCGGGCTTGCCTGGCCGATCCTCGCGTGACCCGGGCCCGGGTGCGGGTCGAGAAGCCCCTGGCGCTCGCCCCCCACGCGGCGGCCGCCGGCGTCGAGATCACGGTCGTCCGCGGCTAAGCCATGGCCATCTCCCACAGCGCTCGGCTCTCGCCCCTGCAGGGTGAGACCGTGTGGACGCTGGAGGGGGACGCCATCATCCAGACGCGGGGCCGCCAGGCGCGGCGGTTCGAACTGGCCAAGCTCAAGAGCCTGCAGAGCGCGCCGGGCGGGGCTGTCCTCACCTTTGCGCGCGGGCGGCTGACCATTCCGGCCATGAGCTATACCCGGGGACTGCGGCCCGAGAACCGCGCGGCCTCCTTCGCGGCCTTCGTGGGCGCGGTGGCGGCGGCCGCGGCGGTGACCACGCCCGGCGCGCGGTTCCGCAACGCCGGCGCGCCCCTGGCCGAGCCCCTGACCTGGATGATGGGGCTGCTGGGAGCCGGCGCGGTGCTGCTGCTGCTGTTCGCCGCGACGGCCGGGGCCTGGACCCTGGGGGTGGCGCTGGCCGCCCGTCTGGTCTTCGTGCTGATCCTGGCGGCGGGCGTTCTTCCCTGGTTGAATAGAGCGCCAGGCGACGCTGCGGCGAACATGGACGCGAATTAAACTGGCGCCGGGACAAATCGGGGCCACATCATGCTCTGGACGAGACGAAGAGGAGCCCGTCAATGAGTGAACGACTGGACAACGGCGCGGTCACGGCGACCGAAGACAAGACCCTGCCGATGGTCGCCTATGTGCTTTACCTGCTGACCTTCGCGACCTTCTTCACGGTCTTCATCGGGCTGCTTATCGCCTATTCCAACCGCGCCACGGCCGGCCCGAGGATGGAGAGCCACTACACCTTCATGATCCGCACCTTCTGGCTGTCGATCTGGTGGTTCATCATCGGCGGCCTGCTGGTGCTGTTCGGCGGGGTGTTCTCGCTGATCCTGGTGGGCATCCCGTTCCTGATGCTGGGGATCTTCATCTGCGGCGTCGTGGGATTCTGGTTCGGGGCCCGCTGCATCCTGGGCCTGGTGTATCTGTCCCGGGGCGAAGCCTATCCCCGGCCCATGAACTGGCTAATTTAGAGGCAGAATCCGCGCGCTTCGCCTAGGAAGCGCGCGGATCGCGCCGATCGCATCCCCCGCCGGTTGCATCGCCTCGACGCCCCCCACCCCAGTTCCCGAACCTTCACCGGTCGGCGCCTGGGGGGCGAGCGGCCGGGGGAATTCGTATGCTAGGTCGGATATTCGGAATGCTGCTGGGGCTGACGCTTGGAGGTGTCGCCTACGCCATTCTCAATCCGGGCGGGCTGGAGGGACGAATTCCCCCGATCCCGCTGGGCGCGTTCGAGAGCCTGCGGTTCTACGTGGCGATGGCCTCGGCAGGCCTGGGGGCGATCATCTTCATCGCCGCCCTGATGCCCAAGGGCCCCGGCGGTCCGTCGGGCGGCGGCGGCAAGAAGCGCCGCAAGGGCTCGGCCCCGATGACCATCGACTTCAACGATCCCGCGCCCATGGCCACCCACGACCGCGGCTCCACCCACGCCCATCATGCGGCGGAGGTGGTGGCCGAGGCGCCCGAGCCCACCGCCGTCGCGGAAATCGCCCCCGAACCGGAGGTCCACTCCGGTGCGCCGCCCGGGGCCCCGGGAGCCTTCGCCGAGGCCAGGCGGGCGCTCCACGAACACACCAGGGCCGAACGCTGGTCAGAAGCCGCCGACAATGTCCGGCGGCTTTCGTCATTGGCGCAGGACGATCACGAGCGCCGCCTCGCCGCCCAGGACGCCGGGGACTTCGCCCGCGCCCAGGGCCTGACCGACCAGGCCGCCGACGCGTATGACAAGGCCCTGACCTATGCCCGCCAGATCGGCGAGCCTGCGGCGCTGGCCGACGCCCTGACCAATGTCGGCGACGTGGCCTATGAGGAGCAGCGGCTGGACACCGCCGTGGACGCCTATGAGGAGGCGCTGGCCCTGCGCCGCGCCTTCGCCCAGGCCCAGCCCGCAGATCTCGCCGGAAAGCGCGCCCTGTCCCTGGCGCTGGAACGCCTGGCCGACGCGCGCGAGGATCGCGGCCACCGCATGCGGGCGCTCGATCTCTATCGGGAGAGCCTGGACATCAGCGGGGCGCTCGCCTCTGCCGACCCCGTGGCCTACGGCGAGGACCTCGCGGTCACCCGGCGCAGGTTGGCCGAGTTGGAAGCTAAGGTGATGGCGTAGATTTCAGCTTCCCCCATTCATGGGGGAAGTGGCCCGACAGCCGTTTGGCTGGAGGGTCGATGGGGGTGCGAGCCTGCAACCCCGTGCGCTTCAGATTCTCACCCCCATCGTCACGCGTCTCGCTGCGCGAGTCTTGTGACACTTCCCCCACCTCGTGGGGGAAGGGATCAGGCCGGAACCAGCTCGCGGCGCACCAGCCTGGAATAGTCTTCCATAAGCTCCAGCGAGAGCTTGCCCGGCGTGAAGGCGTACTCGCCGATTTCGGCCACCGGGGTCACCTCGGCGGCGGTGCCGACGACGAAGCATTCGCTGAAGGTGGCGAGCTCCTCGGGCTTGATGTGCCGTTCGACGATCTCCACGCCCTTGGACTTGGCCAGCGCGATCACCGACTGGCGGGTGATGCCGTTGAGGAAGCAGTCGGGGGTGGGGGTGTGCAGCACCCCGTCCTTGACGAAGAAGACGTTGGAGCCGGTGCTCTCGGCGACATAGCCGCGGTAGTCGAGCATCATGGCGTCGGTGTAGCCGGCCTTCTCCGCGGCGTGCTTGGAGATGGTGCAGATCATGTAGAGGCCGCTGGCCTTGGCGTGGACCGGCTCGGACTCCGGCGACGGCCGCTTGTACTTGGCCCAGCACATGCGGATGCCCTTAGCGCGTTCTTCCGGCTTGAAGTAGCTGGGCCAGTCCCAGACCGCGATGGCGACGTGGATCTTGGTCTGCTGCGCCGACACCCCGATCATCTCCGAGCCGCGCCAGGCGATGGGGCGGACATAGGCGTCGGTCAGGCCGTTCTTGGCGCAGGTGTCCTTGCAGGCCTGGTCGATCTCGGCCACCGTGAACGGAATCTCGAAGTCGAGGATCTCCGCCGACTGGAACAGACGCTGGGTATGCTCGGTCAGCTTGTAGATCTCCCCGCCGTACATCCGCTCGCCTTCGAACACCGACGAGGCGTAATGGAGCCCATGGGTCAGGACGTGCACCTTCGCCTCGCGCCAGGCCACGAACTGGCCGTCGAGCCAGATCCATCCGTCGCGGTCATCGAAGGGAACGAGAGACATGGGACCTCCTGCAGGGAACGCCTCCTTACAGCCCCCCGCGCCCGCGACGTCAAACAAATTGGGGGGTTCCGATGAGCGCCGTGGCCGATCCCAGGCTGGTCCTGCGCGACGAGGAACTCGATACCGGACTTGAGCTGATGATGCTGGCCGAGGCCGCCGTCTGGGCAGGGGTCGACGCCGGGCTGGAGGCCGAGGGCCTGAGCCTAGGACGCTCCCACTGGCGGGCCGCCTTCCTGCTGAAGCGGCGGCCGGGAATCGGCGTCCAGGAGCTGGCCCATATCACGGCCCTGTCGAAACAGGCCGCCAGCCGGGTGATCAGCGACCTGGAGGGTCATGGCCTGGCCGAGAAGGCCCAGGGGGACCTGGACGGACGCCGGCGGGCGGCGACCCTGACCGAGGCTGGGGCGGCCTTCGAGGCGCGGATTTCCGAGCGGCTGCGCGGGCAGCTGGCGCGGGCCTATCGCACCGGCGGGCTGGACGGGGTGGGCGGCGCCCGACGTATCCTGGCGGCGCTGGCGGGTGGACGGACCAAGACGGGAGCGGTGCGATGAGCGAGGCCGGGGAACGCCACCTGCTGGTGGTGGATGACGACGACCGCATCCGCGAGCTGCTGAAGGAGTACCTGGCCCGCGCCGGCTTCCGCGTCACCACCGCGCCTGGCGGCGCGCCGGCCCGCAAGCTGATGGAGACCCTGGACTTCGACCTGGCGGTCTTCGACGTGATGATGCCGGGCGAGGACGGCTTCTCGCTGACCAAGTGGCTGCGGGAGCGCAAGGGCATGGCCGGCCGTACGCCGGTGCTGATGCTGACCGCCCGGGGCCTGCCTGAGGACCGGATCGAGGGCCTGAGGCTGGGCGCCGACGACTATCTGAACAAGCCCTTCGAGCCGGAGGAGCTGCTGCTGCGCATCGAGGCCATCCTGCGCCGCTCGCAGGGCCGGCCGGGCGCGACCGCGGGCGGCCCGGTCTCCCTGGGGCGCTGCCGGTTCGACGTCGAGCGCGGTGAGCTCACCTGCGAGGATGTCCCCGTGCGCCTGACCGAGGCGGAGGTCGCCCTGCTCAAGCGCCTGGCCCGCAGCCCGCACGAGCCGGTGGACCGCATGGAGCTGGCGCGCGAGACCGTCGACCCCTCCGGGCGCGCGGTGGACGTCCAGGTCACGCGCCTGCGCCGCAAGATCGAGACCGATCCCAAGACCCCGCGCTACCTGCAGACCGTGCGCGGCGTGGGCTACCTGCTGGCGCCCGACTGATGCGCCTGCGCCTGTCGCCGGTGCGTCTGCGGAGGCTGATCAAGCGCAGCCTGCCCACCACCCTGTTCGGCCGCTCGCTGCTGATCATCATCCTGCCGGTGGCGGTGATGCAGGTGGCGGTGACCTGGGTGTTCTTCGACGCCCACTGGCAGGCGGTGACCAGCCGGCTGTCGGAGGGCCTGGCGGGCGACGTGGCCTGGGCCGTGGAGAGCTATCAGGACGACCCCACCCCCGAGAGCTTCGCCCGCATCGCCGACCGGGCCGAGCGGTCGATGAGCCTATCCCTGGCCTTCCAGACCGGGCGGACCCTGCCGGTGGGCCGCCGCACCGCCCTGTTCGCGGTGGTGGACCGGTCGCTGGAGAAGGCGCTGGCGGGCCGCATCGACGCCCCCTTCTGGTTCGATACGACGCGCTATCCCGCCTATGTCGACATACGGGTCCAGACCCCGAACGGGGTGATGCGGGTGCTGGCGCCCCGCGACCGGGCCATCGCCACCCAGGGCCACATCTTCGTCCTCTGGATGACCATCGCCACCCTGCTGCTGACCGCCATCTCGATCCTGTTCATCCGCAACCAGGTGCGCGCCATCGAGCGGCTGGCCTCGGCCGCCGACGACTTTGGCCGCGGCATGGACGCTCCGGCCTTCAAGCCCAGCGGCGCGCGGGAGGTTCGCCAGGCGGCTCAGGCCTTCCTGGCCATGAAGGCCCGCATCCAGCGGCACCTGGATCAGCGCACCGCCCTGCTGGCCAGCGTCAGCCATGACCTGCGCACCCCGCTGACCCGCCTGAAGCTGGAGCTGGCCCTGGCCGAGCCCACCAAGCGTACGGGGGAGATGAAACGCGACCTCTCCGAGATGGAGCACATGATCGACGAGTATCTGGCCTTCGCCCGAGGCGAGGGTGGCGAGGCCGTCGAGACCGTCCGGCTCAAGACCCTCATCGAGGAGGTCAGCGAGGGCGCGATCCGCGCCG
>JAZKFM010000354.1:6797-27051 GCA_040386415.1 Pseudomonadota bacterium
AGCGTGCGGCCCAACGCCCTGAAGCGGGCGCTGTCGAACCTGATCATGAACGCCGCCGTCCATGGGGAGCACATCGTCGTGACCGCCGCCGCGCGGGCCGGGGGCGGGGTGGAGATCGTGGTGGACGACGACGGGCCGGGCATTCCCGAGGACCGCTACGAGGAAGCCTTCAAGGCCTTCAGCCGCCTGGACGAGTCCCGCAACCAGAACGACAAGGGCGTCGGCCTGGGCCTGGCCATCGCCCGCGACGTGGCGCGCGGCCATGGCGGCGACGTGACGCTCAGCCGCTCGCCGATGGGCGGCCTTCGCGCCAGCGTCAGATTACCGGGTTAGAGAACATGGTTCAGCCACGGTTTGGCGCTTGAAGATCGAACACGACCAAGGAGGGGACATCACATGAAACTCGCCCATCTCGCCCATCTCGCCACCGCCGCCGCCATCGCCCTGATGAGCGCCTCCGCCGCCCAGGCCGCCGATCCGGTGATGGGCGACTGGACGACCGTGGGGGGGAGCGCCAAGGTCCGCATCGCGCCCTGCGCCAGCGACACCGCCAAGGCCTGCGGCACCATCACCTGGATGAAGAACCCCAAGGACAAGGCCGGCGGTCCCCTGAAGGACGCCAACAATCCCGACGCCAACCTGCGCAACCGTCCGCTGGTGGGCCTGCAGATGATCCGCGACTTCAAGCCGGCGGGACCCGGCAAGTGGACCGGCGGCAAGATCTACGATCCGGGCGGCGGCAAGACCTACAGCTCCAAGATCAGCGCCAACGCCAATGGCAGCCTGAAGGTGGAGGGCTGCATCGGCCCGATCTGCCAGGCCCAGACCTGGACGCGCTAGCGCGGCTTCAGCGTCAGGCGCCGAGTTCCCTGGAGCGCCGCACGGGAAGTCAGCCTGACTCAAGGAGGCGGACTTGCGCGCATGGGTCAACTGTCGCTACGAGGATGCCCATCAAGTCCACTAAGAACATGCCGCCATGAACAACCTCTGTCTTCACTCGCTACCGAACAAAGTAAGTGGTCCGCTACCCGAGGGCGTTGTCCTGCGTCAACTGCAGTATCACACGGATGATCGTGGCGTTCTGTCTGAGATTTACCGCCAGGAGTGGCACGCCGATCTCCAATTGCCTCAATGGAATGTTTCCCACTGCGTGAATAATTCGCTTCGGGGCGTTCACCTGCACTTTCGGCACACGGACTACCTGGTGGTGCTGTCGGGGCGGTTCATTTTTGGTCTGCGTGACCTTCGCCGCGAGGCCGGGAGCTTCGGGCGGACCGCCATGCTCAACCTGACCGGCGGCTCCCTGCTGATCCCACCGGGGGTCGCTCACGGGTTCCACTGCGTCGAGGCCGGAAGCCTGGTGTATGGCCTGACCCACAACTGGGACCTCGAGGACGACCTGGCCTGCCGCTGGGACGACCCCGACCTTGACCTGCCCTTCCCGGCCGTCGACCCGATCCTGTCGGCCCGAGACAGGGACGCCGGCAGCCTCCAGGAGCTGCAGACCCGCTTCGAAGGGGTTTCGGCGTGAGGGTCGGGCTGGTGGGCTGCGGATACTGGGGCCGCAATATCCTGCGCGACCTGAAGGTCCTGGGCTGCGAGGTCGATGTCGCCGATCCTGGCAGCGCCTATCCGATCGTGGGCGCGCGCACCGTGGTTGCCGGGCTCGAGGCTCTGGACCCCGGGCTCGACGGGTATGTTGTGGCCACCCCCGCCCCTACCCACGCCGGGGTGATCACCGCCCTGGCGCCTCGCGGCAAGCCGATCTTCTGCGAGAAGCCGCTGACCACCGACGCCGCGGTCGCCCGGAGCCTGGCGGAAGCCTTGGACGGCCAACTCTTCGTTATGCACAAATGGGCCTATCATGGCGGCGTCCAGGCCCTGGCGGCCGTGGCCCGCAGCGGCGAACTGGGACCGCTGCAGGGTGTGTTCACCCGGCGCCTGCAATGGGGCAAGCCAGCGGCCGAGGCCGACGCGGTCTGGGAACTGGCTATCCATGACCTGAGCATCCACTACGCCATCCTGGGGGCGTTGCCGCCGGTGGCCGCCGCGCGCGCGGTGATGCGGGGCGACCAGATGGAGGGGATCGTCGCCACCCTGGGGGGCGCGCCCTTCGGTCACCTGGAGGTGAGCGTCGGCTGGCCAGGAACCGAGCGCAAGATTCGGGCGATTTTCCGAGACGGCCTCGCGATGCTGGACGATCCCCTCGCCGACCACATCGCTCTGGTGCGGGGCGCGGCGCCGCCCGGGGAGCGGCATGACCCGGAAGGCCTGGAGCGCCGGCCCATCGACACCGAGTGGCCACTGATCAAGGAGCTGCGGGTCTTCGTGGAGCATCTGAGGGGCGGACCGGCGCCGCCCACTGACGCGCGGTCCGGCGCCGCGGTTGTCGAGGCCCTGCAGGCCCTGCGCGAGGCCGCGCTGGGGGCGAGATGACCCCCCGCTTCACCATCCTCCTGCCGATCCACCGCCCGCCCGTCCTGCTGCCCTACGCGGTCGAGACCGTGCTTGCGCAGTCGGAGACCGACTGGGAGATGTTCATCATCTGCGACGGCGCGCCTGAGGCGACCGCGCAGGCGGCCCGCGTCTTCGCAGCCTGCGACCCCCGGATCACCGCCTGCGTCTTCCCAAAGGGCGAGCGGTTCGGAGAGGCCTACCGGCACGAGGTGCTGCAGGGCGCGAGGGGCGAGTTCGTCTGCCAGATCGCCGACGACGACCTGTGGCTGCGTCATCACCTGCGGGAGATGGCCATCCTGCTCGAGACCGTCGAGTTTGGCGCCCTGACCCCTGTCCAGGTCTATCCGGACCAACCCTGGACCCACTCGGCCCACCGGCTGGAGGACCCCTCCGTGCGCGACCGCATGCGGCGCGAGCGGTTCAACTTCTTTGGGCCGAGCGACGCGGGCTACCGGATGACAACCTACCGGCGGCTCCCCGTGGGTTGGTCCCCGGCCCCACCGGACATATGGACAGACCTGTTCATGTGGCGAAAATTCCTAGCCCTCGAGCCGATCCTCGCCGGCTCCCGGCAGACTATCCAGACGGTGCACCTTGCCGACGCCCTGCGCGTCGGCACGGACATCGCGGCGCGAGAGGCCGAGACCCTCAGGTGGATGGAGCGGATCCGCCGGGGCCTGCGCTTCGACCTCACGATCGAGGACAGCCCTGCGGGGCCGCGCATCACGAACGGCCGATTGGCCTACGACACCTAGAGCGTGACAGCCTGAAGTGGGTACCGGTTCAGGCGCCCGTCACGCTCTAAACATAAGAGAACGAGCCTGTTTACCCGTTTCAGATTAGTCCATCTGAAACGGACAGGCTCTAGGCCCCGCTCGGCGTCAGGCGCCGAGTTCCTTGGAACGCCGCACAGCGGCGGCCACGGCGTCCGCCAGCAGGGGTGACAGGCCGCCCTCGCCCATCAGCACCTCGAGCGCCGCCTGGGTGGTGCCGCCGGGCGAGGTGACCTGGCGGCGCAGTTCGGCGGGTTCCTCGCCGCTCTGCGCCAGCAGGGCCGCCGCGCCGGCGATGGTGGAGCGGGCCAGCCGCCGGGCCGCCTCCATGGGCAGGCCCGCCGCCGCGCCGCCTTCCTCCAGGGCCTCGATGAAGGCGTAGAGATAGGCCGGGGCCGAGCCGGAAACCGCGGTGGCCGCATGCATCAGTTCTTCGTCGTCGAGGTCGACCACCGTTCCGACCGGGCTGAACAGGGCCTGGGCCCGGGCGCGGGCCTCGGCGCCCTCGGCATAGATGCTGGTGGTCCCCTGGCCGATCGCCACGGCGGTGGTGGGCATGACCCGGGCGACCTTGCGGCCGAAGCCCGCGGCGATCTCGGCGGCCTGCACCCCGGCCGCCACCGAGACGATCACCGCCTCGGGGTGCAGCAGGCTCGCCACCTCCGCCGCAGTCTCGCGCCAGAGCTGCGGCTTGACCGCAAGCAGGACGGTTCGGGCCTCAGCCAGCGCCGCGTCGGCGGGATTGAGCCGGGCGCCGTCACGGGCGGCGGCCTGGGCCAGTTCGGTGGGGTGCGGATCGCGCAGGATCAGGTCGGCGGGGGCGAAGGCCCCGGCCCTGCGCCAGCCCTGGATCAGGGCTCCGCCCATGCGGCCGGCGCCCAGGATCAGGATGGGGGTCATGGGCGGGCTCCTAGGCGATGGGATTCGCCGCACCCTAGTGCCCCGTCCGCCGGGTCGCCAGCGGTGTGCGCGGTTGCTAAGAACTCCGCAAGAGGAGAACCCTGAGACCGTGGCCGAACCGTCGCCCCTACGCCTGCACGTGGCGGCCTTCGCCTCGACCCTGCTGGATATCCGTGGCCGGTTGCCCAGCCTGGCCCTGGCGGCCGACCCCGCCCTGGAGTCGACCTTCGCCCAGGGCCTGCCCATCGCCCTGCCCGCCACCCCGGCCGACCAGCCCAAGGTGCTGGTGCTGCAGCGGCCCTTCTACGACACCGAGGACCGCATGCTGGGGGACCTGACCCACATCCTGCGCAACGGCTGGGTGGTGGTGATGGACGTCGATGACCATCCCGACTTCATCGCCCGGCAACAGGGCCGGCCCCAGGCCGCGACCGACTGGAGCAAGTTCGCCCACGTCCATGCGGTGCAGACCAGCACCCCCGCCCTGGCCGAGGCCTTCCGCACCCGGAACCCGCAGGTGAGGGTGTTTCCCAATGCGGTGTTCGACCTGCCGCCCTTCCCCGAGCGCAGCGGGTCGCCCAACGTCTTCTATGGCGCGGCGAACCGGGGGCCGTTCCCGGCGCAGGTGGCGGCCTCGCTGAAGAACGTCATTCGCGACAATCCCCGCGCCTCCTTCGTCGTGGTGCACGACCGGGCGGTTTTCGACGCCCTGCCGACGAAGCGGAAGACCTTCCATCCCACCCTGGCCTACGAGGCCTATCTGGAGGCGCTGGCGGCTTGCGACATCTGCCTGTCGCCCCTGGAGGGGGCGGCGGGGGAAGCCTTCAAGAGCGACGCCAAGTTTCTGGAGGCCGCGCGGGGCGGGGTCCTGACCATCGCCTCGCCGACTGTCTATGCCGAGACGATCGTCGATGGCGAGACCGGCCTGATCGCCAGGGAACTTCGCGACTGGGACCGGCAGCTGCGCATCGCCCTGCGCAATGGCGACAAGCGCCGGGCGATCGCCCGGGCGGCGTGGGAGTATGTCCGTGACCAGCGGATGTTCGCGCAGCAGGCGGCCGAGCGACGCGACTGGTACCTGGGGCTCTGGGCCAATCGCGAGGCCCTGACGCGGGACCTGCTGGCGCGGGTCCCGGCCTTGGCGGCGCGCTTGAAGGCCTAGGCCTCGCCGACCGTGTCGAACATGCAGGCGGCGATGGCCTCGGCCGGCGACTTGCCGCCCCGGGCCATGAAGTCGAAGGCCGGGTAGAAGCGGTCGGCGCCTTCCATGGCCACGTCGATCATGGCCGCGGCCTGGGCGAGCGTCGGGCGTTCGCCGGTCATCAGGGCCATGGCGAGGCGGAAGACGATCTCGCCGTCGTCCCAGACCTCGAAGTGGCCGAGCCAGACGCGCTGGTTGACCGTCGAGACCAGTTCAAAGGCCGCCGCGCGCTGTTCGGCGCGGACCTGGATGTCCACCGAGAGGCAGAGCTGCAGGCAGTCGGCCTCGGGCCGCCAGGCGAACCAGAGTTCGTAGTCCTTCCAGTCGCCGGCCAGGGTGAAGGCGAGGTCGCCTTCCTCGGTGCGGTCGAACTGAAGATTCTCGGCTTGCAGCACATGCTCAACGACATCGAGCGGGTCGTGGGCGAGCAGGACGTCTTCGTCAGACAGAGGCGTGTCCATGAGACCCTTTCGCGTACGGCGTCCGGAGGAGCGAGCGCGCCCCGAATCGCCTGCGATCTTGAAACTAGTCTGGTTCGTGGGTCGCCTGTCACCGGCTTCTTCCGGGGGGCGAGCCACATTCGTGTGTTTAGGTCGTTATGCCGCGCAATCAGGCTTTCTTGGACGCCTTCTTCGGGGCGTCGGCGCCCTTCAGAGCGGCGATCTCGGCGCGCAAGGCGACGATCTCGGCCTTGAGCACTTCGAATTCGTCGCGGCGGATCAGGTCGAGCTCGGCGACCATGCGGTCGGCCTGGGCGCGGAACGCGGCCTTGGCCTCTTCGCCGGCGCTCTGGGCGAGGCCCATCGCGGCTCCGGTCAGCTTGGCCATCTCGTCGAGGAAGGGGTTCTGGGTCTGCATGCTTCCTTATATGGGAGCTGAGGGGATGAAAGCCACGGGGTTTCCGTCTAAACCGCGAGGACATCTTCTCGGAGCGCCTGGCCTTGCCCTTCCCGGACATCGACCCCGTCCTGATCCACATCGGCCCCTTCGCCATCCGCTGGTATGCCCTTGGCTACGTGGCCGGCATCCTGATCGGCTGGCGCTACATCACCTCGATGGCGCGCAACCAGGCCCTTTGGCCCCTGCGCGGGCCTCCCTCCAGCCCCGCCCAGATCGACGACCTGATCCTGTGGATCACGATCGGCATCATCGTCGGCGGCCGGCTGGGGCACGTGTTCTTCTACACGCCTGCGCTGATCGTCACCGACCCGCTGGAGGTGTTCAAGACCTGGAAGGGCGGGATGAGCTTCCACGGCGGGGTGCTCGGCGTGCTGATCGCCACCCTGCTGTTCGCCCGGGTCAATAAGGTCGATGTCTTCCGGCTGGGGGACGTGATCACCGCCGCGGCGCCCATCGGCATCTTCTTCGTGCGCATCGCCAACTTCATCAATGGCGAGCTTTGGGGGCGGCCCACCAGCCTGCCCTGGGGCGTGGTCTTCCCCGACGCCGGGATCCTGCCGCGCCACCCGAGCCAGATCTATGAGGCCCTGCTGGAAGGCCTGCTGCTGTTCATCGTCCTGCGGATCGCCACCCACCACGTCAAGCTGCTGAACCGGCGCGGGGTGGTGGCCGGCATGTTCTTCCTCGGCTACGGGATCGCCCGCACCCTGATCGAGAATGTCCGCGAGCCCGACGCCTACATGCCCGCCTTCCCCTTCGGCCTGACCATGGGGATGATGCTGTCGATCCCGATGGCGCTCGGCGGCGCCTGGCTGATCTGGCGCGGGATGCGCGAGCCCCTGCCCCAGCCCGAGGTCGGGCTGGAGGCCCAGGTCGAGGAGGTCGTCGAGGGCGAGCCGCCGGCGCGCGATCCGTTCAAGATCGAATCCGATGGGCCTGCGTGACCGGCTGATCGCCCAGGTCCGCGAGAGCGGGCCGATGAGCGTGGCCCAGTACATGACCGCCTGCCTGCACGATCCGCAGGACGGCTACTACGCGACGCGCCCGGCCCTGGGCGCGGACGGCGATTTCATCACCGCGCCCCTGGTGAGCCAGATGTTCGGTGAGCTGATCGGCCTGTGGGCCGTGGCGTGCTGGCAGGCCATGGGACGCCCCTCACCCTTCCGGCTGGTGGAGATGGGACCGGGCGACGGGACCCTGATGGACGACATGCTGCGGGCCGCGCGCCTGGCGCCGGACTTCGTGGCCGCCGGCGACGTCTGGCTGGTGGAGACCTCCGCCCCCCTGAGGTCCCGGCAGCGCCAGGTGCTGGGCGACGGCGTGAGCTGGGCGGCGTCCCTCGCCGAGGTTCCGGACGAGGCGCCCATGATCCTGGTCGCCAACGAGCTGCTGGACTGCCTGCCGCCGCGCCAGTTCGTGCGGACCGAGCGGCGCTGGGCCGAGCGGGTGGTGGGGCTGAACGACGCCGGAGACCTGGCCTTCGGACTGGCGGGCGCGGCGATCGGGGGCCTGGCGCCCGACGCCCCGGCCGGCTCGGTGCTGGAACAGTCTGCGGCCCAGGAGGCGCTGGGCTCGGAGATCGGCGCGCGGATCGCCGCCGACGGCGGAGCGGCCCTGCTGATCGACTATGGCCGCGACCAGCCAGGGTTCGGCGACACCCTCCAGGCCCTGCGCCGCCACGTGAAGGAGAGTCCCCTGGCCAGTCCGGGCGCGGCCGACCTCACCGTCCATGCCGACTTCCCCGCCGTGCTGGCGGCGGCGGCGCGGGAAGGCGTGGCGACGGCGCCCATCCTCACCCAGGGCGAGTTCCTGGTCCGGCTGGGAATCGGGGCGCGGGCCGAGGCGCTCACCGCCGCCCGCCCCGACCGCAGCGAGGTGATCGAGCGGCAGCTGGAACGGCTGGTGTCCCCCGACCAGATGGGCGAACTGTTCAAGGCGATCTGCATCCACACCGCCGGCCTGGCGCCGCCCGGCTTCGAGGCCTGAGATGAACCCGCTGACCTCACCGCTGCTGGACCTGCCCGGAGTCCGCCATGGCTTCTTCACCCGGGCTGGCGGGGTCTCGACGGGGATCTATGAGAGCCTGAATGTGGGGGCCGGCTCAGGCGACGAGCCCGCCGATGTCGCCGAGAACCGGCGCCGGGCGGCCGGGCACTTCGGCCTGCCGGTGGGCGCGCTGTCCACCTGCTACCAGATCCACTCGGCCACGGCCCTGGTGGCCGACCAGCCCTGGGGCGACGCGCGGCCGCAAGGCGACGCCGTGGTCACGGCCACCCCCGGCGTGTTGTGCGGCGCGCTGGCCGCCGACTGCGCGCCGATCCTGATCGCCGACGCCGAAGGCCGCGTCGTCGCCTCGGCCCACGCCGGCTGGAAGGGGGCGCTGAACGGTGTGGCCGAGGCCTGCGTTTCCGCCATGACCGGCCTGGGGGCGGAGCCATCGCGGATGGTGGCGGTGGTCGGCCCCTGCATCAGCCAGGCCTCCTATGAGGTGGGGCTGGAATTCCTGGCGGCCTTCACCGGCATCGACGCCGACCACGAACGCTTTTTCGCCCCCGGTGAGACGACCGAGAAGCGGATGTTCGACCTGCCAGGCTTTGTGGTCTCGCGGCTGCAGGCGGCGGGCGTCGGCACTGTGGCCTGGATCGGCCATGACACCTGCGCGGAGGAGGCCCTGTTCTTCTCCAACCGCCGCGCCTTCAAGCGGGGTGAGCCTGACTTCGGCCGCCTGCTCTCGGCGATAACACTGGTCTAATCGCCGCCGGGCCTTGCCGCTGGCGGCTCGCCTGCTACAAGCCCCGCCCATCGGCGGGACATTGCGGGAATTCTCATGAAGCTGCTGGCTGGCAACTCCAATCGAGCTCTCGCCGAGGCCGTGGCCTCCCACCTCGACCTGCCCCTGACCAAGGCCCAGGTGAAGCGCTTCGCCGACAACGAGGTCTGGGTGACCATCGACGAGAACGTCCGCGGCGAGGACGTCTTCGTGCTGCAGTCCACCAGCTACCCCACCAACGACAACCTGATGGAATTGCTGATCTGCATCGACGCGCTGCGGCGCGCCTCGGCCAAGCGGATCACCGCCGTCATGCCCTATTTCGGCTATGCCCGGCAGGACCGGAAGACCGGGGGCCGGACACCGATCTCGGCCAAGCTGGTCTCCAACCTGATCGAGCGCGCGGGCGCCGACCGGGTGCTGACCATGGATCTGCACTCGGGCCAGATTCAGGGATTCTTCGACATCCCCACCGACAACCTGGTGTCCGCGCCGCTGCTGGCCGCGGACATCAAGGAAAACTACGAGAAGACCAGCGAGCTGATGATTGTCTCGCCCGACGTGGGCGGCGTGGTGCGGGCCCTGGCGGTCGCCAGCCGGCTGAACGCCGAACTGGCCATCGTCGACAAGCGCCGCTCAGGCCCCGGCAAGAGCGAGGTGGCCAACATCATCGGCGACGTGTCGGGCCGCCGGTGCATCCTGTTCGATGACATCATCGACGGCGGCGGCACACTGTGCAACGCGGCCCAGGCCCTGGTGGACGGGGGCGCGACCGAGGTCTCGGCCTATGTCACCCACGGCGTGCTGTCAGGCGCGGCCATCGACCGGGTCAATTCCTCGATCCTGAAAGAGCTGGTGATGACCGACTCCATCTCCGCCTCCGAAGGCGCCAGCGACAAGTCGAAGCTGCGCTATGTCAGCTGCGACAAGTTGCTGGGGGAAGCCATCCGGCGCATCGCCAATGAGGAGTCGGTGTCGAAACTATTCGACTGACAGTTCATCTTGGATTCTAACACCTTTCCGGCACGGGACTTGCTGACCTACCCCTGAAACGGCCACGCTTGGTTAACAAGGGTTAAGCATCTGCGGTCACATTCTCGCCCGCGCGCCTGTGTTAGGCTCACGCGCTTATCTTCTGGGGAAGCTTCAGGATGACCTCTGCCATTCGCGCGACCGGCACACTCGCCGCCATCGCCTTCGCGGCCCTGCTGTCGGCCTGTGCGCAGCCCGCGGCGCCGCCGCCCGCCCCGCCGCCGCCCGCGGTGAGCCTGTCACCCAAGCTGATCGAGCAGGCGGCCGCCTATCGCTACTATATGGCCCGCGTCAGCGCGGTGACGCCCGACTTCACCGACGGCGAGGCCATCGCCAAGGGCGTGGCCATCGGAGCCGCCTACGAGCCCAAGCAGCTTCAGCGCGGCGCCACGGCCTACGCCGCCGTCGTCGCCCTGCAGGACCCCGCCTTCGTCGCCGGGGTCCGCACCTACGCCGTCAATGTGGACCAGCGCCGCGAAGTGGTGGCCGCGATCCTCAAGGACCCGGCCTATGTCGTGGGCATCGCCGGCTCGGCCAGCGCCGCGGGCCTGGTGAAGACGGCGCTCGGCAATGAGGGCCAGCAACTCTACGACGCCGGCAAGGCGGTGAAGCAGTCGGCCTATGACATCCAGAAGCAGAAGTGGTCGAAGTCCGACGTTCTCAACCGCGACCTGCGGCTCTCGCAGGCCAAGAGCCTGTCGGCCACCCCGGTGGTCGGCGACCTGGCCGAGACCGCGCGCCTGCAGCAGGCGGCGCTCGGCGTCTCGCCCCTGGGCCTGACCGCTGAACCGGCCGCGCCGCCCTACAGCCCCATCGTGGTCCGCGGCATGGCCGTGGCCGCGCTCGCCGCCCTGGGCGAAGGCGGCGACGCCAATGTCGACACCCTGATGGCGGTGATGGCCGAGCCCAATGTGGCGTTCTGCATGAACATGGCCAAGCTGAACCTCTATCAGTGCCTGGCGGTCTCCAAGCCGCACTACGAGGACGTCTTCTGCCTGGGCCAGCACATCATGATGGACACCGGCCGCTGCGTGATCAAAGCGTCTGGCAACACCGAGCCCTTCGAGGCCAAGTTCATTCCGAAGATCCGGGTGGCCGACGGCTCGGCCCCCTACAAGGTGACGCCCGCCAAGGCCGACACCAAGAAGCGCTAAAACATCTGCGCCCGCCCGTTGCCACGGGCGGGGCTTTTGTGTATTTACGCCCACCTTTCGACCCCAGGAGGGTCGTCCGTCGCCGCGCGGCACTTCGCGCGGCGGTTTCGTTTTGAGGCAAGGCCATGGCCGATATCATTCTGAACGTTGAAGTTCGCGAACGCACCGGCACCGGTGGTGCGCGCGAAACCCGCCGCGCGGGCATGGTCCCCGGCGTGCTCTACGGCGGCGACAAGGATCCGGTCGCCATCGCCGTGAAGGCCAACGAATTCCGCAAGGCGCTCTACACGGGCAAGCTGCTGGGCCACCTGGTGACCCTGAAGTACGGCGGCGAGACCCAGCCGGTCATCGCCAAGGCCGTGGACATGCACCCCGTCAACGACGAGCCGGTCCACTTCGACCTGTACCGCGTCGACGAGCACCAGCTGATCAAGATCGAAGTGCCGGTGCACTTCAAGAATCACGAAGAGTCCCCCGGCCTCAAGAAGGGCGGCACGCTCAACATCGTGCGTCACACCGTCGAGCTGGCCTGCCCCGCCGACCACATTCCCGAAGAGCTGGTCTTCGACCTGACCGGGGCGGAAATCGGCGACACCATCCGCATGTCGGCCTTCGCCCTGCCGGAAGGCGTCAAGCCGGGCGTCGACCGTGACTTCGTGGTCGCCACCCTGGCCGGTTCGTCGGCCTCGGCCTCGGCCGACGCCGCCACCGACGACGCGGCGGCCGCCGCGGCCTCCACCACGGTTTAAGGATTGGCCGGCCCCCTTCGGGGGGCCGAGCCGCCTGGCGCCATGCTGATCCTCGCGGGCCAAGGCAATCCCGGCGCCCAGTACGCCAAGAACCGTCACAACATCGGCTTCATCGCCGTGGACGAGATCGCCAAGCAATGGCGGTTCGGACCCGAGCGCTCGAAGTTTTCGGGCCTGGCCCGCGAGGGCGAGATCGACACGCCCGACGGCCCTGTGAAGGCCCTGATCCTCAAGCCCCAGACCTTCTACAACGAGAGCGGCCGCTCCGTCGGCGCCGCCATGAAGTTCTACAAGGCCACGCCCGCCGACGTGGTGCTGTTCTATGACGAGATCGACCTGGCGCCCGGCCGGTTCCGCATGAAGACCGGCGGCGGCGCGGCCGGCAACAACGGCGTCCGCTCGGTGACCGCCCACATCGGCCCCGACTTCCGCCGCGCCCGGCTCGGCGTCGGCCACCCGGGCCATCCCGAGAAGGTCCAGGGCCACGTGCTGTCGGACTTCCACAAGGTGGAGCACCCCTGGGTCATCGACCTGCTGAAGGCCGTGGCCCAGGCCGCCCCCCTGCTGGCCGCCGGCGAGGATGACAAGTACCAGACCGAGGTCCTGCGCCTGGCCCCCGCCGACAAGGGCGACACCCGCCAGGCCCGCAGCCGCGGCGACAGCTGAGCCACCACAGTTGGGCGGCGCCGGCAGACGTGCTAGGTCGCGCCCTCGAATAGGAAATGGAAGTTCATGGCCCTGAAAGTCGCGATCGTCGGCCTGCCCAACGTCGGCAAGTCGACCCTGTTCAACGCGCTGACCCAGACCGCGTCGGCCCAGGCCGCAAACTACCCGTTCTGCACCATCGAGCCCAACACCGGCGACGTGGCGGTGCCCGAGCCGCGCCTGGACGCCCTGGCCGCCATCATCCCCTCCAAGGAGATCATCCCGGCGCGGATCAACTTCGTGGATATCGCCGGCCTGGTGCGCGGCGCCTCGAAGGGCGAAGGCCTGGGCAACCAGTTCCTGGCCAACATCCGCGACTGCGACGCCGTGGCCTTCGTCGCCCGCTGCTTCATCGATGACGACATCACCCACGTCGAGGGCAAGGTCGATCCGCTCTCCGACCTGGAGACCATCGAGACCGAGCTGATGCTGGCCGACCTGGAGAGCCTGGAGAAACGGGTCAGCAACCTGGAGAAGCGGGCGAAGGCCGGCGACAAGGAAAGCGCCCAGACCCTGCGCCTTGTCCAATTGGCCCTGACCGAGCTGAACGCCGGCCGCCCCGCCCGCAAGGCCAAGGTCGCCGACGAGGACGAGAAGGCCTGGCGCATGCTGCAGCTGCTGACCTCCAAGCCCGCCCTCTACGTCTCCAACGTCGATGAGGGCTCAGCCGCCGAGGGCAACGAGATGTCCCGCCTGGTGGCCGAGCGCGCCACCCGCGACGGCGCCGACCACGTCGCCATCTCCGCCCAGATCGAGAGCGAGATCGCCATGCTCGCCGCCGATGAACGCGCCGAGTTCCTGGAGACCCTGGGCCTCACCGAGCCCGGCCTCAACAAGCTGATCCGCGAGGCCTACCACCTCCTGGGACTGCAGACCTATTTCACCGTCGGCCCCAAGGAGGCCCGCGCCTGGACCATCCACAAGGGTGACACCGCCCCACAGGCGGCCGGCGTGATCCACACCGACTTCGAGAAGGGCTTCATCCGGGCCGAAACCATCGCCTATGAGGACTATGTGGGTCTGAAGGGCGAGGCCGGGGCGCGCGAGGCCGGGAAGTTCCGCCAGGAAGGCAAGGAGTACGTGGTCCGCGACGGCGACGTGCTGAACTTCCGCTTCAACGTCTAGAGCCTCACGGCTTCAGCCAGCGGAAGGCTCGGGCGAGGAAGGCCTGCCCGTCCCGCTCCACTGGCGCGCCGTGGGCCATCAGCACCTTGATGGTCGGCCACTCCAGGATGCGCCGCAGGGACGCCCGCGCCGCCGGGCGGTCTGAGAAGGCGACGCGGAATTTCCGCGGCACGGCGGGCTCGGCCTGCGTCATCAGGTCCAGCCGCGCCACCAACGCCCGCCAGCCCTTGAACCAGCCGCGCGGAAACTGCTGGATCAGGTCGGTGAAGATCGCCGTGCCGCTCGCGCGGTGGAAGAACACCACCTCCTCCGTGATCCGGTTGCCCCGCACGATCACCTGTTCGAGGACGCCGGCCCAGTCCGCGGGCGGGGTGTCGGTGAGGTCTGCGTCGAAGGCGAGGCCCGGCAGTTGGCCCCGCAGCCCCGGCGCTGCGTGGAACCGGGCGTTCGGATAGGCCCGCCGCCAGTCGTTCAGGAACAGGTCGTGCAGAGAGTTGGGACCGACCACGTGGCGCACCTCGCCCAGGGCCTCGACGGCGGACTTGAGGTCCGGGGTCAGGGCCACCGGCGAGATGACAAGGATACCGTCCCCGCCCAGCCGGATGACCACCATTCGCGTCGGATATCGAAAGCCGATCACCTCGGTTTCCGGCCCGGCGGACAGCCAGATTTCCGGGCCGAAGGGCTCCAGCAGCGGCGTGCTCATCGGATGGCCTCCAGCCCAGGGGAGCGCCGAAAACATAGGACCAGGCTTTCTCAGCGCCAACCCTGCTGGACATCCGCCGCGCCTCCCCTAGCTATGTCGGCGACAACGGGAGAGACGTCATGGGTGAGTTTTCCAAGCTGGCCGGGGCCGACGGCTTCGAATTCGCCGTCTATCGCGCCGCGCCGACCGGCGAATGCAAGGGCGGCGTGGTGGTGATCCAGGAAATCTTCGGGATCGACGAACATATCCAGCGCGACGTCGATCGCTGGGCCAGCCTCGGCTACGAGGCCATCGCACCGTCGCTCTATGATCGCCGCGAGCCCGGCTTCACCGCCGGCCACGACCCGGCCGGCCTGACCGCCGGGGTCACCCACGCCCGCGCCACCCCGCTGGACCAGGCCCTGGCGGACATCGCCGCCGTGCGCGACGAGCTGGCAAGCGCGGGCAAGGTGTTCGTGGTGGGCTATTGCTACGGCGGGTCGCTGACCTGGCTCTCGGCCTGCCAGCTCGAGGGCTTCGCCGCCGCCTCGAGCTATTACGGCAGCATGGTCCAGGCCAATGCCGACAAGAGCCCCAAGTGCCCCACCATCGTCCATCTCGGCCGCAAGGACGCCGGTATCCCGGCCGACGACGTCAAGGCCGCCGTCCAGGCCCACAACCCGGACGTGGCGGTCTACATCTGCGAGGACGCCGGCCACGGCTTCAACAACGAGGACCCGGAGCGCCTGAACCAGGCCAGCGCCGACCTCGCCCGCCAGCGCACCCTCGACCTCTTCGCCGGGGCCTGAGCCGGTGGGCGAGACCATCCGCCTGACGAGCAAGTTCGACGGCTTTGAGCTGGCCGCCTATCACGCCCCCGTGGCCGACGCGCGCCGCGGCGGGATCGTGCTGATCCAGGAGATCTTCGGGGTCACCGACCATATCCGCGAGCTGGCCGACGGCTTCGCGGAGGACGGCTACGAGGTCATCGCGCCCAGCTTCTACGACCGCCTTCAGCCGGGCTTCGAGGCCGACTACAGCCCGGAATCCATCGCCAAGGGGGTGGAGTACTCCACCGCCACGCCCTGGGACCAGGTGGCGGGCGATCTCCAGGCGGCCGTCGACGCCCTGGCGCCGGCGGTCTTCGTCACCGGATTCTGCTGGGGCGGGGCGGCGACCTGGCTGGCGGCCTGCCGCTGCACGGGGATCTCGGCGGCCTCGGCCTTCTATGGCCGCCGCATCAGCGAACTGGCGGGGGAGACGCCCAAGGTCCCCACCATTCTGCACTTTGGCCGCCACGACGCCTCCATACCGCTGGAGAAGGTCGAGGAGATTCGCGCGGCGCACCCGGATATCCCGGTCCACCTCTATGACGCCGGCCACGGCTTCGTGTCCGACCGCCGCGCCGACTACAATCCCGACGCTGCAAGGCTGGCCCGGCTGCGGACCCTGCAGGTGTTCATGAACAACGGCGGCGGTCGGGGCGAGATGTGATCCTCCCCCAGGCGCGCAGCGCCGATGTCGGGGAGGTGGCTCGTGGCTCAGCCACGAAACGGAGGCGGATCAACGTAGTTGGCCCCGACAACCCACAAACAAGAGTCAGAGTCCCCCTCAGGCGCTTCGCGCCAGCTCCCCCAGGAGGGGAGCATCTTCTATTCCTCGATGTGCTTGCGCGCTTCGGGGTCGCGTTCCAGCCACCGGGCCAGGACCGATTGGGCCGCAAGGATGCCGATGCCGGCGGCGTAGCCTCCGAAGACGGCGGCGGGATAGGCGCCCCCCGTGGCGACCGAAGCCACCTGCCAGTAGATAAAACCCGCCGCCACGACCAGCAGGCCGACGCCGGTCAGCACGGAGACCGCGGTCTGGCCAAAGCCCGACAGGAAACTCATCCAGACATAGCGCGCCAGGAGGCGGCGCACCGGCAGGATCAGCAGCGGCAGCGCGAAGCCGGCCAACAGGGCTGTGCCCGGCCAGACCAGGGCGTTGCGGGCGATGACCGCCGGCCCGCCGGGCAGGACGCTGAAGGCGTGGACCACGGAACCGGCATAGATCAGGCATGAGGCCGCCACCCCCACGTCCTGCATGCGCCGAAAGTCTCGCCAGGCTTTGGTGAAGGCCACGTCAGCCCCCACCGGCGCGCGGCGGGCAGAGGATGGGGATGAGCATGCGCATTTATCGCCTAGGCCACCGGCCTTGGCTATGGTCAGGCGCCCCTCGCCTCCGGGAATCGCCTGAGTGAAGCTCGTTCTGGCCCTCGCCGCCCTTTGGCTCGCCCCGGCGCCCGCCCATGCGGCGGCCTGCTGGCTGGAGCACGACGTGGTGGTCGTTCCGGCCAGCGTGGCCGGGGTGGCCGGCGACTACATCCTCGACACCGGCAGCCCCACCACCCAACTGCACGAGACCCGCGCCCAGATGGCGGGCCTGCCGCCGGCGTTTCGGGGCCAGGTGCGGATCGATGGCCTGAACCTGCTCGACCGGCCGGTGGTGGTGGTGGACCTGGACGCCCGGACCTACGCCTTTCCCACCCCCATCGCCGGGGTGATCGGGGCCGACCTGCTGTCGGCCTATGTGGTGGACGTCAGCTTCGCCCCCTGCCGCGTGGAGATCTGGCCCGCGGGCAAGGCCCCGAGGTTCGCGGCGGAGATGCGCCTCGCCATGGTCCTGGCCGGCGGATCGCCGGTGGTGAGCGCCGCGGCGGCCGACGGCCCCAGGACGGCCGTGGGCGGCTTTGTGGTGGCGACGGGCCTGGACAGCGCTGCGCGGCTCAGCGAGGCCCTGGCGAGCGTCCCTGGGGCCACCGCGGAGGATGTGGCGCCCTATGGCCGGCTGCGCGCCGAACTCAGGGCCCTGTCCTTCGCCGGTCAGCTCTTCGAGAGGCTGAAGGCCGGCCTTCAGCCGCAGGTCGCCGGCGCGGTAGGTGCGATCGGTCCGCCGGTTCTGGCGCAGTGGTCGCTGCGGTTCGACTTCCCGCGAGGACGCCTGCTGCTGCGCCGTCCCTAGGGGATGGGCGTGAGTCCCGCCCAGGTCACCAGGAACTCCGGCAGGATGGGCAGCACGTCGATGGCGGCGTGCAGCAGGACCACCAGCAGCAGGCTGCGGGTCCGAGCCCAGATTACGCCCAGCATCAGGGCGACGGGCGACAGGGCGCCGATCGTGTAGGCGATCACTTCGAACAGGTCGGTGGAATGGCCCTGCTCGCCCGGCGCGCCGCGCAGGTAGAGGCCCGGCACATGGGCCAGGGCGAACACCAGGGCGCCCAGGACGACGGCGCCGGTCTCGCTGCGCAGGACGGCCGCCAGGCGGGTCTGCAGGACGGCGCGGAAGAGGAACTCCTCGGCGAGGCCGGCCTCCAGGGCGATCCAGAGGAAGGCGGCCGGGGCGGCCCAGGCCAGGACCTGGAGCCCGGGTCGCAGTTCGGCGATCTGCTGCAGGCTGGGGCTGACCACGCTGAGCAGGGCCAGGAAGATCACCCCCATGACGATCAGGGTGGGCCAGAAGCCCTTGCGATCCATGCCGGTGGAGAACAGCGGCGCCACCCGGCCGCCCAGGGCCAGCAGGATCAGGGCCGGGATCGCGACATGAACCGCGAGCTTGGCGGCCAGGACCACCAGCTCGCGGGCCTGGCCGTCGGGCATGGCCGCCTTCAGCGCCCCCATGCCCCAGCCGAGGAAGCCCACTGCGTAGATCACCATGAAGATCAGGACGGCGGTGAGCTCGACCCTGGGCCGCCGCACCCGGACCGGCGGCGGATCGGACCGGCGCGTCAGGGCCCAGGCGACGCCCGAGAGCAGGACGCCGAACACCCCCAGCGACACCAGGGGGAAGGTCCAGTCGGCCTGCTTGAAGAAGAGATAGGCGAAGGCCGCGCCCCAGAGGACGGCGTAGATCGCCAGATATCCGGTGGCGCGGATGCGCCCCTCCCCGGCCGCCATGCGGGCCCCTCCCGATCCGTCCCCCTGCCTATCGGCGGACGCCCAGCCCCGGCAACTTAGCGATTGTTCACGGGGCGGAAACGAAAAAGGCCCCGGTTCTCACCGGGGCCTTGGATCGTGCTCGAAAGGACGGCGCGCCTAGT
Organism: Pseudomonadota bacterium; assembly: GCA_040386415.1. Lineage (GTDB taxonomy): Bacteria > Pseudomonadota > Alphaproteobacteria > Caulobacterales > Caulobacteraceae > Phenylobacterium. The sequence goes on from JAZKFM010000354.1 coordinate 25,324, forward strand.
GGGCGACGTTCCTCCAGATGCGGCGGTAGCTGACCCACAGCAGACCCGCGAAGATCAGCAGATAGATCATGGCGGCCACGCCGAACTGCTTGCGTTCGGTCTGCTTGGGCTCCGACGCCCAGGCCAGGAAGGCCACGACGTCCTTGGCCTGCTGGTCGACGGTGGACTTGGTGCCGTCGTCGAAGGTCACCTTGTCGGCCTCGAGCGGCGGGGCCATGGCGATGAAGCCACCGGCGGGCACATGGCCCTTGCCCTTGTAGAAGGCGCTGACGTCGCCGGGCATGTAGGGGTTGTAGTGCTGGTTTGGCGGCACCTCGAGCCCGGCCGGCGGCGCGACGTAGCCGGTCAGGATCGAATAGACGTACTGCGCGCCCTGGGGCCGCGCCTTGATCATCACCGACAGATCCGGCGGCAGGGCGCCGCCGTTGGAGGCGCGCGCCGCGGCTTCGTTGGCGAAGGGGCTCGGGAAGGTGTCGGCCGAGGTGGCGGTCCGCTGGACGACGTCTCCGGTTTCGGAGTCGATGTCGTTGACCTGATAGTCCTTGGCGATCGACTTCACATAGGGGTTGTCGTTCGGGTTCGGATACTTGTCGTCATAGAACGGCCCGCTCTTCTGGCCCAGATTGCGGAAGCTCAGCAGGCTCATCGAGTGACAGGCCGCACAGACCTCCCGATAGACCTTGTAGCCCCGTTGAACCTGAGCCTGATCGAACTTGCCGAACGGACCCTCGAAGCTCCAGTGAACGTCCTTGGGCTCTTCCGGATGGGTCGCCGCGAACGACGGGCCAGCGACGAAAGCGAGCCCGAACGCCGCGAGAATAAGACCTTTGCGCAGCATAGGTGGCTCAGCCCCTCTTTTCAGGCGAAGCCGCGGCGCCGGCCGGCGCGTTGGCGGGATGCGACAGCACCGGCGCGGAGATTGATTCCGGCTGGGGCAGCGGGGTCTCTGTGAGGCCCAGGATCGGCAGGACGACGAGGAAGTAGCCGAAGTAGTAGGCGGTCGCGACGCGGGACAGCCAGACCATCGAGTTCAGGTCAGCGTCCAGCAGCATGAAGGTCGAGATGCCGGGGATCACGGGATCATCCGGCAGGCGGCCGCCGCAGAAGCCAAGAACCAGGCAGGCCAGGACGAAGATGCCGAAGTAGAGCTTCGCCGTCGGCCGGTAGCGCATGGAGCGCACCTTGGAGGTGTCCAGCCAGGGCAGGACGAACAGGACCGCGATGGCGCCGAACATCAGTAGAACGCCGGCGAGCTTGTCCGGAACCGCCCGCAGGATCGCGTAGAAGGGCAGGAAGTACCATTCCGGAACGATGTGGGCCGGGGTCACCAGGGGGTTGGCGGGAACATAGTTCACCGCGTCACCCAGGGCGTTCGGCTGGAAGAACACGAAGGTGGCGAACATCAGCAGGAAGAGCGAAATCGCGAAGCCGTCCTTGACCGTGTAGTACGGATGGAAGGGGACGGTGTCCTCCTTGGACTTAACGTTCACGCCGGTGGGGTTGTTGTTGCCGGGCACGTGCAGCGCCCAGATGTGCAGGATCACCACTCCGGCGATCATGAACGGCAGCAGGAAGTGCAGCGAGAAGAAGCGGTTCAGGGTGGCGTTATCCACCGCGAAGCCGCCCCAAAGCCAGGTGGTGATGGACTCGCCGACGATCGGCAGGGCGCCGAACAGGTTGGTGATCACCACCGCGCCGTGGAAGCTCATCTGGCCCCAGGGCAGGACG
>JAZKFM010000355.1:0-6572 GCA_040386415.1 Pseudomonadota bacterium
TTGGGCGGTGCAGACGGCAAGGGCCTAGCCCCCTCCGTCTCGCAGGGCCTGGCCTGCGATCCACCTCCCCCGAAACGCGCTGCGCGCTGGGGGAGGAATTGGGCCTCCCTGCGCCCCCACGCGACGCAAAGTTGCGATTTCAAGCTTGGCTGTTATCCTGCACCCATTCTGGGTGGAGGGGTCTGACATGGGTCTGCGTCTGATTTCGCGGCTGGCGGTTTGCGCCGGCCTGATGATGGTCTTGAGCGCCTGCGCCACCACCGTCGACATCAGCGCCCGTTTCCCGGCCCGCTACGCCGAGACCGCCAATATCCGCAAGATCGCCGTGGCCGGCTTCGACGGCTATGGCGGCCGCGAGTTCCAGTCGGCCCTGCAGGCCGAGCTGTTCGCCGCCCGGTTCGACGGCCAGCCCTACTTCACGGTGGTGGCCACCGGCGGTCCCAGCGATCCGCGCGACGCGGCGCCCTACGGCCGCTCGGTGGGCGCCCAGGGGGTGATCCTGGGCACGGTGGGCACCGACTTCAACACCTCCACCTACCAGGGCAGCGAGAGCCGCTGCGTGCGGTGGGAGGGGGACAAGTGCAAGGAATACAAGTCCTTCCCCATCCCCTGCTGGCGCCGCAACGTCGATCTGATCGTGACCCCCAGCCTGGTGAACGTGGCCACCGGCCGGGTGGTCTATTCCACCCAGAAGCGGGCCAACCGCAACACCAGCTGGTGCGGCAACAACTCGCCGTCCACTGGCGACCTGGCCATGGTGACCGACGCCCAGCGCGACATCCTTGGCGACATCCGCCGCGACATCGCCCCCTACAACACCACCCTCAGCGCCACCCTCAAGACCAAGGGCGCAGGGCTGAGCGAGGCCCTGAAGCCGCAGTTCACCGCGGCGGTGAAGGCCGCCTCCAGCGGCGACATGGCCACGGCCTGCCAGGCCTGGACCAGCATTAACACCGCCCAGCCCGGCAACCTGGACACCGTCTATGACCTGGGGGTCTGCGCCGAGAGCGCGGGCGACTATGGCAGGGCGATCGGCCTCTACCGCCAGGCCCAGAGCCTGTCGCCGGCCCAGGACAACGCCATCAACGAGTCCCTGGCGCGGGTTCAGGATCTCGCGGCGGCCAAGGCGGCCCTGGCGCGGCAGAAGAAGTAGGATTTCCTGCGCGGCGCCTGTCGAGGCGTCGCGGGCTGGATCGTCGTCCTCAATAGCGAGACAGTGCGCGGCGACGGCGTCGCGGCTCGCGTTCAGGAGAGGCCTTTCAGATGCGCTACATGTCCTTCATCACCACCGCCAATGAAGACCCGCCGACCCCGGAACTGCTGGAGGCGATGCACAAGCTCGCCGACCGGGAGGTGAAGGCCGGCCGCATGATCGACGACGGCATGCTGGCGCCCATGGCCGACGGCGCGGTGGTGACCCTGTCGGGCGGCAAGCTGACCGTCCTCGACGGCCCCATGGTGGAGGCCAAGGAGGTGATCGGCGGCTACGCCATCTTCGAGTTCCGCAACAAGGAGGAGGCCGTGGCCTCGGCCAAGGAGTTCCTGCAGCTGCACAAGGACCACATGCCCGGCTGGGACGGGGTGTGCGAGGTGCGCGCGATGTTCACCCATGACGCCGGAGGCTGAGGCCCATCGCGCCATCCTGGCGGTCTGGCGGGTGGAGCAGCCGCGGCTGATCACTAGTCTGGCGCGGATGCTGCGCGACGTGCCCCTGGCCGAGGAACTGACCCAGGACGCCCTGATCGCCGCCCTCGAGCGGTGGCCGGCCAGCGGCGTCCCGGAGCGTCCCGGCGCCTGGCTGATGGCGACGGCCAAGCGCCGGGCCCTGGATCATATGCGGCGAGGCCCCATGCTAGCGCGCAAGCACGGCATGGTGGCTCGCGAGCTGGAGGCCGAGCAGCAGGCTATGCCCGATCTGGATAGCGCCCTGGACGACGACATCGGCGACGAGATGCTGCGCCTGGTGTTCACCGCCTGCCACCCGATCCTCTCACGGGACGCTCGGACTTGCCTTGCGTTGCGGATGATCTGCGGCCTGACCACGCCGGAGATCGCGCGCGCCTACCTGCTGCCCGAGGCCACCATCGCCCAGCGGATCGTGCGGGCCAAGAAGACCCTGTCGGAGTCGGGCCTGGCCTATGAGACCCCGCGCGGGGAGGAGCTGGCGGCTCGCCTGGCCTCGGTGCTGGAGGTGGTCTACCTGATCTTCAACGAGGGCTATACGGCCGCCCGCGGCGAGGACTGGCTGCGGCCCCAGCTCTGCGAGGAGGCCCTGCGGATGGGCCGGGTGCTGGCCGCCTTGGCGGGCCAGGAGCCCGAGGTCCACGGCCTTGTGGCGCTCATGGAGCTGAACGCCTCGCGCACGGCGGCGCGCACCGACGCCGGCGGCGAGCCGATCCTGCTGCTGGACCAGGATCGCGCGCGCTGGGATCAGCTGCAGATCCGGCGCGGGCTGAAGGCCCTGGCCCGGGCCGGGGAGCTGGGCGGGGCAGGGGGCTTCTACGCCCTGCAGGCCGCCATCGTCGCCTGCCATGCACAGGCGGCGACGGCGGCGGAGACCGACTGGGCGCGCATCGCGGGGCTCTATGCGCAGCTGGCGGCGGTGTCGCCCTCACCGATCATCGAGCTGAACCGGGCGGTGGCCGTGGGCATGGCGCAGGGCCCGGCGGCGGGGCTGGACCTCGTCGAGCGGCTGATGTCGGAACCGGCGCTGAAGACCTATCACCTGCTACCCAGCGTGCGCGGCGACCTGCTGGCCAAGCTGGGCCGCCACGGCGAGGCCCGCGCCGCCTTCGAGGCGGCGGCGGGTCTGGCGACCAACAGCCGCGAGCGGGCGTTCCTGCTGCGGCGGGCGGGGGAGGCTGTGGAATAGCCTCGTCTCTCACAGGCGGGCGAGGAGCCGGTCAGCGCCGGGGTGGTGACGCACATGAGCAAGGACCTGGCCTAGGCCTTCAGGATGCTCAGGGAGAAGAGGGTGAAGCCCGCAATCCCGGCGCTCATCAGCAGGGTCAGGGCCAGGAGGCCAACCGCCATGGCCAGGCGGGCGCGCGGCGCGCCGCTGTCCTTGGCGCGCAGGTAGAGCTCGAGGACGGCCAGCGGAACCAGGAAGCAGCCGAAGGACCAGAGGTCGCCGAAGAGCTTGGCGCCCACCGGCTGGCCGCCCTGGGCCATAACGTAGGCGAAGAAGCCGACGCGCATGAACCACTGGGCGTTGGCCACCAGATAGAGGCGCAGGGCCCAGCGGCGATGGGCGGCGAAGTCGCGGCCCCGCGCGGCGGCGAAGGCCAATCCGCCGAAGGCGAGGATCAGGGCGGCGTTCAGGCTGGTGGCCAAGTCGCCCAGCCGGGCGGGCGTGGGCTGGCGCATCCAGACGAGGTAGAGGCCGGAGAAGGCCAGGCCGCAGACCACGATCAGGAACAGACGGCCGTTCCAGCGGTGGACGGCGGGCCAGCGGTTGCGAAGCTGGGGCAGGACCTGAAGGGCCCCGCCGAAGGCGATGACTCCCGCCAGCAGGGCGTGGGCGGCGAAGGCCAGGTTGCCCGCCGTGTCGCCGGCCACGTAACCCTTGGACAGCAGGGGGTTGCCGGCCCAGGCCGGGAAGTCGCCCGACAGGGTCGAGGGGCCGTAGAAGGCGGCGATATAGTAGAGGAAGGCCCACTGGCCGATGACGGCGGCGATGAACCAGAATTGGGCGGACGCCGCCAGGGCCCGGTCGGCCAGGGCGCCGCGGGGGCTGAGACTTGCTTGGAGGGTCATACCGCACGCTTGCTGCTTGGCTTTGTCACGCCAGCACCTAGCCTAGGGACGGCGCATCGAAGGGCCATGACGCGGGGCGACAAAGACATGATCGCAGGTTGCAGGGACCTGACTGTGGGGGCCGGGTTCGCGCGCGGGCTGGCAGACTTCGCCGTGTCGCGGGGGGCCGACAGGACCGTGCTGCTGGCGCGCGCGGGGATCGATCCCCGGGCCCTCATGGACCAGGACGCCCGCCTGCCGTTTTCCGACTATGCGGCGCTGATGCGCGCCGGCCAGGCCCTTACCGGCGACCCGGCCCTGGCGCTGCACTTCGGTGAAAGCGTGGATATCTCAGAGGTGTCCATCATCGGCCTGCTGGGCCAGGCGTCGGAGACCATCCTGGAGGCCTTTGTCCAGCTGAACCGCTATGTCCGGCTGATTGTCGAGACCGACAATGGCGACCAGGCCGACCGTTTCCGCTTGGCCCTGGAGCGCGGCGGGATGTGGCTGGTGGACAATCGCCGTAACGCGCAGGCCTTCCCCGAACTCACCGAGAGCGCCTTCGCCCAACTGGTCACCGGCGCGCGGCGGGCCAACGACGGCCTGGCCATCAAGGCGGTCCACCTGAGCTTCGCCGACCCTGGCTACGCGCGGGAGTACGAACGCATCTTCCAGGCGCCTGTGGTGTTCGGCGCCGACTGGAACGCGATGCAGATCGACCCGACGCTGCCCGCCCAGCCGGTGGCCAAGCTGCCGCGCTACGTGTTCGGGGTGCTGAGCGAACATGCCCAGGCCCTGCTGGCGAGCCTGGAGGCGTCGAAGTCGGTGCGGGGGCAGGTGGAGAGCCTGCTGCTGCCGATCCTGCACACCGGCGACGCCGGGATTGAGCGGGTCGCGGGCAAGATGGGGCTGAGCCGCCAGACCCTGTTCCGCAAGCTGAAGGCCGAGGGGGTGACCTTCGAGCGCGTGCTGGACGGCCTACGTCACCGACTGGCCCTGCACTATCTGGAGGGCGCCAAGGTCTCGGTGAACGAGACCGCCTATCTGGTGGGGTTCTCGGAGCCGGCGGCCTTTTCACGGGCCTTCAAGCGCTGGACGGGGATGAGCCCCACGGCGGCGCGCGGGCCTAGGACGCCCCCAGCCTGAGCAAGACCTCGCGGGGGATCTGGTGGTGGGCGATGACCGGGCGCTGGTCGCGCAGGCCAAGCGACTCGCGCTGGACGAAGAACATCCAGACCGCCTTGGCCGCAGCCTTCACCACGGCGTCGCGGGGCAAGGTCTGGTCCTCGCCGGCGTCCCAGGCGCGTAGGGCGTCGAGCGCCTTGATCATCTTGTTGTCCATGCGTCCGAGGGCTGCGGCGGCCTCGCCGGCCATCTCGTGCTGCAGGACATCAAAGCCGCTGTCGCGGGCCGAGGGCGCGTTGCGCTTGCTGAACATGGGCGCTCCCATTGATCGGTTCGTGGGAGACTAGCCAATTCCGCACGGGGTTGGCGAGTTCCGTATCAGGTCATCCGCAGGACGACGCTCTCCGGGATCGGCTCAGGCGGCTGAACGCCGCTGAGCGCAGGGATGATGTCCTCGACGCGGTCGACGGAGATCCAGCTGTCCATGAACTCCGGCGGAGTCAGCCGGGCGTCCACCGTGTGTTTGAACAGGGCGTAGAGCGGCTCCCAGAAGCCGCCGGGGCTGTAGAAGACCACCGGCTTGGCGTGAAGGTCGAGCCGGCGCCACGACAGCAGCTCGACGATCTCCTCCAGGGTGCCGATGCCGCCGGGCAGGACGATGAAGCTGTCGGAGCGGTCGAACATGATCTGCTTGCGCTCGTGCATGGAGGACACGACGATGGTCTCCACCACGTCCAGGCGGCGCTCACGGACCTTCAGGAAGTGGGGAATGATCCCCAGGACATCGCCGCCGGCCTCGTGGGCCGCGATGGCGCAGGCGCCCATCAGCCCGACGCCGCCGCCGCCATAGATCAGCTTCAGCTTCGCGGCCGCCAGGTCGCGGCCGAGCTGGGCGGCGTCAGCCAGCAGCTGGGGATCAGCGGCGTCGGACGAGCCGCAGAACACGCAGGCGCTCGAAATGGGGGCGAGGTCTTGCCCCATGGGCGGTAAGCTCCGGAAAAGGACTCGGGGTGCGCGCTGCTGACAGGTTTCGGCGCGCGGATTGGATTAGCTAGGGTCTGGGTTAAGGAGTTTCAAGCAAGCCGTGTTCCGCGTCCTGATTCCTATCGCCGCAGCGGGGCTGCTGAGCGCCTGCGGGGCCGAGGCGCCGCGCGTGCCCCTGGCGCCCAAGAAGGAGCCCGCGGCCGAGGCGGGCTACATCTCCCCGCCCATGGTCAATCGCATCGAGACCACGGCGGCGGGCGTGACCCTGACCGGGTCGGCCCCTGCCGGCGCGCCGGTGCGGCTGGCCAGTCCCGATGGCGCCAGCCTCTCGGCCTCGGCTGACAAAAAGGGGGTCTGGCGCCTGACCATGGCGCCGGCCGCGACGCCGCGGCTGTTTGGCCTGTCGACCACCCAGGGCAAGCGCACGGTGCAGTCCCAGGGCTATCTGCTGGTGACGCCGGAAGGCCTGGCCTATCAGCTGCGGGCCGGCGCCGGCGCCATCCGGATCGGCGCGGTGGCGGCGCCGGCCATCACCGCCTTCGATTTCGACCGCGAGGGGGCGGCCATGGTCTCAGGCGTCGCGCCGGCGGGGACGGCCATCACCTCGCGGTAGGAGAACCGGGGCCCGTACGCGTGGCCGAGCAGCGCGCTGCTGCGGCGGACGATGCGGGTGTTGTACGGCGCCATCACGAACGGCGCGACCCACCGACCGAGCAGCGGGTCCTTCG
>JAZKFM010000355.1:6582-10455 GCA_040386415.1 Pseudomonadota bacterium
AAGGCCATCATCCCAACCGATCCCCACAAGGGTGCGCCGACGGCCGCCAGAGCGCCGACGGGCGGTCGAACGCCACTGGCGCCTTCGCCATCTCCCTGACCCAGCCCCTGACGCCCGGGGCGCACACCATCAAGATCTACAACGACGGCGCCGAAGACTCCGTGACCGTCGACACCTCGCCCGCCGCCTCCCTGACCGACGGGCCCTTCCGCAGCAGTCGTACGCCGGCCGGGCTGCGGGTGGACTGGATGACGCCGGGCGGCGGCGTGCAGTCCACCGTGATCATCAACCAGGTCGATATGTCAGTCGGAGTTCCTTCAAGGTGACATTCATGCACGCCGGCGGTGACCGGCGGTTCGCAACGCCTGGGGCGGTGTCGCCGCCGACGGTGACGTTCAGCTTCTGGGCGTCGATGGCCGACCTGTGGCGCCTGGTGATGCGCTCGGGCGCGCAGGGCCTGGCCTGGCGGCTGCCGGTCTCCCTGGTGATGGTGTTCGTCGGCAAGCTGGCCGGGGTGACGGCGCCGGTGATGCTGGGGGACGCCATCAACACCCTGTCGCCCGCGGCCGGGTCGGCGGTGGCGGTGGGGTCCGACTTCGTGGCCCTGGCCCTGGCGTTTGCAGGCCTGAGGCTGATCTCGTCCTGCGCCCCCTATGTCCGCGACGCCATCTTCACCACGGTCTCGCAATCCACCATGGCCAAGGCGGCGGTGGAGACCTTCGCCCACGCGCTCGCCCTGTCGCTCGACTTCCACCAGTCCAAGCAGACCGGGATGCTGGCCCGCATCATCGACCGCGGCGCGCGCTCCACCGACTTCCTGATCCGCAGCGTGGTGTTCAACCTGGGCCCCACGGCGGTCGAGCTGGTGATGGCCCTGGTGGTGATGGTGCTGCGGCTGGACTGGCGGTTCGCGGCCACCACCTTCGTGACCATCGTCATCTACACGGTGGTGACCTTCAAGATCACCGACTGGCGGCTCAGCCACCGGCGCGAGCTGAACGAGGCCGATAGCCGCTCGGCGGGTCTCTCGGTGGACGCCATGATGAACTACGAGACGGTCAAGACCTTCGGCTCGGAGACCCGCACGGTCACCCAGTACGAGGGCGCCATGGGCGCCTATGTCGTGGCCTCGGTGAAGGCCAACACTTCGCTGTCGCTGCTGAACGGCGTGCAGGCGGTGATCCTCACCATCGGCCTGGCCCTGATGACCGTGCTGGCCGGGGTGGAGGTGATGCAGGGCCGGATGCGGATCGGCGACGTCACTGTCGCCATCCTTTTGCTGACCGGCATCTACCAGCCCCTGAACATGCTGGGCTTCAACTACCGCGAGATCCGCCAGGCCTTCATCGACATGGAGCAGATGGTCAGCCTCGCGGCCCTGATGCCCGACATCGTCGATGCGCCGGACGCCCAGGACCTGCCACCGTCGGCGGTGCACGGGGCTGATGTGGCCTTCGAGGGGGTGACCTACCAGCATGACGCCCGCTCGACCGGCCTGCGGGAGGTCAGCTTCCATGCGCCGCCTGGCACCACCACGGCCATCGTCGGGCCCTCGGGCGCCGGCAAGACAACGGCGGTGCGCCTGGCCCTGCGGCTGATCGATCCGCAAGGTGGTCGCGTCACCCTCGACGGCATGGACCTGCGCCACGTGAAGCAGGCCTCCCTGCGCCGCTCGGTGGCCCTAGTGCCGCAGGACGTGGCCCTGTTCAACGACACGGTCTACGCCAATATCGGCTTCGCCCGCCCCGATGCGACGCCGGAGGAGGTGCGCAAGGCCGCCGAGGACGCTGAACTGGGCGCCTTCATCGACGGCCTGCCCAACGGCATGTCCACCATGGTGGGCGAGCGCGGCCTGAAGCTGTCCGGCGGCGAGCGCCAGCGGGTGGGGATCGCGCGCGCCCTGCTGGCCAATCCCCGGGTGCTGATCCTCGACGAGGCCACCAGCGCGCTCGACGGCCGCACCGAGGAGGCCATCCAGGCCACCCTGCGCAAGGTGCGGGCCGGCCGCACCACCCTGGTGGTGGCCCACCGCCTGTCGACCATCGTCGACGCCGACCAGATCGTCGTGCTGCGGCGGGGGAAAATCGTCGAACGGGGCACCCATGCGGAACTGCTGGAGAAGGCCGGAGAGTACGCGGCCCTCTGGCGGCGCCAGACGCGGGAGCACTGAGTGTTTTCCTCCCCCGTAAATGTGGGAGGAAAGGGCGCGCGTAGATGAAGAAGGCGATGACGAAAGCCCCCAAGCCGAAGGCCTCCGCCGTGCAGTCTGTTGGACGATGCGTGTGCGGGGCCGTCAGTCTGGAGATCGACGTGCCGGCGGTCTGGGCCTGGCATGACCACTCGCCCGCCAGCCGGCATGCCCAGGGGGCGGCCTACGCAACCTATGTGGGGAGTTGGCGCAGCCGGTTCCGCATCCTGGCGGGCGAGGACTACATCAGCCGCTACGAGGACCCCGAGCTGGGCACGGCGCGCAGCTTCTGCGCCCGCTGCGGCACGCCGCTGTTCTATGAGCGGGCCCGCTCACCCAAGATGGTCAATATTCCCCGCGCCCTGTTCGCCGAGCGCACGGGCCGCGAGCCGCGCTATCACGGCGGCGCAGCGCAGATGGCCGACTGGACCTGGCGCGGCGAGGCCATGGCCCCGCTGAAGGGCTATCCCGGGATCATGTTCGTGCGGCCCCGCAAGGCGCCCCGGCGCAAGGCCGCCGACGACAGTTTGTTCGAACCTTGAGGAGTAAAATCATGAGCCAACCCGACCTGCCCTGGGAGGGCGGCTGCCGCTGCGGCCAGGTCCGCTTCAAGGTGAGCGCCCCGCCGATCCTGACCATGGCCTGCCACTGCACCGGCTGCCAGAAGATGACGTCGAGCGCCTTTTCGCTGAGCGCCGCGGTCCCCAGCGCCGGGTTCGAGGTGACGGCCGGCGAGCCGGTGATCGGCGGCCTGCACGGCGCCGAGGTGCATCATTACTTCTGCCCGCACTGCATGAGCTGGATGTTCACCCGGGCCGAGGGGATGGACTGGTTCGTGAATGTGCGGACGCCGATGCTGGACGGCGGCGTGGACCTGCCGCCGTTCCTGGAGACCTTCACCAGCGAGAAGCTGCCCTGGGCCACCACGCCGGCGGAGCACAGCTTTGCCGAGTTTCCGCCGATGGAGACCTATCAGGCGCTGACAAAGGCGTATCTGGAGAGGTGATCAGATAGCCGTCATCCCGGCCGAAGCGTAGCGAAGAGCCGGGACCCAGGGGCCGTACGCGCCGCCCCTGGGTCCCGGATCGGCCTGTCGGCCGTCCGGGATGACGTTTCTACTCCGCCGCCTTGGGCACGTCGCCGTCGTCGCCGAACACCATCTGGCGATCCCGCGGCGGCTTCCTGCCGAAACGGGGGCCGAAGGTGCGGTCCCGGACCCAGGCGAACCGCTGGGCCATGACCTTCGGCGCGGCCAGCAGGACCGGCGTCAGGATCAGGGTCAGGAGGGTGGCGAAGGTCAGGCCCCAGACCACGGCGCCCGAGAGCTGCACCCACCATTCCGACCCCGGCGCCTTGTACTCGATATGGCCGCTGTGGAAGTTCGGGTGGATCTGGAACATCAGCGGCAGCAGGCCGACGACAGTCACCAGGGTGGTGAGCATCACCGGGCGGAACCGCTGGGCCGCGGCGCGGACAGCCGCGTCGTCAGCCTCGTAGCCCGAGCGGCGGAGCTGATAGTAGGTATCCACCAGCACGATGTTGTGGCCCACCACGACCCCGGCCAGGGCGACCACGCCGGTCCCCAGCATGATCACCGAGATGTAGTCGAAGGTGTGCAGCAGGTTGACCTGCACCCCCATCAGCACGCCGACCGTCGATAGCGCCACCGCCGAGAGGGTCACCAG
>JAZKFM010000356.1:0-8087 GCA_040386415.1 Pseudomonadota bacterium
TCCGCTACACCTCCATGTCCCTGCCCTACCATATCGGCAACGGCTGGTTCGGCGGCTTCCTGCCCACCACGGCCTTCGCCATGGTCGCGGCCACCGGCAATATCTACTATGGCCTCTGGTATCCCATCGTCATCGCCGCGGTGACCGTGGTGGTGGGCGTCTTCTTCGTGAGGGAGATGCGCGGGGCCAATATCGACGACTGAGGAGAAACGGGCGCCGAGCCTAGAGCGTGACAGCCTGAAGTGGGTACCGGTTCAGGCGCCCGTCACGCACTAAACATAAGAGGACGAGCCTGTTTATCCGTTTCAGATGAGTCCCTCTGAAACGGACAGGCTCTAGGCCGCCGCGTCTCCGAACTGCAGGGACGCCAGGCGCGCATAGAGGCCGCTCTTGGTGATCAGCTCGTGGTGGGAGCCCTGTTCGACCACGCGGCCCTTGTCCATGACGATGATGCGGTCGGCCTTCAGCACGGTGGCCAGGCGATGGGCGATGACCAGGGTGGTGTGCCCCACCATGGCTTCCTCCAGGGCCTTCTGGACCAGGCGTTCGTTCTCGGCGTCGAGGGCGCTGGTGGCCTCGTCCAGCAACAGGATCGGGGTTTCGCGGATCAGGGCCCGGGCGATGGCCAGGCGCTGGCGCTGACCGCCGGACAGGCTACGGGCGCGTTCCCCCAGCGGGGTGTCGAAACCCTGCGGCAGGGCGTCCAGGAAATCGTCGGCCTGGGCGGCCCGGGCGGCGGCGCGCACGGCGTCGAGGTCGGCGTTGGCCCGGCCGAAGCGGATATTGTCCAGGGCTGAGCCGGAGAACAGCGGCGAGTCCTGGGCCACCAGGGCCATGCGCGCGCGGACCTCGGCCGGATCGGCGTCGCGGACGTCGACGCCGTCCACCTTCACCGTGCCGAACTGGGGATCATAGAAGCGCAGCAGCAGGCGGAAGACCGTGCTCTTGCCCGCGCCGGAGGGGCCCACCAGGGCCACCCGCTCGCCCGGCGCCACCCGCAGGTCGAAGCCCTGCAGGGCCGGCAGATCGGCGCGGCCGGGATAGGCGAAGGTGATGTTGGAGAACTCGATCTCGCCCCGGGCCGGAGCCGGCAGATGCCGGGGCACGGCGGGCGCCGCGATCCCCGGCTTGGCGGCCAGCAGATCGGAGACCCGCTCCATGGCGCCGGCCGCTTTCTGAACGTCGCCCCAGGTCTCGCCCAGGGCGCCGACCGAACCCGCAGCCATGACCGAGAGGAAGGCGAACTGGAACAGCGCGCCCCAGCTCATGTCGCCCCGCAGACCCGCATCGACCCCGATCCAGAAGATGCCCACGACGCCCCCGAACACCAGGGTGATCACCGCGGCGATCATCCCGGCCCGCGCCGTCATCCGCCGCAGGGAGGTGGCGAAGGAAGCCTCGACGGCGTTCCCGAACACCTTGGCGCCGGCCGCCTCACGCCCGAAGGCCTGGACGGTCTCCAGGGCGTCCAGGGTTTCGCCGGCATGGCCCACGGCCTGGGCGAACTGGTCCTGGGTCGAGGCGGTCAGGGTGCGCACCCGGCGGCCGAACAGGAACAGAGGCGCAATGATCAGCGGGATCAGCAGCACCACCATGCCAGTCAGGTGCGGGCTGACGATGAGCATCAGGATCAGGGCGCCGATCAGCATCAGCAGGTTTCGCAGGGCCACGGAGATCGAGGTGCTGATCAGGCTCTCGACGATCTGGATGTCGGTGGTCAGGCGCGACAGCACCTCGCCGGTGCGCATGTGCAGGAAGAAGGCCGGGTCGAGGGTCAGGATATGGGCGTAGGCGGCCTTGCGCAGGTCGGCGACGATCCGTTCCCCCAGCTTGGTGACGAAGAAATAGCGCAGGGCCGAGGAGACGGCCAAGGCGACGGCCACCCCCCCCATCAGCCAGAACCACTGATCCACCGAGGCGCCCGTGGTCCGGGCGTCGGTCAGGTGGTCCACCAGCAGCCGCACGGCGCCCGACAGGGCCAGGGTGGAGAGCGCGGCGGTGACCAGGAAGAGCCCGGCCAGGCCGACATCGCCCATATGGGCCCGCAGGAACGGGTTGAGCGCGGCCAGGGGCTTGATGTTGCGGCTCTTGGGACGCCGCTCGGCGGCTTCGGAGATATCCTGGGCGAGAGACGCACCCGCGGTCGGTCGGCCCTCGACGGCCGGCCCGGACCCAAAATCACTCATGAAAACCCGCGCCCTTGCTCTTGCCCCGCCTTTTCCTGTATAGGCGCGGCTCCGTTCGATCCGCCTAGCCGGCGGAGCGATTATTCTATGGCCGCTCCTTTACGTCGGATGCCCGCGCGATGAAACAAGACACCCACCCCGACTACCACTTCATCAATGTGGTGATGGTCGACGGCACCACCTACCAGACGCGCTCCACCTACGGGAAAGAGGGCGCGACCCTGAATCTGGATATCGATCCGAAGACGCACCCGGCCTGGACCGGCGGCAACCAGCAGCTGCTGGACCGTGGCGGCCGCGTCTCGCGCTTCAACGCCAAGTTCGGCGCCTTCACCCGCAAGTAAGCGTCGCGGCCCCCGTGGCCGCGCGCGACTTTCGAGCACAAGAAAAACGCCGCGTGGACCACGCGGCGTTTTTTGCTGTCTGGATATCGAGGCTTGGCCTCCGGGGGTCAGCCCCCGAAGGCGGTCCGCAGGCGGTCGAACTGGGACTGCACCGGGTTCGGGGTCTCGACGTCGGTGTCTTCGATATACATGCGGCGGTCCAGGTGGCGGACGCGCTCATAGAGGCGCTCAGACCGATCCAGCAGCAGCAACAGGCCGCTGGGCAGGTCCTCGGCGGTGTCGTGGCCGGGACGGCAGACATCCTCGGCGCCCAGGCGATAGCGTTCGTCGCAGGCGCCTTCCGGCGGCATGTCGCCCTCGCGCACGGCGCGCTGCACCAGCAGCCAGGAGGCCACCTGCATCAGCCGCGTGGTGAGGCGCATGCTCTCGCCGGCATAGGCGAGCGCCGCGTTGCGCGACAACAGCTTGGATTCTTGGCGCCCGGAGCCGTCCAGATAGCCGGCGGTCTCCTCGACGAGGTCCATGCCCTCCTGGAAGGTCCGGTCAAAAAGCTCGGACCGCGCGAAGTCCTGGATCACGTCCGCGCGCCAGGCCCCCGCCGGCTGGTTTCCATCGCTCATGACCACAAAGTCCCCGACTGAAAATTCGTCCGCGCTCAGATGCGCCGCTTGGTCCTAGCTGGTGCAACCGCCGTGCCAAACCCGCCCTGTCTGCGACAGATACGCCCCCTTATGCCTAACCAGGCCCTAACCGCCCCCTAATCCGGGGGAGATCCAAAGAGCGCATCCGCCGCCTGGCGGGTCGCCTTCTTCTTCTCGATCTGGGCCTGGCAGCGGGCGATCTCCGCCTGCAGCATCTCGATACGCTCCTCGAGCTCGGCGACGCCGTAGAGCTCCAGGTCCTCGCGGACCGCTTCCGTCAGCCGTTGGCCACGGCCGATTCGAACCTCTGCGGGCTCCTCCATGGAAGACCTCCCTTTGCCGGTTCCGTTTCTGCGCCTATCTGAACCCCCAACGACACCCATACGCAAGACCAGGGAGGCCACAGATGAGCCAGACGGACATGACCGCCATCGCCGTCGAGGGCGGCAAGGGCTCCGCCGCCGACATGAAGGCCGTGCAGCTGGCGCGTCCGGAGGCCGGCCCCGGCCAGATCCTGATCAAGGTGGCCCATGCCGGGGTGAACCGCCCTGACCTGATCCAGCGCATGGGCTTCTATCCCCCGCCCCCCGGTTCCCCCGACACCATGGGCCTGGAGGTTTCCGGCGAGGTGGTCACCGGCGCCGGCCGCTGGAAGGCGGGCGACCAGGTCACCGCCCTGCTGGGCGGCGGCGGCTATGCGCAATACGCCGTGGTGGACGCTCGCCACGCCCTGCCGATCCCCAAGGGCCTGTCCCTGCTGGAGGCCGCGGCCCTGCCGGAGACGGTGTTCACCGTCTTCGCCAACGTCTTTGAGCATGGGAGCCTGAAGGCCGGCGAAACCTTCCTGGTGCACGGCGCCACCTCGGGCATCGGCACCACGGCGATCCAGATGGCCAAGGCCGCGGGCGCCAAGGTGATCGCCACGGCGCGCGGCGCCGGAAAGGCCGCGGAGGCCAAGGCGCTGGGCGCCGACGTGGTGGTGGACACCACGGCCGAGGACTTCGCCGAGGTCGCCAAGCGCGAGGGCGGGGTCGATGTGATCCTCGACATGGTCGGCGGCGACTATTTCGCCAAGGGCCTGGACGCCCTGAAGACCGGCGGCCGGATCGTGTTCATCGCCAGCCTCGGCGGCGGAGAGGTGGCCCTGCCGATCGGCAAGTTGATGATGAAAAGGGCCACCGTCACCGGCTCAACCCTGCGGCCCCGCAGCCTGGACGAGAAGGCGCGGCTGGCGGCGGCCGTGGAGGCCACGGTCTGGCCCTGGATCGAGGCGGGCAAGCTGCGGCCCAAGATCGACGCCACCTTCCCCCTGGCCGAGGCGGGAAAGGCCCACGCGCACCTCGAGGGCGGGGCGCACGTGGGCAAGGTGATGCTGACGGCTTAGGCGGCGCGCCGCGCGTAGAGGAACTCGATCACCGAGGCCCGGCCGCCGACATAGGTGGCGTTCCCGGCGACCGCGAGCCGGTCCCGCGGGCGGGCCAGGTCCACCGACAGGATCTGGCCGACCCCGGCGCGGGGGCCGTTGGTCATCATCACGATGCGGTCGGAGAGCAGCACAGCCTCGTCGACATCGTGGGTGATCATCAGGACGGTGTTCTTCAGCGCCGTCTGAATCTCCATGACACTATCCTGCAGATGGGCGCGGGTCAGGGCGTCCAGGGCGCCGAAGGGTTCGTCGAGCAGCAGGACCTTGGGCTGCATGGCGAGCGCCCGGGCGATGCCGACCCGCTGCTTCATGCCGCCGGAGATTTCCGAGGGCCGCTTGTCGCGGGCCTCCGTCATCTTGACCAGGTCGAGGTTGTGCAGGGTCCAGTCGCGGCGCTCGGCGGCGGACTTCTTGCCGGCGAACACCTTGTCCACCGCCAGGCGGACGTTCTCCTGCACCGACAGCCAGGGCAGCAGGGAGTGGTTCTGGAACACCACCGCCCGCTCCGGCCCCGGCGCCTCAACGGCCTCGCGGTCGAGGATCACCGCTCCCGTCGTCACCGGGATCAGGCCGGCCACCACATTGAGCAGGGTGGATTTCCCGCAGCCGGAGTGGCCGATGATGGAGACGAACTCCCCCTGGTCGACCTGCAGGTTGATGTCGCGCAGCACCTCCGAACGGCTCGCGCCCTTCTGGAAGGTGACGCCGACGGCTTCGATGGAGAGATAGGCCTTGGCCATGGTCAGGCTCCTTAGCTCAGCGCGTCGCCGCGCGAGACGATGCGGCCGGCGAAGGCCACGATGCGGTCGAGGAAGAAGCCGGTGAGACCGACCCAGGCCAGGGCCACGACGATGTCGGAGATGCGGGACGCATTGTACTGGTCCCAGATGAAGAAGCCGACGCCGACGCCCCCCAGCAGCATCTCCGAGGCGACGATGGCCAGCCAGCTCATGCCGACCCCGATGCGCAGGCCGGTGAAGATGTAGGGGGTGGTGGCCGGCAGCAGGATCTTGAAGAAGTACTCCACCGGCGACAGGCGCAGCACGCGCGCCACGTTGACGTAGTCGTCGGGGATATTCCGCACGCCGACGGCGGTGTTGATGATGATCGGCCAGATCGAGGTCACGAAGATCACGAACAGGGCCGAGGGGTTGGCTTCGTGGAAGGCGGCCAGCGAGATCGGCAGCCAGGCCAGGGGCGGCACGGTCCTCAGCACCTGGAAGATCGGATCCAGGCCCCGGTGCGCCCAGCGGTTGGCGCCGATCAGCACCCCCAGCAGAACCCCGCAGACCGCCGAGATGGAGAAGCCGAGGGCCACCCGCTGCAGGCTGGTGGCGATATGCCAGAAGAGGCCCTTGTCCACCCCGCCGCGGTCATAGAACGGGTCGACGATCAGCTCGCGGGACTCCAGCCAGATGCGCGAGGGCGAGGGCAGGCCCTCATAGGAGTCGCCGCACGCCAGCTGCCAGACGGTCATGATGATCAGCAGGGTGAGGGCCGGCGGCAGGACGGCGGCGGCGGTCGCCGAGACCCGGCGTGTCAGCCCGGCGAAGGGTCGGGGCGGCGGCTCGCTGAGGTCTATGGCGACCGGCTGGCTGGCGGTGAATTCAGGTTTGGGAAAACTCATCGGCGCGCCCCCTAGACCAGTTTCTTGATGGGCTGGCTGGCGAGATAGGCGGCCGGGTTGGCGGGGTCGAAGACCTTGCCGTCGAAGAAGCGCTCCACGCCGCGGCTGTCACCGGCCGGGGCCGGCTGGCCGATGGCGGCGGCCGCCGCCCGCCAGATGTCGGACCGGTTGACCTTGTTCACCAGGGCCTTGGTGTTGGTGGCCTTGGGCAGGACGCCCCAGCGCACGTTCTCGGTGGCGAACCACAGGTCGTGGGACTTGAAGGGGAAGCTGGCGTTGTCGGCCCAGAACTTCATGGTGTGGGGCGACTTGGCGACCTTGCGGCCGTCCCCATAGTCGATGGTCCCCTGCAGCCGGGGCAGGATGTCGCCCATCGGCACGTTGATATACTGCCGCCCCGAGACGATGGAGCACATGGCCGGGCGGTTGCTCATCTTGTCGCACCAGAGCTGGGCCTCCAGCACCGCGGCGGTGAGCGCCTTGGCGGCGCGCGGATAGCGGTCCACCCAGTCGGCCCGCATGCCGAGCGCCTTCTCCGGGTGGTTCATCCAGATCTCGCTGGTGGTGGTGGCGGTGTAGCCGATCCTCTGGTTCACGGTCTGGGCGTTCCAGGGTTCACCGACGCAGAAGGCGTCCTGGGTGCCGGCCTTGAGGTTGGCCACCATCTGAGGGGGCGGGATGACGATGGTGGAGACGTCGGTCTCGGGATTGATGCCAGCCGCCGCCAGCCAGTAGCGGATCCAAAGGTCGTGGGTCCCGCCCCGGAAGGTCATGGCGATCTTGGCCGGGTTCTTGGCCGCCTTGAGCTGGGCGAACTTGGCCTTGGCGCCGGAGGCGTCGAGGCCGACCTTCACAGCCTTGAGGTCATTGCCCACGGAGATGGCCTGACCGTTGGTGTTCAACCGGGCCAGGATGTACATCGGCAGCGGCCTGCCCCCGGTCTGGACCCCCAGGGTGAACTGCAGGGGCATGGGCGACAGCATGTGCGCCCCGTCGATGCCGCCGCCGCCCGACCCCAGCACCAGGTTGTCGCGGGTGGCGGCCCAGGAGGCCTGTTTCACCACCTCCACATCCGGCAGGCCGTGCTTGGCGAACAGGCCGCGCTCCTTGGCGATGATCAGGGGCGAGGCGTCGGTGAGCGCGATGAAGCCCATCCGCGCCTTGGCCACTTCGGGCCCCGCGCCCGCGGCGAAGGCCCCGGAGGGTAAGGCGGCCTTGGCGGCGGCCAGGGTGGCGGCCGCGGCGAAGATGGCGTTGCGGCGGGTCAGGCCAGCGTCGGTCTTGTCGGTCATGATCAGGGTCCGCCTAGAGCTTGTATTCGAGGGTGAGCCAGGCCTTGGAGCGCGAGGCCGGGGGCGCGAGGGTTCCGGCGGGCACGGTGGCCTCGCGCCGGAAGTCGGCATATTTCAGCGCGATCGACAGCTTGGCGGTGATGGCCGCGGTCAGCTGCACGTTCCATTCGGAGCCGAGATCAGCCCCGGTCCGCTGGTCGTCGAAGTCGTGGTAGCGGACGATCAGATCGGTGTTGAACAGCCAGG
The DNA here is from genome assembly GCA_040386415.1 of Pseudomonadota bacterium. Classification (GTDB taxonomy): domain Bacteria; phylum Pseudomonadota; class Alphaproteobacteria; order Caulobacterales; family Caulobacteraceae; genus Phenylobacterium. The sequence continues at coordinate 7,763 of JAZKFM010000356.1, forward strand.
TCCGCCGGAAGCGCGGCTTGACGTTGAACGTGACGTTCTTGTCCTCGATCCCGTCGGCGAAGCTCTTGTTGCCGCCCGGCGAGACGAAGGCGTCCGACCAGCCCTGGAAGGCGTGGACGGTGGCCAGCGGCGTGGTGAAGCCCCGCACCCCGTCGCCCTCGAGGGATTCGTAGGCGAGCTTGACGGTGTAGATGTCGAAGGTTCCAGCGACGTCGGCGGCGGCATAGTCGAGGTCGAAGGCCGCCGTATTGCCGCGATACTCGCCCTGCACGGCGTAGGTGGCGTTGTAGGCCAGCTGGTAGAGGCCCACCCAGGCCTTCCCGGA
>JAZKFM010000357.1:0-3882 GCA_040386415.1 Pseudomonadota bacterium
CGTCAAGGGGTCGGACTGGCTGGGCGACCAGGACGCCATCGAATACCTCTGCCGCAACGCGCCGGCGGCGGTCTATGAGCTGGAGCACTGGGGCGTGCCCTTCAGCCGCACGCCTGACGGCAAGATCTATCAGCGCGCCTTCGGCGGCATGACCCGCAACTATGGCGAGGCCCCGATCCAGCGCACCTGCGCCGCGGCCGACCGCACCGGCCACGCCATGCTGCACACGATGTACGGCCAGTCCCTGGCCCACTCGACCGAGTTCTTCATCGAGTACTTCGCCCTCGACCTGATCATGGACGAGGGTGTGTGCCGGGGCGTGACCGCCTGGAAGCTGGATGACGGCACCCTGCACCGGTTCCAGGCCCAGCAGGTGATCCTGGCCACCGGCGGCTATGGCCGGGCCTATTTCTCGGCCACCAGCGCCCACACCTGCACCGGCGACGGCGGCGGCATGGCGCTGCGGGCCGGCCTGCCCCTGCAGGACATGGAGTTCGTGCAGTTCCACCCCACCGGCATCTATGGCGCCGGCTGCCTGATCACCGAGGGCGCCCGCGGCGAAGGCGGCTACCTGACCAATTCCGAGGGCGAGCGGTTCATGGAGCGCTATGCGCCCTCCGTGAAGGACCTGGCGCCGCGGGACATGGTCAGCCGGGCCATGACCATCGAGATCCGCGAAGGCCGGGGGGTCGGTCCCAAGAAGGACCACATCCACCTGCACCTGGATCACCTGGATCCCAAGATCCTGCACCAGCGCCTGCCGGGCATCTCGGAAAGCGCCAAGATCTTCGCCGGCGTCGACGTGACCAAGCAGCCGATTCCAGTGCTGCCGACGGTCCACTACAACATGGGCGGCATCCCCACGAACTTCTTCTCCGAAGTGGTGACTCGGGACGGCGACAATCCCGACAAGGTGGTGCCGGGGCTGATGGCGGTGGGTGAGGCGGCGTGCGTTTCGGTGCACGGGGCCAACCGGCTGGGCTCCAACTCCCTGATCGACCTGGTGGTGTTCGGCCGCTCGGCGGCTCTGCGCACGGCGGCGACCATCAAGGCCGGCGCGACCCAGCCGGAGCTGAAGAAGACCGAGACCGACGCCCACCTGGCGCGGTTCGACAAGTTCCGCAACGCCTCGGGCGGCACCACGACGGCGGCCCTGCGCCTCGAGATGCAGATGGCCATGCAGGAGGACGCTGCGGTGTTCCGCACCAGCGACAGCCTGGCCTCGGGCGTGAAGCGGCTGGACGCGGTGCAGGCCCAGCGCTCCGACCTGAAGGTGACGGATAGGGGCCTGGTCTGGAACACAGACCTCATGGAGACCCTGGAGCTGGACAACCTGATCGGCCAGGCGGTGACCACCGTCGTCGGCGCGCACAACCGCACCGAAAGCCGCGGGGCCCACGCCCACGAGGACTTCCCCGACCGTGACGACGCCCAGTGGATGAAGCACACCCTGACCTGGTTCGACGACGCCACGGGCAAGGTGGCCATCGACTATCGGCCGGTGCACGACTTCACCATGACCAACGACATCGCTTACATCCCGCCCAAGGCGCGGGTGTACTGATCTTGCGACGTCCAACGGTGATCCAGATTTCCAAGGAAAGCGTCTGATGGTCCAGCTGACCCTGCCGAAGAACTCCCGCGTCGAGAAGGGCCGCCACCACGCGGCGCCGGCCGGGAGCGGCAAGACCAAGACTTTCAAGGTCTACCGCTATGATCCCGAGGGGACCGAGAACCCGCGGTGGGACACCTATGACGTGGACGTCGACAACTGCGGCCCCATGGTCCTGGACGTCCTGATCCACATCAAGAACACCATCGACCCGACGCTGGCCTTCCGCCGGTCGTGCCGCGAGGGGGTCTGCGGCTCCTGCGCCATGAACATCGGCGGCCGCAACACGCTCGCCTGCACCCATGGCCACGACGAGGTCCCGGGCGCTGACTGCACCATCGCCCCCCTGCCCAGCATGCCGGTGGTCAAGGACCTGGTCCCCGACCTGACCATGTTCTACGCCCAGTACGCCTCTATCGAGCCCTGGCTGCACACCACCACGCCCGAACCGCAGAAGGAGTGGATCCAGAGCCCGCAGGACCGCGAGAAGCTGGACGGCCTCTATGAGTGCATCCTCTGCGCCTGCTGCACGACCTCGTGCCCCAGCTACTGGTGGAACGGCGACAAGTACCTCGGCCCCGCCACCCTGCTGCACGCCTATCGCTGGCTGATCGACTCCCGAGACGAGGCCACCGGCGACCGGCTGGACGCCCTGGAAGACCCCTTCAAGCTCTATCGCTGCCATACGATCATGAACTGCGCCCAGGTGTGCCCGAAGGGTCTGAACCCCGCCAAGGCCATCGCTGAGATCAAGAAGACTTTGGCCGAACGGGTCGTCTGACCATCCGAACTCTGTTCGGTAAGTTGACGCACCCGTCATTTTTCTGCATGGGGCTGTCATGGGTTCAGTGAGCACACATGTGGTGGTTCTTGGCGCAGGGCATGCCGGCGGCACGCTGGTCGCCCTGCTGCGCCAATATGGCTTCGACGGCCCCATCACCATGGTCGGCGACGAGCCGGTGGTCCCCTACCAGCGGCCCCCCCTGTCCAAGGCCTGGCTGAAGGGGGAGGCCGATGAGGACTCCCTGGCGCTGAAGCCCCTGGAATTCTACGCCGAGAACCAGATCGACTTCCGGCCCAGCGTCTCGGCCGTGACCCTGAAGCGGGCCGACAAGATCGTCGAACTCTCCGACGGCTCGAGCCTGACCTACGACATCCTGGTGATCGCCACCGGCATGCGCCCCAACAAGCTGCCGCTGCCCGGCGCCGAGCTCTCGGGCGTGCTGTCCCTGCGCAGCGCCGCCGACGCCGAGGAGCTGAAGGGCCACCTCCTGCCCGGGCATCACGTGGCCATCATCGGCGGCGGCTATATCGGCCTGGAGGTCGCGGCGTCGGCCCGGGCCCTGGGGGCCGAGGCCACCGTGTTCGAACGCGAAGCGCGCATCCTGTCGCGCAGCGCGTGCGAGGTGCTGTCGACCTTCTTCACCGACTATCACCGCGCCCGGGGCGTGACCTTCGAGCTGGGCGCCAAGATCGACAGCCTGGTGGGCGAGGGCGGCAAGGTCACGGGCGTGAAGATGGCCGACGGCCGCGTCATCCCCGCCGACGTGGTCCTGGTGGGGGTGGGCGGCAAGCCCAATGACGAGATCGCCGCCGACGCCGGCCTGGAGACCGCCCGCGGGGTCGTCGTGGACCTGGAGGCGCGGACGTCGGATCCCGCCATCTTCGCCATCGGCGACTGCAGCCACCGGCCCCTGCCGCACTATGACCGGATGTTCGGTCCCGAGAGCGTGCCCAGCGCCCTGGAACAGGCCAAGCAGGTGGCCTGCGCCATCACCGGGCGCCCGGCGCCGACGCCGGAAGTGCCTTGGAACTGGTCGGACCAGTACGACCTCAAGCTCCAGATCGCGGGCCTGCCCTTCGACGCCGACCAGATCCTGGTGCGGGGCGACCCCGCGTCAGGCAAGTTCGCCATCTTCCATCTGAAGGGCGATCAGGTTCAATCGGTGGAGGCGGTCAACGCCCCGCCGGAATACATGATGGGCCGTCAGCTCATCGGGAACCGCAAACACGTCAATCTCGACAGGCTTGCGGATCCATCGGTTTCCATGAAAGAGGTCGCCGCTTAAGGCGGGCGAAGGGGAGTAAATGGCCAAGGTCACCTACATCGAGAACAACGGAACCGAACACGTCATCGACGTGAAGGCCGGCCTGACCGTGATGGAAGGCGCTGTGAAGAACAACGTCCCGGGCATTGACGCCGACTGCGGCGGGGCCTGCGCCTGCGCCACCTGCCACGTCTATGTGGACGCCGCCTGGGAATCCAAGAC
>JAZKFM010000358.1:0-5791 GCA_040386415.1 Pseudomonadota bacterium
GGCAGGGGTGATGGGAGGTCCCGGGGAAACCCAGATCGAGACCGACCGCCGACTGATCGCCGACAAGATCGTCAAGCTGAAGAAGGACCTGCTGGAGGTCCGCCGCACGCGCGACCTGCAGCGCGGCGCGCGCCAGCGGCATCCGTACCCGGCCGTCGCCCTGGTGGGCTACACCAACGCCGGCAAGTCGACCCTGTTCAACCGCCTCACCAAGGCCGAGGTCATGGCCGAGGACATGCTGTTCGCCACCCTGGATCCCACCATCCGGATGCTGGACCTGCCGGATGGCCGGCCGGCCATCCTGTCGGACACCGTGGGCTTCATCTCGGAGTTGCCGCACGAACTGGTGGAGGCCTTCCGCGCCACCCTGGAGGAGGTGAAGGAGGCCGAAGTCATCCTGCATGTCCGCGACATCTCCAGCGACGAGAGTGACGCCCAGGCCCAGGACGTCCGCACCGTGCTGTCACGACTCGGCGTGGACATTGAGGAGCGGCGCGTCATCGAGGTCTGGAACAAGCTGGACATGGTGGACGCCGAGGACCGCGACCGGGTGATCGGCGACGCCCGGCGCGCCAATCCCCCGGCCATCACCGTATCCGCCGTCACCGGCGAGGGCTGCGACGAACTGCTGGCGCTGGTCGCCGAGATGGTGGACGAGGCGCCCGCCGTCGAGATCACCGCGACGGCGGCTCAGGGCGCGGCGGTCGCCTGGCTCTACCGCCATGGGCGAGTGTTGGAGCGCGAGACCCAGGACGACGGTGGCACGCGTCTTGCGGTGAAGCTGAGCGCCCAGGCCCTGGGACAGTTTGAGCAACTCTTCCCGCAGGCCCACCTGCGGGCCTGACGCCGGAGCGTTCCGTGGACTATGTGCCCATTCAACCCGGCCCGCGCCGGGCGCCTGCCAGCCTGATCGTGATGTCTGTTCTGGAGGTGCTCCTGGCGCTGGCCGCGGCATGGGTGGCGCTGACCCGGATCTCGCCGAGCCAGATCATGGACCATCGTGAAGTGATCACGACTGTGGCGGGCGGCACCCTGCCGCTAGCTCTGCTTGCCGCTCCTCTGCTGGCCTGGATCGCCTTCCTCCGCCGCGCCGACGGCGCGATCTGGCCCTTGCTGTGGAGCCCGGGAACATGGGCGCTGCTGATTATCGCGGGCAGCCTCTAGCCTACTCCGCGGCGGCCGCCCTCTCGGCCGCCTTGGCCGCGTCCCACAGTGCGTCCATTTCCGCCAGGTCCGACTGGTCCGGCGTCTTGCCGCGCGCCTTCAACTCGCTCTCGATGTGTCGGAAGCGGCGGGCGAACTTGGCGTTGGTGGCACGGAGCGCATCCTCGGGGTCGATGTCCAGGGTACGGGCGATATTGGCCACGACGAACAGCACGTCGCCCAATTCGGCGCGCGCCTTCTCTCGATCGTCGGCCGCGATCTCGACCTTCAGTTCGCCGACCTCCTCGTCCAGCTTGGCCACCACCTCCCCGATGGTTGGCCAGACGAAGCCGACGGTAGCGGCGCGGCGCGACAGTTTCACCGCCCGCGTCAGGGCCGGCAGGCCCGACGGCACGTCGTCGAGGAGGCTTTCGTTGCGGCCCCTGCCGGCCCGCTCCTCCGCCTTGATCAGCTCCCAGGCCTGAGTCTGCTGGGCGGCGGTGCGCTGCGCCTCGGCGCCGAACACATGGGGATGGCGGCGGATCATCTTTTCGGAAATGGCGTCGGCCACACTGTCGAAGTCGAACGCGCCTTGCTCCTGCGCCATGCGGGCATGGAAGACGACCTGGAACAGCAGGTCCCCCAGTTCGTCCCGCAGGTCGGTCAGGTCGTTGCGCTCGATGGCGTCGGCGACTTCATAGGCCTCCTCGACCGTATAGGGTGCGATGGTGGCGAAGGTCTGCTCCAGGTCCCATTCGCAGCCGCCTTGAGGATCGCGCAGGCGGGCCATGATGGCGAGTAGCCTGTCGATCGGTCGTTCCGCCGCCATGTCGCAAGGTCCCAGGAGCACACGCGGAAACCCGTTCCCCGCGAGCCGCGATCTGACCGCGCGCGGCGTGGGCAGGCAAGGTCGATCTCGCGCCAAGCGGGGAGATCGAGCCATGTTCGCGCTGCCCCGCCGGCTAGGGCTCGGTTCAACGCGCGGCGTAGGACTCGCCGCGGCCGTAGCGGTAGGCGAAGCGATTGAAGGCGTAGTGGGCATCCGCCCACGTGCTCTTGGTCCAGGCCTGGCGGATGTCGCTCTCGTACCATTGGAAGTGGATCGGGGTGACCTCTCCGGTCACCGAGATCGCCTGGCCATCAATGGTGGCGCCGCCGATGCCATAGCTCTCGTAGGACAGGCCGGGCTGGGCGCCGAGTTGGCGGAAGGTGGGACGGTTCGGCCGCACATCGGTCAGCACCAGTTCCATGCGACCGCCGGCCAGCACCCCGGTGCGCTCGAGTTCACGGGTGACGTCCCGGCGCAGTTCGTCCGCCAGGCGGTCGACATCCTTCACACCGAGATCCTCGGCGGCCTTCTTCTGAAGCTCAGGAGAGATCGAAACCTCGACACTGCCCACGGTGGAGAGCGGCGCGGCCGCGGCCGAACCCGCAACCAGGGCGGCGAGGGAAGAAAGCAGAATGACGCGCATGAGCAGGCTCCGAGCATGAAGCAGTGTCAGGCGGATGTGGGGAGTCGGCCGCCCAGGCGCCATGGAGGCGCCCAAGCGTGGCCTTACTGTGGCGAAGCTTGCGCCTAGTCGGCGGTGGCTTCGGCCGCGACCTTGGGCTTGGCCTTGGCGCGGGTCTTCTTGACCTTCACCGGGGCGGGTTCCGGCTCGGGATCGGGCTGCGGGTCGACGTCCAGAAGGCTGAGGGGGATGTTGCCCACCTTCACGCGGACACCGACGAAGCGCATTTCGCCATCGATGAAGCTGACCTCGTCGAGGCCGACCTCCGGGCTGCGCTTGATCAGGGATTCGTCACGGAAGGTCAGGCGAAGCAGCATGGTGTCGCGCGACACGCCATCGGCTTCGGCCTTGGCCACCGCCGCACGCAGGTCTTCGATGGTGGGGCCGCGGGTGCTGGTGGCTGCAACCTTGTAGGACTTGATCATCATTCGCCTTTCTTCCCCGAGGGATCCCACTGGCGGGGACGCGTCGGGCAGGTCGGCGGGGTGGGCGGCGCGCCGACAGGGCTCTTGGAGAGCGGCCTGAACCATAGCACGAACCCGGCCCGCCGGGGGTCTTTCATGGACCTGTCGCAAAACAGACAGACAAAACGAAAACGGGCCGGCGCGAGGCCGGCCCGTCAGAACGTTCAGGACTCCGCGTTGGCGGACGTCCGGTTCGTCTTAAGCCGCAGTCAGTTGCCCAGCGGACATCTTGCCGCTGCGCTGATCGCGCTCGAGTTCGTAGTTGAGCTTTTGACCTTCGTGGATCGAGCCCAGGGTCGAACGTTCAACAGCCGAAATGTGGACGAACACGTCGCCGCCGCCATTTTCAGGCTCGATGAAACCGAAGCCCTTGGTCGCGTTGAACCACTTCACAGTACCGGTAGCCATAGTCGTTTAGTCCTAGCAATAGTGTATTCGGCTGACAAAGCGTCGCCGCAGAATCAAAGTTCATGATGGTAGGGAGGGTAACTTCGGGGCCTCACCAGGGGTGAGCCGAAATCGCGAGCCGCGCCAAGTCGAAATTCGATGAGGCCCATCTCTCATGAATGTCTTGTGAAGGCAAGGCATTGTTGGCCTAGGGCCAGGCTGACCGGTCCGGGAAACTGTCCGGTCGAGCCGGTTTCTCACATCTTCAACGGCGACACATAGCCGGTGAGCTCGAGATAGCCGCGGGCGCCAGGCGCCCTTACGGCCCCCTCCCAATAGACCGGACCGCCGGTGGCCCGGCTGTCGAGTTCCTGATCATCGAAAAGCGGCGTCAGCCGCCAGCGGCGCTCGCCCGCCGGCGTGCGCACGATCACCTCGCGCTGCACCGGATAGCGCCCGCCGGTCCGGGGCGAGCGCCAGATCCGCTCCGTGGTGAACCGCACATCTCCCGGCCCCAGCCGAGAGGTCGTCCCGTCGGCCGTTCGCAGCGACCCGCCGGACCACAGGGCGTTACCGGCCGCATCACGCACCCGGAACGCGGTGAGGGCGCCGCCGTCGTCCAGATTCAACCCCACCCAGTCCCAGCCCACGGCCTTCGGATCGAGCAGGGTGGAGGACCACTCGTGATCGAGCCAGGCCCCGCCGGTGACCTTGGCGCGCTTGCGGCCCTGGAGAACCGAGCCCGTCACCTTCAGGTGCGGCAGGCTGTAATAGTAGCTGGCCTGGGCGGGCAGGGGTCCTTTGCGGCTGAACCCCCGGTCGCCCTGCAACAGGACCGGCTGGGTGGGCGCAAAGGCGAGATCCAGGGTGAAGTCGGCGCCGATGGCCTTGGCGACGAACCGGCCGTCCGCCGCGCGCGCCAGGCGCCAGTCATCGATGACTATATTGGCGTCTGTCGTGGAGGCCTCCGCCAGCCCCAGCCCCTGGCGCGCCATCCGGCCGTCGTGCAGCAGGTGGCCGACCTTGGGGTCCGAGAGCCCGGCGTGGGCGAACAGGATCTGCTTGGGTGCGAAGGCGCTGGGGTTGCGCTGGTCTACCGAAAGACGGCTGCGGAAGAACGTCACCTGGAAGCCCAGGTCGCGGCCGTCCTCCGTCTTCAGCCAACCGGTGACGTACCACCACTCGGTCCGGTAGTCGGGGTGGGAGCCGTGGTCGGCCGGGAAACTCAACGCCTTCCCCGCCCGCACTTCCGGGAACACCGGCAGGACGGGCCTGTCCGGCGCCGCGGCGGTCAGCATCCAGGCCAGCAGCGCAAGGCCCGCCAGCTTCCAAGCGCGGGGCATCACCAATCCTCCCGAACGGCGCGCACCGCGTCGGCCGACAGCGCCCGCCGGCCCGCCAATACAGCTGTTCCCGCTCCGGCCGCCACCAGGGCCACGGCGAGGCTTGCGAACAGACCAAGGGGGAGGCGGGTCTCCATCGTCCAGTGGAAGGATTGCGGGTTCACGACATGGATCAGGACCTGGCTCATGGCGAGACCGAGACCGAGCCCCGCGATGACCCCCACAGCCCCCAGCAGCGCGCCCTCGACAGCCAGCATCAGGACGATCTGGCGACGCAGGACGCCTACATGGCGCAGCATGCCGAACTCCTTGGTCCTGGCCAGGGTCTGGGCCGAGAAGGTGGCGGCCACCCCGGCCAGCCCGACGACAATGGCGATGGCCTCCAGGGCGTAGGTCAGGGCGAAGCTGGAATCGAACAGGCGCAAGGCGATGGCCCGCATCTGGCGCGTCTCGAAGAACTGGACCTGCTCGGCGAGGTTTGGGGGCAGGGCGGCGCGAACCGCCTCGCGGGTCTTGGCCGGCGTCGCGCCGGGCGCCAGGCTGAGGGAGGCCTCGGTTCGCAGGTCGTCGCCAGTCAGGCGGGTGTAGTCGGCCTCGTCCATGGCGACGGCGCCGGATTGGCGGGCATAGTCGCGCCAGATCCCGGCCACGAACACATTCGGGTCTCCGCCGCCGAGGGGCAGGACCATCCTTTGGCCGACACGGTGGCCATAAAGCCGGGCGGCCGGTTCCGAGAGCCAGACCGGCGTCACGCCCGGCGGTGCGGTCGCGGTGCGCCCGATCATCGGGAGACTGGCCTTAGGCTGGGCCTTGTCCACTGGCCGGACCAGAAGGACGAGAGGCGGCATGTCGGCCGAAAGCTGCATGGGCAGGGACTTCTGGAACACGATGTCCGCGACGCCCGGCGCCCGCGCGATTCGGGCGCGGGTCTCGGCGTCAAAGC
>JAZKFM010000359.1:0-1367 GCA_040386415.1 Pseudomonadota bacterium
AGCGGTCTTGAAAACCGCCGTGGGTGAAAGCCCACCGTGGGTTCGAATCCCACCCCGTCCGCCACCTCAGCGCGCCAGCACCTCCTCGATGGTGTGGCGCAGCTGGCGTTCCGAGAGCGGTTTGAACAGCACAGCCGCCGGGTGGTCGGTGTCGATGCGGGCCATGGTCGCCGGCTCCCGCGACCCGGTGATGAAGATCACCTTCGAACCCACCGTGTCGTAGATCGCCAGGGCGGCGTCGACGCCGTCCTTCTCACCCCGCAGACGCATGTCCATCAGCACGATGCGGGGCCGGTGGGCCTGGGCCGCAGCGATGGCGTCCTCGGCGGTCGCGGCGATGGCGCAGACGCTCTGGCCCATCTCCTCGACCTGATAGCGCAGGCCCTCGGCGATCAGGAATTCGTCCTCGACGATCAGGACGCAGTCACGAAGGTCGCTCAAGACGCCACCGGCGCGGCGAAGCGAATCTCGACCCTGGTACCCTTGTCACCCGCCACCGACATCACGCCACCCATCTGCAACACCAAGCCCTTGATAATGCTGGCCCCCAGGCCGGATACTGTTCCGCCTGCAAGGGCCTCCTCGGCAGCATAGCCGACGCCATTGTCGGCGACGATAAGCGCGACGCCCCCGTCCGCGCCACGTCGGAGAATGACGTCGATGGCGCCCGGCTCGCCCTTGAAGGCATGCTTCAGCGCGTTGGTCACCAGCTCTGTCACCAACAACCCGAGGGGAATGGCGAAGTCCAGCCCCACCTCGAGGGGGATCGCCTCCACGTTGAGTTCGATGTCCTGATCCGCGCCGCCCTCCACCACGTTGGTGGACAGCTCATGGAGGAATGGGGCGACATCGAAGGTGCTGAGGTTCGTCGATCCCATCAGCTGATGATGGACGAGGCCCAGGGCGTAGACCCGGCTGCGGAGGCTCAACAGCGCCTCCTTGGCTCCTGGGTCGGAGACCTGACGGGCCTGCATCACCAGCAGGCTGTCGACGATCTGGAGGTTGTTCTTCACCCGGTGATAGACTTCCCGAAGCAGGAGGTCGCGCTGGCCGAGCGCCGCAGTGCGGGCCTCCACCATGGCTTCGAGGTCCCGCTTGGCGGTCTCCAGGGCGGCCTGGGCCTTGTGGCGTTCATCGATGTCCTCGACCACCCCAATGGAGAGCAGCGGCGCATTGGTTTCCGGGTCCAGGACGATAGATCCCGACAAACGACCCCAGACCGGCTGTCCGTCTCGGCGCAGATAGCGCTTCTCACGGTGATAGGCGGTGACCTCGCCCGAAAGGAGCCGGGCATAGACTGTCTGCCCCTCGTCGCGGTCCTCAGGCCAGGTGAAGCTCCAGCCATCCTGGCCGATGAGATCCTCCGG
>JAZKFM010000359.1:1377-9666 GCA_040386415.1 Pseudomonadota bacterium
GGTTCGTAACCCAGCATATGGGCGAAGGCGCGGTTGACGCGGATGTACTTGCCGGTGAGGGGGTCGGTCTGGATCTTGCCCACCGCGGCCGCCTCGAAGCTGGCGCGGTACTCCGCCTCGTTGCGCGCCAGCGCCTGCTGGGCCTGGGAGCGCTCGGCCAGGGCTTCGGTCAGCTGGGCGTTGGCCCGCTCCAGCTGGCTTGTGCGTTCGGCGACACGGCGCTCAAGCTCCAGGTTGGCCAGCCTGGTCTCGGCCTCGCTCTCGCGGAGCCGGAGGTTCAGCTGCTCCAGCTGCGCCACCGAGGGCAGGGCGGCGGCGCGGGGGATCAGGGGCCAGAGGATGGCCGCGGTGGCGATGGACAAGATGGCGGTGGCTATCTTGATCAGTCCCTCAATCCCGTAGGCCGGAACCCAGAGCGTCAGGATGGCCATCAGGTGCGTGGTCCCGCAGGCCACGATGAAGGCCACGAACAGGTAGGCTACCCAGCCGTACTGCAGGTCTGGGCGACGCCGGACGAAGGCGGCGATCGCCAGGGGGATGGAGAAGTAGGACAGGCCGATCAACACATCGGCGACGACGTGGATCGTCACCAGCCCAGGCGCCCAGCTCAGGCAAAAGCCATGGGGGGTCAGGCCCGAAGGGTTCAGAAGCCAATCCCAGATCGACATGCCGGACCTCGCAAAGCATCGGGGCGCGCCGGCTCGCATATCGCAATGCGGGAACTTCGCCCTCCACTCGCGAAGGTATACGAGGGGCGGGGATTCGGTGCAGGCTTAACGAATTAACCTTCTTCCTTAACCGTCACGCAAAGCCTTACAGGCACTGTGGATGCCAGAACCGCGTGCTGGGGGGTGCGTGGGAAGAAGGATCTGCGGCCTATGAACGCCCACCGTCACAGCGCCAAGGCGCGCGCTCTCGCTCTCGTCCTGCTGGCCGGCGCCGCCCTGGCGGCCTGCGCCACCCCGCAGCCCAGGTTGGCCGGAAAACTGCCGGACGCCACGACCGGCAAGGCGCCGTCCGGGGCGGGGGGGCGATACAAGGTCGGTTCCCCCTATCAGGTGGCGGGCGTCTGGTACGTGCCGCACGAAGATCCGCACTACAACGCCACCGGCACCGCCTCCTGGTACGGCAATGACTTCCACATGAAGCCGACGGCCAACGGCGAGACCTTCGACATGAACGCCGTGTCGGCGGCGCACCCGACCTTGCCGCTGCCGTCCATGGTCGAGGTGACCAATCTGGACAACGGCAAGACCCTGCAGGTGCGGGTCAACGACCGCGGGCCCTTCGTGGGGGGCAGGGTCATCGATCTCAGCCACGAGGCCGCGCGCCAGCTCGGCTATGACCGCAAGGGGCTCGCCAATGTGCGGGTCAAGTATGTAGGCCCCGCGACCCTGGGCGGACCTGACGCTGGCCTGCGCTACGCCAGCAACGCCGCCCCGGCCCCTGCCTATGCCTCGGCAAGTTACACTCCGCCGGCCTATTCCGCGCCACTGCCGCCCTACACGCCGCCGGCGCCGGTCTCGGTGGCCGCCGCCAGCCTGCCGCCGATCACCGGGGCGGCGATAGCCTCGAGCCAGATCCCGCCGGTGTCCTCGGCGGCGCCGGTTTACGCCAGCGCCCCGGCCGTCGTGCGGGCCAGCGCCTATAGGGTTCAGGCCGGCGCCTTCAGTGATCGCAGCAACGCCCAGCGGGTCGTCGATCAGCTCTCTACCGCCGGACAGGCGATCATCGAGCCCGTGCAGCGGCCCGACGGCGTCACCCTCTATCGGGTGGTTCTGCAGGGCGGCGCGGACGAGGGGGAGGCCTGGGGACTGCGCGACAAGGTGGCGTCCTACGGTTTTGCCGAGGCCAGGGTCCTGAGGCCCTTCTAGGCCTCGACAAACCGCGCGAACCGGCCATGTTGCGCCGGTGTCGCGCGGCAAGTTCATCACCTTCGAAGGCGGAGAGGGCGCTGGGAAATCCACCCAGGTCCGGCGCCTTGTCGCGCGCCTGGAGGCGCGGGGAATCGAAGTCCTCGCGACCCGAGAGCCGGGGGGTTCACCCGGCGCCGAGGCGATCCGCGCCCTGGTCCTGACCGGCTCCGCAGACCGCTGGAGCCCGGTGACCGAGACCCTGCTGATGTATGGGGCCCGGCGTGATCACATCGAGCGCACGATTGCTCCGGCGCTCGAGCGCGGCGCCTGGGTGGTGTGCGACCGGTTCGCCGATTCCACCCGCGCCTACCAGGGCGGGGCGGGGGGCGTGGCGGCGGACCTGATCGCGGCCCTGGAGAACCACGTCCTGGCGGAGGTTCGGCCCGACCTCACCCTGGTCTTCGATCTGCCGGTGGAGGTTGGCCTGGCCCGCGCAGAGGCCCATGCCGAGGCCTCGGGGCACGCCGAAACCCGCTTTGAATCCAAGGGGGTCGCCTTCCACGAACGCCTGAGGGCCGCCTTCCGCGAAATCGCCGCCATCGAGCCGGACCGGTGCGTCCTGGTGGAGGCCGCCGACAGCATGGAGGCCGTCGAGGCCGCAGTTTGGACCGCCGTCGCCAAACGGTTGCCGGTTCATGGCTGAGGACATCCCCCATCCGCGCGACGTCTTTCGGCTGCAGGGCCACGAGGCGGCCGAAGAGTCGTTCGAAGCCAGCCGCGCGCGGGGCCGCCTGCACCACGCCTGGCTGCTCACCGGGCCGGAAGGCGTGGGAAAGGCCACCTTCGCCTATCGGGCGGCCCGCCGTCTGCTGGGGGCGCCACCCGCTCCGGACTACGGCACGCTGGGCGCCGACCCGGCTCATCCCGTCAGCCGCCAGATGATGGCGCGCTCCCATCCCGACATCCTGATTCTGGAGCGCGTGGGCGAGGACGGCAAGCCGCGCAAGGTCATCCCGGTGGACGAGGCGCGCAAGCTGTCGGAGTTCTTCTCGAAATCCCCCGCCAGCGCCCCGCATCGTGTGGCGATCATCGACGCCGCCGACGATCTGAACGCCAACAGCGCCAACGCCGTCCTGAAGACCCTGGAGGAGCCGCCCCCCAGCGGGGTGCTGCTGCTGGTCTCCCATTCACCGGGACGGCTGCTGCCCACGATCCGCTCGCGCTGCCGCAGGCTGACCTTCAACGGCCTTTCGGAAGGTGACACCGCCGCCTTCGTCCAGGCGCACACCAGCGCCAACGCCGAGGACGCCATCCGCCTGGCCCGCATGTCGGTGGGCGCGCCAGGGCGGGCCTGGGCCCTGGCCAACGCCGGGGCCGTGGCCATCGATGACGCCGCCAAGGAGTTGCTGCGCGACCTGCCCCAGGTGGACGAGGCCGCGGCCCTGTCCCTGGCCGACCGCTTCCGGGGCGGGGAGGGCGCGACCCAGTTCAACCTGCTGTTCGAACGCCTGGCCGAGCGCGTCCATGCCCGTGTCCTGGCCCAGGCTACGGATGGCCACGGCGGTCTTGATCGCTGGGCTTCGGCGTGGGAGACGCTGCAACGCCTGCCGCGCGAGGTTGAAGCCGTGAACCTCGACCGCGCCGACGCCCTGTTCACGGCGCTTTCCGAACTGCGTGACGCCGCGCGCGCCTGAGCCCGTCATGCTGATCGACAGTCACGTAAACCTGCACGCCCCGCAATTCGACGAGGACCGCGACGCGGTGATCGACCGCGCGCGGGCCGCTGGCGTCGGGCTGATGGTCAATATCTGCGACAAGATCCCCAACTTCCCGGCTGTCCGGGCGCTGGCGGATCATCCGGACATCTGGTGCACGGTGGGCGCACATCCGCATGAGGCGAAGGACCACACCGACCTCACGGCCCGGACCCTGATTGATCTCGCCTTCGACCCGCGCGTGGTGGGCATCGGCGAGTGCGGGCTGGATTTCCACTACGATCTCAGTCCCCGCGAGATCCAGGCCGCGGTGTTCCGGCAGCACATCCTCGCCGCCCGCGAGACCGGCCTGCCCCTGGTGGTCCACACGCGCGAAGCCGACCAGGTGATGGGCGACATTCTGGAGGAGGAGTACGCCAAGGGCGCATTCCCCCTGCTGATGCACTGCTACACCTCAGGGGCCGAACTCGCCAAGCGATGCGCAGCGCTGGGCGCCTGGTTCTCGGTCTCGGGTATCGCCACCTTCAAGGCGGCTGAGGACGTCCGCGCCGTGGTGCGCGAGATGCCGGCCGATCGGATCATCGTGGAGACCGACTGTCCCTATCTCGCCCCTGTCCCGCACCGGGGCCGCCGCAACGAGCCCGCCTATCTGCCTGACGTGCTGGTCAAGCTGGCGGAAATCCGCGGCTGGAGCCGCGACGAGGCCGAGCAGCGCACTGAGGACGCCTTCTTCAACCTGTTCAAGCGGATCCCGCGGCCGTGAGCGCGGCCCTTGAGTTCACCATTCTCGGCTGCGGCTCGTCGGGCGGGGTGCCACGTGCCGATGGCGACTGGGGCGCCTGCGACCCGTCCAATCCGAAGAACCGCCGCCGCCGCTGCTCGCTGCTGGTGCGGCGCGCCGGCGACACGCCGGCGACCTCCACGACCTTGATCGTCGACACTTCGCCGGACCTGGTGAGCCAGACCTCGGACGCGGGCGCCAAACGCCTGGACGCCGTGCTGCTGACCCATGACCACGCCGACCAGATCCACGGCATCGACGACATCCGCGCCTTCTTCATCCGCCAGCGGGCGCGCATCCCATGCCACACCGACGAGGCCACCGCGCTGTCTGCCCGGCGGCGCTTCGGCTACATCTTCGAGGGGGAGGGCGGCTATCCCGGCATCGCCGACCTGAGGGCGATCCCGCCGCACGGCGAAACCTGGGGCGTGTCCGGGCCCTCGGGCGTGATCCCTGTCGTCACCTTCGACCAGGACCATGGCGGGGTGCGCTCCGTCGGCTATCGCTTTGGCGGCGTGGCCTATTCCAGCGATGTCGTGAACCTGGACGACGCGGCCTTCGCGGCCCTGGCGGATCTTGATGTCTGGATCGTCGACGCGCTGCGCTGGACGCCGCACCCGACCCACGCCCATGTGGAGCGGACCCTGGAATGGGTGGCGCGCCTGAAGCCGAGGCATACGATTCTCACCAACATGCATATCGACCTGGACTACGAAGACCTGAAGTCCAAGCTGCCAGACGGTGTCGAACCGGCCTTTGACGGGCTTCGTTTCGAACATCAACTCAGTGGCGAATTCACCTGATGTCTTCAGTGCTTAAGCTGGGGTTCCTCGCGTCAAGGAACGGGTCGTCGTTTCGCGCGATCGTCGAAGCCATAGCCGCGGGCGAGCTAAGGGCCGAGGCGCGGCTGATTGTCAGCAACAACCGCAACAGCGGCGCGCTGGCCTTCGCGCAGGAACACGGCCTGCCCAACCTCTGCATTCCCACGGAACGTGATCCGGCCGCCGCGGATATCGCCCTGCGCGACGCCCTGGAGGCCGCGGACGTCGAACTGGTGGTGCTGTCGGGCTACCTGCGCAAGCTGGGGCCCGCGACCCTGGCCCGCTACCAGCACCGGGTCGTCAACATCCACCCGGGCCTGCTACCGGAGTTCGGCGGCGAGGGCATGTACGGCCGCCGGGTCCATGAGGCGGTGATCGCCGCAGGCGCGCGAATGAGCGGCGCCACGATCCATCTGGTGGACGAGGAGTATGATCGGGGTCCGGTCCTGGCGCGTCGCGAACTGACGCTCGAACCCGGCGAGACCGTCGACAGCCTGGAGGCGCGGATCACCGCCCTGGAGCCCTTGTTCTTCGTCGAGGCCCTGCGAGCCATCGCCGCCGGCGAGTTGACGCTGCCCTAGAGCTCCATGCCCGCGTGGCGCCGCAGCTCGCGACCGAACCGGCGGATCGAGATGGTGTTGCGGGTGATGTGGTCGGTGAAATTGGGGGCAGGGGGCTCGAAATTGGGCTTCAGCGACCCATCGCGGCTGCTCTCACGCACCAGGCCCCTGGCCATCAGATCCTCGACCTTGCGGCGCACGGTCTCCTTGGGAATGCCCGTGGTCCGGGAGATTCCAGCGCGGGAGATGCCCGGAACATTCACCAGGCCCACGAGGTCGGGGTCCACCTCCGGATCGTAGCCTTCCGCCCGAAAGACCCGACCGACGCTGGTGGCCAGGATCGTCAGATAGACGACGAAGCCGTTGTAATCGGCTCCGAACTCCTTGTTCATGCTGCAGGCGATGCGCAGGAGAAGTTCGGCGGTGATGATCGAGGCGATCTTCTCGTTAGGCTCAAGGGCCTGCTCGCCAACGCTCATCCGATACCCCTGACACAGTGAAGCTTGGCGTCTTGTGGCATTCTACATGTCACTGTCAACGCCATACCCATTTCGGGTATTGCCCCGCTGGCAGCCTCAGGCATGCGCTCGGGCGCGGCCGGGCACGGGGAGGGGATTGCCCGCCGCCTTGGCCCGCCTCGCGCCACGTTCGATCTCGCGGTGCAGATCGTCGACATAGATCCCGAAGTCCACCTGAATGGTGTGGCGCTTGGCCTGGTAGTACTGGCCGAGGTGGGTCTGCTCGTCCTTGACGATGGTTTGCGCCATCTGGGCGGCGGACGGCGGCATGTAGCGGCCGGCCAGATAGGCGGCGGCCAGTTTGCTCTGCTGCTCAGCGAAGTTCACCAGGGTCGGCAGGGGCTGAGCCAGCGCCATGTAGAACAGGTTCGGCACGCCGGGCTTCATCATCCGCTTGAACAGCGGCAAACGGTGCTCGGCGTCCGGGACCAGCTCGGGATCATCGAAGAACGGGAAACGCATGTCGTAGCCGGTGGCGAAGACGATGGCGTCCACATCCTCGACTGTGTCGTCGGCGAAGCGGACGCGTTTGCCCTCCAGCGCCTTGATCGCCGGCTTGAACCTGATGTCACCGCAACCGGCCCGGGTAAGGAACTCGCCACTGACCGACGGGTGGGCTTCAAGAGGCTCGTGATCGGGTTTTGGAAGGCCATAATCTTCCATGTTTCCAAGGGTTTTCTTGATCATCTTGCGGGCCATGGACAGGCCCAGCTTGCGCGGCATCCAGGTCGGCATGGCCGACTTGTCGGCCGGCTTGCCGTTCATGTACTTGGGCAACACCCAGACGCCGCGGCGGGCGGAAACCCAAAGGGTCTTGGCGATGGGCCGCTGGGCGAGTTCCGAGGCGATATCCATCGCCGAATTGCCCATGCCGACCACGACGACGTTCTTGCCGCGCATGTCGACGGGATCGAAGGGGTCGGAATAGGCGTGACTGTGGAAGGCCGGGCCGTCGAACGCGCCCGGATACTCGGGAATGCGCGGGCTCCAGTGGTGGCCGTTGCAGACGAAGAGCACGTCGTAGGCTCTGGTTTCGCCTGTGGAGAGCGTCACTGACCAGAGGCCGTCCGGCGTGCGCCGGGCCTTCTGGACGCCCGTGTTGAAGGTGATGGTCTCGCGCAGGCCGAAGTGGTCCACGTAGTCCTTGAAGTACTGCAGCAGCTGGGCGTGATGCGGGAAATCAGGCCAGTCGGCCGGGACCGGGAAATCCTCGAAGGCCAGCCGCCATTTCGAGGTGTCGATATGCAGGCTCTCGTAGCAGGCCGACATGCCGTTGGGGTTCTTGAAGTACCAGTTGCCGCCGATGTCGTCGGACATCTCGAAGCAGTCGTAGGGAATGCCGAAGTCCTTCAGCCGCTTTGCGGTCGTGAAGCCGGAACAGCCGGCGCCGATGATGCAGGCCCTGGGCAGCTGGCTCATGGCGGAACTCCTGGGATCGGTGGTCCGCGAGCCTAGGCAGAGCCTGGAGGAAGCGTCAAAGGTCACGCCACGGCATGCCCCGACGCCATGCTGCAATTTCCGATAATATTCCTTAGGCGAAGAATCGATATGGCGACGCGGGCGTCACGCGCCGTCCCCTCAGCGTGGATACTGGTCCACCAGGGCCAGCCTCCCCACACGGGCCGTCCTCTCCAGGATCGCGCCCGGCGCGATCACCGCATTGGCGCCGACCCGGGTCTCGTCCCCCAGCAGCGCGCCGAACTTCTCCACGCCGGTCTCCAGCACGCCGCCGCGCCAGGCGATGCGGATGGCCTTGTCCTCCAGCTCGTTGCGATAGTTGGCGATCGCGGCGCCCGCCTCGATGTTCACACCGGCGCCCAGGATGGAGTCGCCGACGAAATTCAGGTGCGCCAGCTTGGAGCCCTTGAACATGAAGCTGCTCTTGAGCTCCGCGTTGGGGCCGACGATGCAGTCCTCCTCCAGGAAGACCCCTCCGCGCAGATAGGCCCCTGCCGCCACGAGGCAACGCGGGCCGATAATGGCCGGGCCTTTCAGGACAGCGCCGGGCTCGACAACGGCGGACCGGTGCAGCGCCACG
>JAZKFM010000360.1:0-3615 GCA_040386415.1 Pseudomonadota bacterium
CACCCACATCACCGAGGTGGTGGGGCTGGAAGGCGACGTGATCATCACCCAGGACCTGTTCGTCTACGAGATCACCGGCGAGGACGCCGACGGCAATGTGGTGGGCCGCCACCGCTCCACCGGCATCGCCCGCCCCCGGTTCTGGGACCGCGCCCGCTATTACGGCCTGGAGCGCGAGCTGGCCGAAGCCCTCGACGCCTCGGAATAGGTCATGGCCGCGACCATCATCACAGTCATGGCCGCCCTGCTGGGCTTCCTGGTCATCGCGGGCCTGGGGCTGGCCTTGTCGGGGCCGAGCAGCGGACAGGCCCGCACCCTGAAGCGCGCCCAGGCCATCCTGGGCAACGGCGCCGCGCCGGCCGCCCGCACCGGCCGCCGGCCCGCCGTCAGCGCCCAGGACACCCGCCGCCGCCAGATTCTCAAGACCCTGCGCGAGCAGGAGAAGCAGCAGAAGAAGGCGACCCTCACCGTCGCCGCCAAGCTGCAGCAGGCCGGATTGTCGGACAATGTCCGGGGCTTCTGGATCATCTGCGGCATCGTCGGCCTGGTGGTGATGGGCGTGGTGATGCTGCTGGGGCAGAAGCCGCTGATCGCGCTGGGCCTCGGCTTCGCCGCGGGTTTCGGCCTGCCGCGCTGGGTGCTGGGGTTCCTGGGCGCCCGGCGCACCAAGAAATTCACCGAGGCCTTCCCCGACGCCATGGACATCATCACCCGCGGCATCCGGTCTGGCCTGCCTGTGCATGACAGCCTGCGCGTCATCGGCCAGGAGACCGCCGAGCCCCTGGCCGGCGAGTTCAAGCGCCTGGTGGAGGCCATCGGCATGGGGGTCTCCGTCGACCAGGCCCTGGACAAGATGTACGCCCGCATGCCCACCCCGGAGGTGCGGTTCTTCTCCATCGTGCTGGCCATCCAGGCCAAGACCGGGGGCAACCTGGCCGAGGCCCTGGGCAACCTCTCCACCGTGATCCGGGCGCGCAAGCTTATGCGCGAGAAGATCAAGGCGATGTCGGGCGAGGCCGTGGCCTCGGCGATCATCATCGGCTCCCTGCCGCCCGGCGTGGTGGGGCTGATCAGCGTGACCAGCCCGGCCTACATGCAGCCGATGTTCAATGATCCGCGCGGACACATCATGCTGATGATCGGCGCGTTCTGGATGTGCCTGGGCATCTTCACGATGCGCAAGATGATCAACTTCAAGATCTAGGGGAGCGCGCCATGAACCTGCTCTCCGCCATGACCGATCCGGACAACCTGCTGACCCTGTTCGTGGCCATCGTCTGCTTCGCCACCATCGTCTCCATCGCCACCCCGATGATCACCCGCTCGACCCTGGAGACCCGGCTGAAGTCGGTGTCCTCGCGGCGCGAGGAGCTGCGGCGCAAGTCGCGCGAGGCCCTGGCGGTGAAGAGCAACGGCGGCGGCACCCTGCGCCATACCGATGAGGGGCTGTACAAGAAGGTCGTGGACCGCCTGCAGCTCTCGCGGCTGCTGGAGGACCCCAAGGTTGTGGAGAAGCTGGCCCAGGCCGGTTTCCGGGGGCCGCGGCCGGTCTCCACCTTCTACTTCTTCCGCTTCATCCTGCCCTTCGCCTTCGCGGTGACGGCGGCGCTGTACCTGTTCCTGGTCAATGACTTCGGCATGCCGCCGATGAACAGGGTGGTCGTCTGCTTCATAGGCCTGACGCTGGGCTACTACGCCCCCAACATCTACATCTCCAACATCGCCCAGAAGCGCCGCGAGAGCATCGTGGGCGCCTTCCCCGACAGCCTCGACCTGCTGCTGATCTGCGTGGAGTCGGGGATGTCCATCGAGGCGGCGATCCAGAAGGTCAGCCAGGAGATCGGCGGCACCTCCATCGAACTGGCCGAGGAGCTGACCCTGCTGACCGCGGAGATCTCCTACCTGCCGGAGCGGCGGATGGCCTATGAGGGCCTGGCCATGCGGACCAATCATCCGGGCATTCGCTCGGTGACCACCGCCATGATCCAGGCCGAGCGCTACGGCACGCCGCTGGGCGCCGCCCTGCGGGTGATGGCCAAGGAAAACCGCGACATGCGCCTGGCCCAGGCCGAGAAGAAGGCCGCTCAGCTGCCCGCCAAGCTGACCGTGCCGATGATCCTGTTCTTCCTGCCGGTGCTGTTCATCGTCATCCTCGGACCCGCCGTCATCAAGGTCCAGGACATGGTCGCGCAGAACTAGGCGCGTTTACCTGGCCTTGAGGCGTTACGCCGCAGAGTGGCGGCATGCTACGGCCAGAGAACCTCAAACCCCTGACCACCCTGCGGATCTACGCCGCGGCCTGGGTGGTGCTCTATCACTACTGGCCCCTGCTGGTGGCCGGCGCCCGGCCGGGCGCGGTGGAGAAGGGCTATCTCGGCGTCGAGCTGTTCTTCGTGCTCTCCGGCTTCATCCTCTCCCACGTCTATCTGCAGAGCTTCGGCGAAAAGCGGTTCTCCTATGGCAGCTTCCTGTGGGCGCGGCTGGCGCGGATCTATCCGGTCCATATCGCGGTGCTGGCGGGCCTGGCCCTGCTGATCGCCGGGGCCTCGGCCGCGGGCTTCGAGGCCGGCGACAATGTCGTGGTCTGGAGTTCGCTGCCGGCCCAGCTGCTGCTGCTGCAGGCCTGGGGCCTGGGGCAGGGCGGGGGCTGGAACCACCCCTCCTGGTCGATCTCGGCGGAGTGGTTCGCCTATCTGGCCTTCCCGGCCTTCGCGATGGTCTTCTGGCCGCTGCGCGCCCGGCCCTGGGTGGCCACGGGCCTCGCCGCCCTGCTGGTGGTGGTCCTCAACCTGGTCTTCCCGCTGTTCGCCGGCCATCCCCTCACCCAGGCGACGATCGCCTGGGGCGCGCTGCGGATCATCCCGTGCTTCGCGCTGGGCTGCGCCGTCTACCTGCTGTGGCGCAACAAGGCGGTGGTCTCGCCCCTCGGCGCCAAGGTGCTGACGGGGGGCCTGATCGTCGCCATCACCGCGGGCGCGGCCCTGATCATTCCCGACCTCTTCATGGTGCTGCTGTTCGGCGGCCTGATCCTGGCCCTGGCCAGCCTCGCCAGCACAGGCTCGAACCTGATGGGGTCGAAGCTGGGGGTCTATCTCGGCGAGGTAAGCTTCGCCGTCTATATGGTCTGCATTCCCTGGGAGCTGGTCTTCACCCGGGTGGCGCGCACCGCGCTCGGCCTGCCCGAGGGCCTGCTGCCCTGGCCGGTCTGGGCCGTGATGTTCGCCGGCGTCATCCCGGCGGCCATGGTCGTGCACCATCTCGTGGAGCGGCCGGCGCGCAACGCCATGCGGGCCTGGGAGGCTTCCGGCTTCCGGCTGGGCGGCCGCCGTGAGGTCGCCGACGCGACCTGACTACTGCGCGCTGCGCACGGCGTCCCAGGAGCGCGGCGGACCGGCGGGACCGGGGGCTGCGGCGCGCAGGAAGGCCATGTTGTTGGCCACGGCCTCCGGCGGCAGGTCCTGACGCACCAGCCGCTCGGCCTCGTCGAAGCGTCCCTGCAGGCCCAGCACCAGGGCCAGGTTCTGGCGGACCGCCATGGTGGCGCCGGGCTTGGCGGCGGCCGCGCGCAGCAGGCTCTCGGCCTGGGGCGCGTCCCCGTGGCTGGCGTAGAAGAGG
>JAZKFM010000360.1:3625-3840 GCA_040386415.1 Pseudomonadota bacterium
GGGCGGCGGGGTTGTCCGGCGCCAGGCCGGTGGCGAGGCGGTGGGCGGCCAGCGCCTCCTCCGGCCGGCTGGCCTGTTCATAGGCGATCCCCAGCAGGGACGGCGCGCGCCAGTCGCGGGGGGCGAGCGCCTGGGCCAGGCGGGCGGGCTCGATGGCATAGAAGCCCTGGCCACGGCCGACCTGGGCGCGGGCGACCTCCAGCAGGGCTTCGATA
>JAZKFM010000361.1:0-5096 GCA_040386415.1 Pseudomonadota bacterium
GCGAGCCGATCGCCGAGCCGAAGACGATGAAATAGAGCGAGGTGGTGATCACCGGCGAGGCGATGGACTGCAGCACCGTGCGCCAGGTGCGGGCCAGCTCGAAGTGATAGATGGCGCGGATCGCATGCAGGTTCATCGCGGGGTCCTCACCAGGCTGACGAAGATTTCCTCAAGGGAGCTCTGGCTGGTCTGGAGGTCCTTGAAGTCGATGC
Organism: Pseudomonadota bacterium; assembly: GCA_040386415.1. GTDB lineage: Bacteria > Pseudomonadota > Alphaproteobacteria > Caulobacterales > Caulobacteraceae > Phenylobacterium. Next base: position 213 of record JAZKFM010000361.1, read on the forward strand.
CGTGCTTGGCGAGACGGCGCAGGAGCTCGGCGATGCCGGTCTCCTGGCTCTGGGTGTCGAAGGTGTAGACCAGCTCGGTCCCGTCGGCCGACAGCTCCAGCGGTTCGTCCGCCAGCTCCTTGGGCAGGGCGGTGAGCGGCTCCTGCAGGTGCAGGGTCAGCTGCTTCTTGCCCAGCTTCTGCATGAGGACGTCCTTGTCCTCCACCAGGATCAGCTGGCCGCCGCTGATCACCCCGATCCGGTCGGCCATCTCCTCGGCCTCCTCGATATAGTGGGTGGTCAGGATGATGGTGACGCCGCTGGCGCGCAGGCCCCGGACCATCTCCCACATGTCACGGCGCAGCTCGACATCGACCCCGGCGGTGGGTTCGTCCAGGAACAGGATCTGCGGCTCGTGGGAGAGCGCCTTGGCGATCATCACCCGGCGCTTCATGCCGCCGGACAGCGCCATGATCTTCTCGCCCTTCTTGTCCCAGAGGGAGAGGTCGCGGAGGATCTTCTCGATATAGGCGGGGTTGGGCGGCTTGCCGAACAGGCCGCGGCTGAACTTCACCGTGTCCCAGACGCTCTCGAAGGCGTCGGTGGAAAGCTCCTGCGGCACCAGGCCGATCTTGCCACGGGCGGCGCGGTAGTCGGCGACGATGTCATGGCCGTCGGCCAGGACCTGGCCCGAACCCGGATTGACGATGCCGCAGATGATGCTGATCAGCGTCGTCTTGCCGGCGCCGTTGGGGCCCAGCAGGGCGAAGATCTCGCCCTTGCGGATCTCCAGGTCGATGTTCTTCAGGGCCTGGAAGCCCCCGGCATAGGTCTTGGAGAGACCTCTCACGGATATGATCGGCTGCACGCGGGCTACGGGTCCTTCAGAGGTCATCGCCAGATAGGGGCGCGCCAGGGGTCAAGCTAGTCCACAGGACGAAATGAGCGCCGTCCCGCCGACATCGGCCAGGGCGTAATCCGTCACGCGCCAGATTCTGTCAGCAGGCGGCCCAGCGCCTTGGGCGCCATGGCCACATAGCTCTGCCGCAGCCAGCCCTTCAGGGTGTCCATCTCCGCAAGGATGTCGTCCTCGGGGCCAAAGTGGGCGATGGCCCACCGGTTCTGGTGGTACCAGGGCGAGCCCCGCCGCACGAAGGACAGGTCCTGGACCATCTCGTAGGAGATCGGCAGCTTGAGGGTGATCGTCAGGGCGTCGTGCGCCTGCGCCTTGTCCCCCAGCACCGCGAAGCCCTTGCCCCGCACCCGCAGGTAGCGGGTGTCGGCCCAGCCCGGCGCCAGATCGGTCTCCGGCAGGCTGAGGGCGTAGGCGGTCAGTTCGGCTTCGGCCTGTTGGTGCGGCGTGGGCATGGCGGCGAGACTAGCACCGCCATGCCCGCGGAGAAGCCCTAGGCCGAGACGCCCATGGTCATGGGGCGCAGGCCAAGGTCGGCCATCAGGGCCGCGTCGGTGTCCTTGTCCGGGTTGGCGGTGGTCAGCAGCTTGCCGCCGATGAACATGGAATTGGCGCCGGCCAGGAAGCAGAGGGCCTGCAGCTCGCGGCTCATGTGCTCGCGGCCGGCCGAGAGCCGCACCACGGTCTTGGGGCAGAGAATGCGGGCCACCGCGATCATGCGGACGAACTCGATGCCGTCCACCGGCGTGGAGTCGCCCAGGGGCGTGCCCGGGATGGGCATGAGGTCGTTGATGGGCAGGCTGTCGGGATGGGCCGGCAGGGTGGCGAGCGTGTGCAGCAGGCCGGCGCGGTCGCGGCGGGTCTCGCCCATGCCGACAATGCCGCCGCAGCAGGTGCTCATCCCCACCGAGCGCACGGCCTCAAGGGTGTCGAGGCGGTCCTGGTAGGTCCGCGTGGTGACCACCTTGTCGTAGTAGTCAGGGCCGGTATCGAGATTGTGGTTATAGTAGTCGAGGCCGGCGTCCTTCAGGGACTGGGCCTGGTCGCGGGTCAGCATGCCCAGCGTCGCGCAGGTCTCAAGGCCCAGCGCCTTCACGCCGGCGATCATCTGCGCCACCTTGGGAACGTCCCGGTCCTTCAGGTCGCGCCAGGCCGCGCCCATGCAGAAGCGCTGCGCCCCGCCGGCCTTGGCCTCGGTGGCCGCGGCGATGACGGTGTCGGCGTCCAGCAGCTTGCTCGCGGTGGTCGCGGTCTTGAAGTGCTGGGACTGGCTGCAATAGCCGCAGTTCTCGGGGCAGCCCCCGGTCTTCACAGAGAGGAGCTGGGAGAGCTGGACCTCGGTGGGATCAAACCACATGCGATGGACTTGCGCGGCGCGGAACACCAGGTCCATGAACGGCAGTTCGAACAGCGCCTCCACCTCGTCCAGGGACCAATCGTGCCGCGGTTGCGTTTCATCAAGGACGGCGTTGAAGGGGGCGTTCATGGTGCACTCCTCGTATGGGCGCCCATTCTGAATCGGGCGGCAGGAGCATCTAGCGCATGGGCGCCGACGAGATCGAGTTGAAGTTCCTCTGCGAGCCGCAGGATGTGACGGCCCTGCTGGCCGCCGCCCCCGAGGGCGTGGCGGAAACCAAGCACTTCACCGCCGTCTATTTCGACACCCCGGACGGCCACCTGAAAGCCGCGCACGTCTCCCTTCGCCTGCGGGAGAGCAATGGCAGACGCATCCAGACCCTGAAGCGGGGCGACGGCTTCGCCCGTGAGGAGCATGAGGCCAAGGTCGCCGGCGACAGCCTGAACCTGTCCATGCCCGCGGTGAAGGCGGCCCTGAAGCCCGCCCAGCGCAAGGCCCTCGAACCGGTCTTCACCGTTCGCGTCACCCGCCAGCAGCGCACCTTCACCTATGCCGGGGCGCAGATCGAGCTGGCCCTCGACCAGGGGGACATCACCACGGGCGACAGCCGCCGCACCCTTTGCGAGCTGGAGCTTGAGTTGAAGTCGGGTGACCCGGGCGCGCTCTTCGCCCTGGCCCGGCAACTATCCGTGACCGCGCCGCTCTATTTGTCCTTCGACGGCAAGGCCTCACAGGGCCAGGCCCTGCGCGCCGGGACCGAACGCGAACCCCGACGGCACGACAAGGCGCCGCTGCGCCGGGGCGGAACGGCGGGCGAGGCCTTCCAGACCATCGCCCGCAACGCCCTGGTGCAGATCGCCGCCAACGGCCTGGTGCTGCGCGAGGCCGAGAGCCAGGACGCCCTGCACCAGCTCCGCGTCGCCGTGCGCCGGCTGCGCAGCGCCATGAGCACCTTCAAGGCCGTGGTCGACGATCCGAAGGTGGCCGACCTGAAGGCCGAGCTGAAGTGGCTGTCGGGCGCCTGCGACGAGGCCCGCGACCTGGATGTCTTCGTCCAGGACAATCTGGAGATCGCCGGCGACCGCACCCCGCTGGCCCCCAAAATCGCCGCCGCGCGCGCCCAGGCCCACGCCAAGGCCGCCGCCGCCGTGGCCTCCAAACGCTTCCGCGACCTGGTGCTGGAGACCACCGCCTGGGTGGAGACCGGCGCCTGGCGAGGCGGCGAGCGCGGCCGACGCTCAGCCCGGGACTTCGCCGCCAAGGCCCTGGAGCGCCGCTGGAAGAAGCTGCTGAAGCTGGGTCACGACCTGCGGGCCCTGGACGACGCGGGCCGCCACACCGCCCGGATCGCCGCCAAGAAGCTGCGCTACGCCGCCGAGGCCTTCGCCCCCCTGTTCACGGCGCAGCCCGGCCGCCGGTACATCAAGAAGCTGAAGGCCTTGCAGGACACCCTGGGCGACCTCAATGACGCCGCCGTCGCCAAGACCCTGGTGGCCAGGCTGGCCACCGATGACTCCGAGGTCGCGCGCGACCTGATCACGGCGCGCGACGCCAAGCGGCCCAAGGCCCTGAAGGCGGCGGCCAAACAGATGAAGGCCCTGATCGACGCCGAGCCGTTCTGGCGGTAAACCACGTCATATAAAGATATCTTTATATGTATGTTGCAGGCTTGCCCTTGCGCGGCTATAGAGCCCGCAATTGCATTTGCGCCGACAGGAAGCCCTGATGACCGACTATGTCGTGAAAGACATCACCCTCGCCGACTTCGGTCGCAAGGAAATCGAGATCGCCGAAACCGAAATGCCGGGCCTGATGGCCGTGCGCGCTGAGTTCGGCAAGGCCCAGCCGCTGAAGGGCGCCCGCATCGCCGGCTCCCTGCACATGACCATCCAGACCGCCGTGCTCATCCAGACCCTGGAAGCCCTCGGCGCCGAAGTCCGCTGGGCCTCGTGCAACATCTTCTCCACCCAGGACCACGCCGCCGCCGCCATCGCCGCGGCCGGCACCCCGGTCTTCGCCATCAAGGGCGAGAACCTGGTGGAGTACTGGGAATACGCCCACCGCATCTTCGAGTGGCATGACGGCGGCTACCCGAACCTGATCCTCGACGACGGCGGCGACGCCACCCTGCTCTGCGTGCTCGGCCCCAAGGCCGAGCAGGACATCAGTGTCCTGGCCAACCCTCAGAACGAGGAAGAAGAAGCCCTGTTCGCCGTGATGAAGCGGTACCTGAAGGAGAAGCCGGGCTTCTATTCGGGCATCCGCGACGCCTGCAAGGGCGTGTCGGAAGAGACCACCACGGGCGTCCACCGCCTGTACCAGATGTCGGAACGCGGCGAGCTGCCGTTCCCCGCCATCAACGTCAATGACAGCGTCACCAAGTCCAAGTTCGACAACCTGTACGGCTGCCGTGAATCGCTGGTCGACGCGATCCGTCGCGGCACCGACGTCATGCTGTCGGGCAAGGTCGCCGTGGTCTGCGGCTACGGCGACGTGGGCAAGGGCTCGGCCGCCTCGCTGCGCCAGGGCGGCGCCCGCGTGAAGGTCACCGAAGTCGATCCGATCTGCGCCCTGCAGGCCGCGATGGAAGGCTATGAGGTCGTCACCGTCGAGGACGTGGCCGGCGAGGCCGACA
>JAZKFM010000362.1:0-1548 GCA_040386415.1 Pseudomonadota bacterium
GGCCCTCCCCTCGCGGGAGGGCCTTTTTCTTGGCCGGGCCTCGCCGTTAGGGTTAACCCTCTGTATTCCATAAATAAAGGCGTTGATGTCGGAAACCGTCGGAGATGCGATGGGTTAGGTCAGGGTACCCCCCTTGAGGAGCAACCCAATGGCCGATGAGTCCGACCCCGAGCTGCTGCGCCTGGCCCATATCTGGGAGACGCGGTTCGGCGAGCCGCCGCCCATCGTCACTGACGCCGAGATGATCCGGCGGGTGTTGGACTCCCTCCCGCCGGAGCCCATCAAGGACAAGGCCGCCTAGAGCCCTGGCGTCATTCCCCGCCCGGTACGGGAAGGCGGCGACGTCGGCGGCTATTCGGAGAAGACGCCCATCAGCACCGGGCGAGCATAGTCCTCCATCACCCGAAGGGTGGAGCCTGGGTGGCGGACAGGGTCCATGGAATTGGCGCTGTTGAAGGCCACCATCAGCATCTGGGCGCTCAGCAGGGCGTCAACAGGACGGATCGAGCCGTCGGCCACGCCGTCGCTGATCTGGCCGGCGAAGGCGTGGGCGATCTGTTGGAAACGCAGGCGCAGCCTGCGGCGCATGGGGCGGGGGACGGCCGCCATGGCGTGGTGGCGCAGCATGCGGCCCGCCTCGCCCGAGGCCTGATGATCAATCAGGGAGCAGACCGCCAGCCAGATGCGGCGCCAGCCGTCGGGCTGTTCGCCAGCGCGGTTCCGGGCCTCGTCGATCAGGTCGAAGGTGCGCTGAAAACAGGCGGCGGCCAGCTCATCCTTGTCGGTATTGTGGTGATAGAACGAGCCCTTGGTGACCTTGAGCTGGGCCGAGATCTTGTCCACCGAGGCGCCGCGATAGCCCTCCCGGTTGATCAGGTTGGTGGCGGCGATCAGAAACCGTTCCCGGGTCACCTCGTCGTTCTGGGCGACGGGGGAGCCCAGCGCCAGCAGCGGGAGGTCCGGCCAGGCCTGGCCTTCGGCCGCCAGACCGTTCAGCAAGGTGTCGGCGATCCGGTCGGCGACACGGGCGTAGTCGCCGGGCTCATACAGGGCCAGCCAGGCGTCGGCCCAGCCCAGCTGGTCGACGATCAGGCGAGCCAGGGCCGCGCGGCGGGGCCGGGTCATCCAGGGCAGGGCGTCGGTCTTGCCGAAGTGGCCGATGCGGACATAGAGCTCGCGGAAGGCCACCATCAAGGGCTCGAGCTGATCGCCCTCGATCAGGTGGATCTCGCTGAAGGGCGCCAGCGGCGGCTGTTCGCCCAGCTGGATCAGGCGGCGGACCTCGAAATAGGCGGCCACGAACCGGCGCAGTCGGGCGGCGGGCTCGCTCTCCTGGAAAGCCTCGTCCAGCATGGCGTCCCACCGGCGGATGGTGTCGTGCAGGACCGCTGCGGCCAGGTCTTCCTTGCGCTTGAAGTAGTAGGTCAGGCTGACCGGGTGCAGGTCCATCATCTTGGCCACCGCGGCCAGGGTGAACCCCGAGACCCCACGATCCTTGAAGACCTCCGTGGCCGCGGCCATGATCGCGTCTCGCTTGGCGGCGTAGCG
>JAZKFM010000363.1:0-307 GCA_040386415.1 Pseudomonadota bacterium
GGCGATGTCGGAGGCCAGTTCCGGCGGCGTGGCTTCCAGAGCCATCTTCACCGCCTCGACGATCTGACCCACCGGCTCGGCCAGGGAGTCCGACGCCTGCTTCTCGCTGATGCGCACTTCGCGCGGCACGCCCTGCATCAGGTCGCGGCCCTTGACCTCGATGGACAGGCCCTCGCCGTCGGCCGGAGCCCGGGCGGTGCCGATCTCTTTCTTGATGCGCTCGGCGGTGGTCTCGCCGATCAGCAGGTTATGGTTGCGGCGCATGTAGCTGATGATCGCCTCGTCCATCTTGTCGCCGCCGACGCGG
>JAZKFM010000363.1:421-6901 GCA_040386415.1 Pseudomonadota bacterium
GTTCACGAAGCCCTTGCGGTTGTGAACCTTGCGGATGAAGTACTTGATCATCTCCTCGGCGACTTCGAAGTCGGCGATGACCCCGTCGCGCATGGGGCGGATGGCCTCCATGTGGCCAGGCGTGCGGCCCAGCATCTGCTTGGCCTCTATGCCCACGGCATGGACGATCTTGCGGCCGCCGACATTACGCAACGCCACCACCGAGGGCTCGTTCAGCACGATGCCTTTGCCCTTCATGTAGATGAGGGTGTTGGCGGTGCCGAGGTCGATGGCGATATCGTTGGAGATGGCGCCGAAGAGGGACGAGATCATGCAGAGCCCTGGAGGGTGGGAGACGGTGACTGCGGGTCTGCGAAGACTTGAGACGCTTCACCCAGCGACCTGACGAATCAAGCCGCCCAGCGCTTCAGCCTCCGCTTGCAGGACCCCATGCGTGTGCCCTGCCAATGGGTTGATTTCAAGGCTTAATGACAGCCGCAGCTAAACCGCGTCACCGCGCCACCCGCACACGTTCTGGTGAAGCTGCCCAATCGATGGTGGCGGGGCGAACAGCGATCGGGCGCCCAGCGCGGACGGACCTGGCCGGCGCTCAAGATGGCTGGCCTGTGTCGCTTCGGAGTGACAGCTTCGCGGCCGCGTGGGGACTAGAACCCTCGTCCACTGAAGCTTGCGGCCGGAGGGCGCTCACATGTCCGGTCAGGCGGTTCTCGGGGTCGAGAAGGCGCGGTTCCTTTACGGGGCCAGCAAGGTCTTCGAGGGGGTGAGCCTGCAGCTCGATGCGGCGCGCACCGCCCTGGTGGGGGAGAACGGCGCGGGCAAGTCGACCCTGCTCAAATGCCTGCTGGGCGAGCTGGAGCTGGACGAGGGGCAGATCATCAAGTCCCGCGGCCTGAAGATCGGCTACGTGCCCCAGGACGTGCCGCCGGGCCTCTCCGACAAGACCGTCCGCGAGGTGCTGGAAAGCGCCCTGCCCCAGACCGACGGGAGCGAGGACTGGAAGGTGGACGTCCTGCTGGACGAGATCGGGGTCAGCTACGAGACCGCGCAGCAGACCTTCGGCTCCCTCAGCGGCGGCTGGCAGCGGCTGATGCTGATCGCCGCGGCGGCCAAGCTGGCCGAGCCCGACCTGCTGATCCTCGACGAGCCCACCAACCACCTGGACCTCTCCAACATCAACACCCTGGAGAGCTGGCTGGCCGACGATGACCGTCTGCCCATGCTGATCGTCAGCCACGACCGGGAGTTCCTGGAGCGGACCACCACGCGGACCATCTTCTTGCGCTCCGACGGCGCCCATTCCTTCAGCGTGCCCTTCAGCCGCGCTCGCGAGCAGCTCTTGCACCGCGACGCCGCCGACGCCGTCCGCCGCCAGCTGGAGGGCAAGGAGATCGAGCGGCTGGAAAAGGTCGCCGCCCGCTACCGGGTCTGGGGGGTGAAGAACGACGCCTTCCACAAGCGCGCCAAGGCCACCGAGAAACGCATCGACCGCATCGAGACCGAACGCACCGAGAGCTACGTCGCCCGCGAGCGGCGGCTGGAGCTGCACGACGGCGAGATCGACGCCAAGGTCGCCCTGCGGGTCCAGGGCCACACGGTCACCGTGCCCGACGGCAGCCGCAAGCTGTTCACCATCGACCGGCTGAACGTGGCGGCCGGCGACCGCATCGCCATCCTCGGCGTCAACGGGGCCGGCAAGTCGATGCTACTCAATGCGCTGGCCCGCGCCTACGACCCGGACCAGGAACACTATGACGGGCAGGCGCCGGTGCGGTTCAATCCCCAGGCCCGCCTGGTCTATTTCGATCAGAAGATGGCCGAGCTGCCCCTGAAGACCAGCCTGCTGGACTATCTGACCGCCGCCGACGGGGCGACCACCAAGGACGCCAACGCTCTGCTGGCCAAGGCGGGCTTCCCCTATCACCGCATCAAGGGGCCGATCGCCGACCTTAGCCACGGCGAGCGGGCGCGCCTGACCTTCCTGAAGATGCAACTGGCGAAGCCCAACCTCTACCTGCTGGACGAACCCACCAACCACCTGGACATCGAGGGGCAGGAGGCGCTCGAGGCCCAGCTTGAGGCCTCCGACGTCGCCTGCCTGTTCGTCTCCCACGACCGCTACTTCACCCGGGCGGCGGCCACGCGGTTCGTGGAGATCCGCAAGGGCAAGCTGATCGAGGTCGAGGGGCCGGATGCGTTCTTCGAGGCGCAGTGAGAGACTCTAAATTCCTCCCCTCCGGGGGAGGTGGATCGCGGCCCCGGGCCGCGAGACGTAGGGGGCTTGGGCCTTGCCGCTTGCACAGCCCTAACCCCCTCCACCGCTTCGCGGTCCGCTCCGGCGGCAAAACGCGATGCGTTTTGTGACCCGCCTTCGACCCCCGAAGGGGGAGGTATTAGGGTCTCTTCCCCGCCAACACCGTGAACCCATGCCTGCGGAACACCGCCCGAGCCTCGGGCCCGCTGAGGAAGCTCAGGAACGCGCCCGCCCGCGGGTTACGTCCGCCGGCCACCAGGGCCGCCGGATAGACGATGCGCGGATGGCTGGCCTCGGGGAACAACCCGACAATCTTCACCCGGGGCTCAGCCTTGGCGTCCGTGTCGTAGACGACGCCATAGGGGCTCTCGCCGCGCGCCACGAATTGCAGAGCGGCGCGGACGTTCTCGGCCTGGGCGAGCCTGCCCGAGACGCTGTTCCAGACGCCCAGGTTCGTCAGGGAGGCCTTGGCATAGCGGCCGGCGGGGACATCGGGTCCGGCGACGGCGAGCCGGCCGCCGCCCAGGGCTTTGGCCAGCGGCATGCCCCGGCCGACCTTCAGGCTCACCTTGACGTCCGCCGGCGCGATCAGGGCCAGGCGGTTGGTCAGCAGGTTTCGCCGGCTGGACGGGACAATCAGGGCCTTGCCGGCCAGGTAGTCCATCCACTCGCTGTCGGCGGAAATGTAGATGTCGGCGGGCGCCCCCTGCTCGATCTGGCGGGCGATGGCCGGGGAGCCGGCATAGGAGAACCGCGCCTCCCCTCCGGTCCTGGCGGCGTAGGCGACCCCCACCTCGTCCAGGGCGTTCTTCAGCGAGGCGGCGGCGAACACCGTCACCGGCCTGTCGGCGGCGAGTGCGGGCGCGGCGGCCAGCCAGGCCAGGCAGAGGAGCGCGATCAGGCGACGAAGCATCGCCCAGGCCTATCTCATGCGTATAGCTTCGACGAGCCCTTCAGGAAGCGCAGGTACTGGAGCATGCGGGCCACCGGCTTGCCGCTCACAGGGTCGCTCAGGACCACCTCCCACCAGAGGTTCTCGGTCTTGGGGCTCTCGCTGAGCGCCAGGATCTCGGCGTGGGAGCTGTACTCGGTGTCGGCCAGCAGCGGGCCGTCGATGTATTCGATCTCGATGGCGCCGTAGAGCCCCACTGCTGGACCGTCCAGGTCGAGGCGCTGGCGCTGGAAACTGCAGAACAGCTGCACGCAGGCCGAGGGCGGCAGGACGCTGCCGACGAACCGGTCGTCCTTGCCCTCATAGGCCGGCAGGGGCTCGGTGATGGTGTCGAGGCGGCTGGTGGCCGACGCCGAGACGATGACGTCCTCCCCCATGGGCGCCAGCTTCAGCTTGCCCAGGATGCGCAGGGTCTCGGCGCCGACGATCCCCTGGCCCTCAAGCCGCTGGCGGACCTCGCTCTGCGGGTCGGGACCGCCGCAAGAGCCGGTCCCCTCGCCCACGATGTCGCCGGCCTCGTTCTCCATCCAGAGCCGGGCGCGCGCCTCCCCCGCTTGAGCGAAAACCCGCACCGCCTCGTTGTCGACGGTGGCGTGCTTGAAGGTCAGGGACAGGGTCCCGCGCCGGAACCAGTCGGGCCCGTAGAGTTCCAGCAGCGCCGGCACGAACTGATCCATGTGGACCGACCCGGCCACTGTCCCGCCCCGGAACCCCAGCTTGGAGGCCGTGGCGTCGTCGTGGATCGAGCCCTTGATCTCCTGGGCGAGGTTTCGCGGGCGGCGGAATTGCCCGGAGATTTCAACGGACTCGGCGGCCTGGCTCATGTTTCGCTCCCGGTAGCGGGCCGCTCTCCGGCGGCGCCTGACGCAAGGTTAGCTCTCGACGACCCGATCCACCAGCACCGGAGCGACATAGCCGTCCTCCAGGGTCTTCAACGGATGCGACGCCGTCACGTGGCCCATGAAGGGCGGCCAGATGTCGTAGCCCAGCAGGCGTTGGAGGCGCGGCGACATGGCCTTCACAAGCGCCTGCGGCACGCCGAGGAAGAAGTTCTCCTGGGTCCGGCCCCAGGGCTCGCAGTACTGGTTGGTGAAGGCCTGGCGCGGGGCCTTGCTGCGGTTGGCCCCGCCCCGGTGCAGCAAGGTGGCCTGGAAGACGATGGCCGCGCCGGCCGGCATGACCATCGGCTTCAGCAGGCCCGGCAGGTCGGCGGGGTTCAGCCCCGCCACCTCCTCGTCGCTCCACAGGTGGCTGCCGGGGATCACCTCGGTGCAGCCGTTCTCCTCGGTGAAGGCGTCCACGGCCGCGATCAGGCTCATGGAGGCCGGCGGACGCGGCCGCTTCAGGCGGTAGAAGCCGTCATCGGTATGCACCGCCTGGGCGGTCTCGCCCGGATAGATGCAGATCGCCTGGCTGGCCGAGAGCAGGTAGCCCGGCTGCAGGAAGCGGTCGAGCAGGGCCAGCACCCGCGCGTCCTCGGTCACCCGCTCGAACACCTTGCCCCGCGCCACCAGGGTGTAGACCCGCTCGGTCGCGAACCCCTCGAAGTCATTGCGGCCCCGGTGCTGTTCCATGTGCGGCGCCAAGCCCCGGCGGATGGCCGCCAGGGTGTCTGCGTCACAGAAGTCCTCGATCACCGTGTAGCCGTCGCGGTGCAGGGCCTCTGTGTGGGCGTCGGCGTCGAAGATCATGGCGTGTTCCCTCCCCGCTCTGTCGGCGGATGGCCCAGCATAGCGCGGCTTACCCCAGGGCTGTCATCACCACACCGATGGCCGTCGCCGTGCCCCCGGCGATCTGAACCAGCGTTAGCTTCTCCTTGAACAACCGGCGCCCCGCCGCCGCTGCGATCGGCCCCTCGATCACGCCGATGGCGCGCACCTGGCCGGCGGGCGCAAGCGCCAGGGCCGAGAACCAGCAGGCCGAGGCCGCAGTGCCGAAGAACCCCGCCCCCAGGGACTGCTTCCACGACCCCAGCACCGACCGCAGCGCCTGGGGCCGGGTCGCGGCCAGGATGGCGCTGAGCACGATGGACTGCAGGGTCTGGGCGACGCAGAGGGCCGCCGTGGCGGAATAGATCGGATGATCGGGGTCCAGGGCCATGCCGGCCTGGCGGTATCCGTTCAGGGCCACGGCGAAGGCGACGCCCGACGCCAGGCCGAACAGCGAACCGTTGAGCGCGCCCGCCTTGGCCTCATCACCCCTGGGCCAGGACAGCACCAGCAGGCCGACGGTGGTGGCCGCCAGCCCGGCCCACTGGACCGCGCTCATGTGGTCGCCGAACAGCAGCCAGCCCATGATGGCCGCGATGGGCAGGGAGGCCTGCTGCATGAAGGTCGCCACCGCGAACCCGGAGTGGCGCATGGCCATCAGCAGGGCCGCGGTGGCGCAAACCTGGGCGATGGCGCCGGCGGTCACGGCGATGGCGAACCGCGCCGACAGGTGCGGATCCGCGCCTGGCGTCAGGAACGCCGCCACGGCGAAGATCAGCAGCGAGAACGGCAGGCCAAACAGGAAGCGCACGAGAGTCGCGCCCCAGGGCCCGGCGTCCCCCACCAACCCGCGTTGCAGCGCATTGCGCGCCACCTGCAGCGGCGCGGCCGCCGCCGTCAGAACGATCCAGAGCATGCGAAATTTCCGCTTCCCCCACCTTGTGGGGGAAGTGTCATGAGATACGCGAAGCGTAGTGAATGACGATGGGGGTGAGTGTCTCGCACCCCCATCGACCCTCCAGCTATCGCCGTCGGGCCACTTCCCCCATGAATGGGGGAAGCAGGCCTAGAACCCGCTGGCGATGGCGTCCGGCGCGCTCTTTTCCTTGCGCACCAGGAGGTTGTTCAGCGCGTTGACATAGGCCTTGGCCGAGGCGGTCAGGGTGTCGGTGTCGGCGGCCTGGCCGGTGGCGATCCGGCCGTCCTCCTCCAGACGCACCGAGACCTGGGCCTGAGCGTCGGTGCCTTCGGTCACCGCGTGCACCTGGAACAGGCGCAGGATGGCCGTGTGCGGCACCACCTGGTGGATGGCGTTGAACACCGCGTCCACCGGGCCGTCGCCCGTGGCGGCGCCCGACTTCTCCACACCATCGACCGTCACGGTCAGCTCGGCCTGCTGCGGGCCCTCGGTGCCGGCCACGACGCGCAGGTGCTTGACCTGGATGCGGTCAGCGCCGCTGGCCAGGGCGTCGTCCACCAGGGCGATGATGTCATCGTCGAAGACGTGCTTCTTCTTGTCGGCCAAGTCCTTGAAGCGCTGGAAGGCTTCGTTCAGGGCGTTCTGGCCC
>JAZKFM010000364.1:0-1785 GCA_040386415.1 Pseudomonadota bacterium
GCCCCATCCACGGCGCCCGGTCTCGCCCCCTCCACCGGCTGCGCCGGTCCCCCTCCCCGCTGCGCAGGGGAGGAAAACAGCCACGACCTGTCCTCTTGATCGTCATGGCCGGGCTTGTCCCGGCCACCCATGATCTCCGAACTTCAGCAAGAAGGCGGGGCGGACGCCGCGTGATCTACGGAGAAGCGGAGATCATGGGTCCTCGGGACAAGCCCGAGGATGACGGTGGTGGGTCGGCGGGGCGGCGGGGCGGCGGGGGCGATGGGGGTGGGGTGGGCGGATCGCCTAAACCCCCTTCTCCAGAAACACGTTCGTCTCGTGCTCGCGGTGGTGGGCGAAGGCCGGGCGCTGGGTGTAGCCGTTGCGGACGTAGACGCGGAGCGCGGCGGGCTGTCTGGGGCCGCAGCGGAGCAGCAGGGTCTGGGCTCCCCTGGCGCGGGCCTCCGTCTCCAGGCCGGCCAGGATCATGTCGGCGAGGCCTGCGCCGCGGTGCTCGGGGCGGACGTACATGCGGACGATCTCGAGGGTCGCCGGGTCGGCCATGGGGGCGAGGCCGCCGCAGGCCGCGGGATGGCCATCGATGCGGGCGACCAGGAAGGCGCCGAAGGCCGCCAGGCTGTCGTGGGTCCAGGGGGCCGGCGGGTCGTCTTGGTCCTCGGGATAGAGGTCCTCGATATAGGCGACGAGCTCGGCCAGCAGGGCGGCGACGTCGGGAGCGCGGGGGTCCTCAGGCCTCAGGGTGGCGCGGCTCAATCCAGGGGCTCGGGGAATTTCGGCAGGGCGTCGAAGTCGGCCTGGGCGTGTTCCAGCACCACCCGGGCGCCGGTGGACTTGGCCAGGGCCTCGACCTTGGCCATGCTGGCGAGCGTATCGGCGCGGTTGGTGTTGAAGCGCGGCACCCGGCGGGCCGGGCGGCTCTCGGCGATGTGCCACATGTCGCCGGTGAGCAGGACCGGGCCGGCCTTTTCAAGCTGCACCAGCAGGACCGTGTGGCCGGGCGTGTGGCCCGGGGTCGGCACGATCTGGACGCTACCGTCGTCGAAGACGTCGTAGGCCGCCTCGCCGTCGAAGGTGATGGTCTTGGCGGTCTCCAGGGCCGAATAGGCGGCGAAGCCGGTCTTGTCGGCCCGGGCCGCGGGGCGGAAGGCGTGGGCGCGCTCGCGGGCGTGGACGATCCAGGTGGACTTGGCGAACAGGCCGCCATTGCCGATGTGGTCGAAATGGCTGTGGGAGACGGAGAGATATTCGATGTCGGCGGGCGCGAGGCCGAGCTGCTTGAGCTGGTCGGTGAGCTTGCGCTTGACCTCGACCCCCTCGGGCCCCTTGCCGCCGGGCAGGTCGGCGATGGCCTGGGGCAGGCCGGTGTCCCACAGTAGGTCGCCCTTGGGATGGCGGATCAGGTAGCAGGGGACGATCAGCTCCTTGGCCTGGCCCTTATAGGCGCCGTCGTCGGCGAAGAAGTCGGCGTCGGCCTGGCGGATGAGACCACAGTCGAGGGTGTAGAGGGCCAGGCGCGGCGCGGCCTGGGCGGCGGGGGCGGCGAGCAGCAGGGCGGCCAGGGCGAGGATCAGCTTCATGGGGCGAGGTTGCCTGCGGTTCGGCGGAGAGTCACGCGTGCGTCTTTCGTGGCCGCCTCCCCGCTGAGCTGAATGTGATCCTTGGCGGCGCGACCCACCGATGGTCAGAGGTCGGGCGCAAGATGCTCCCCCTCTGGGGGAGCTGGCGCGAAGCGCCTGAGGGGGACTTTGACTCTTGTTTGCGGGCTCAAGGGGTCAACTACGTTGA
>JAZKFM010000364.1:1795-5634 GCA_040386415.1 Pseudomonadota bacterium
GCCGCGAGGCTGATCAGATTTTCCACGAACCCCACGAACCCCACGAACGGTGGGCCAGGCGAAGGCGGCGCAAGAAATCCTGGTGGCGCTTCGCGCCGGGATGCGCGGGGTTTGGCGTGTCGGAGGTCGGTGCTAGCCTGCCGGCAACAAGAGAGATTGGGGAGACGATCATGGGCGCGCTGGTGAAGGTGAGCGACGCGGGGCATGTGCGGACCATCGCGCTGAACCGCCCGGAGAAGAAGAACGCGCTGAGCCAGGAGCTGGCCTGGGGCGTGGTGGCCGCCGTCGACGAGGCGGCCAAGGACGACAATGTCTGGGTCGTGGCCATCACCGGGACCGGCGACGCCTTCTGCGCGGGGCTGGACCTGTCGGGCGCCCCGCCCTACTCGCCGCATCCGGCCATGACGGCCCAGCTGGACGACATCAGCTGGGTCGGCCAGTTCCTGCTGTCGATCCGCAAGCGCTGCGACAAGCCGGTGGTGGGCGGGATCAACGGCGTGGCGGTCGGCGCGGGCCTGGGCCTGGCCATGGCCACCGACGTGCGGCTGATCAGCTCCAACGCGCGGCTGATGGCCGGCTACACCCGGATCGGCGGCTCGCCGGACGCCGGCCTGACCATCACCCTCCCCCAGGTCATGGGCTACGAGAAGGCCATGCGCTTCATGATGGAGAACCGCACGGTGACCGGCGCCGAGGCCCTGGACTGGGGCATGGCCGGCGAGGTCGTCGACCAGGACAAGTTCGACGCGCGGCTGGCGGAGTACTGCGCCTCGGTGTGCGAGTGGTCGCCCATCACCCTGCGGCTGCTGAAGCGCGGCATGGTGAAGTCCTCGGAGAGCCACGACATGGAGCAGCAGCTTCGCTACGAGGTCTCCAACATCGGCCGCGCCTTCGGCAGCCAGGACGGCAAGGAGGCCCGCGCCGCCTTCCTGGAGAAGCGCAAGCCGGTGTTCACCGGGCGGTAGGCGGAACCCCGGCCGCGCGGCCGGCTTCTTCCTGAAAAGGGAGAGGCCGCGTGCGGATCGCCACCTACAACGTCAACGGCGTCAACGGCCGGCTGCCCAACCTGCTGGCCTGGCTGGAGAAGACACAGCCCGATGTCGTGTGCCTGCAGGAGCTGAAGGCGCCGCAGGAGAAGTTCCCGCAAGGCGCCCTGGAGGCGGCGGGCTACGGCGCCATCTGGCAGGGGCAGAAGAGCTGGAACGGGGTGGCGATCCTGGCGCGCGGCTGCGAGCCGATCGAGACGCGGCGCGGCCTGCCCGGCGATCCCGATCCGAGCCAGAGCCGCTATATCGAGGCCGCCGTGAACGGGGTGCTGGTGGCCGGCCTGTACGCCCCCAACGGCAATCCCTATCCGGGGCCCAAGTTCGACTACAAGCTGGCCTGGCTGGCGCAGCTGGCGGCCCATGCCCAGACCCTGATGGCCAGCGGCCAGCCGGTGGTGATCGCCGGCGACTTCAACATCATTCCCACCGACGCCGACGTCTACAAGCCCGAGCGCTGGGTGGACGACGCCCTGTTCCGCGCCGAGGTGAAGGCGGTCTATGCCGACTTGCTGGCGGCGGGCTGGACCGACGCCCTGCGCAAGCTGCATCCGGAGGAGCGGATCTTCACCTTCTGGGACTATTTCCGCAACGCCTGGGGCCGGGACGCGGGCCTGCGGATCGACCACCTGCTGCTGAGCCCGGCCGCCGATGCGCGGCTACTGGCCGCCGAGGTGGACAGCTTCGTCCGCGCTGAGGAGAAGGCCAGCGACCACGCGCCCACCTGGATCGAACTGGCCGAAGCCTAGTCCCGCCCCAGAACCTGCTGCAGGGCGCGGGCGAGATCGTCTTGCAGGAAGGGCTTGGCGAGCCTGGGCAGGGTCGGGTCGGCGCCCGCGGGCAGTTCGGCATAGCCGGTGGCGAGGATCACCGGAACGTTCATGTGGCTGGCCCGGATCTCGTCGGCGAGTTGCAGGCCGGTGACCTGGGGCATGGCGAAGTCGGTGATCACCAGGTCGATCTTCTCGCGCTTCAGCACCGCCAGGCCGTCACGGGCCGAGATAGCCGGGAAGACCGTGTGGCCGAGGTCCTCCAGCATGGCCACCGTGTTGAGCAGCACCAGGCTGTCGTCGTCGACGGCCAGCACGGTGAGGGACCGCAGGGGCTGGATGGTCTCGGCGGCGTCGGCGCCGACGAAGACCTGGCGCTCGTCACCGGCCGTGACCTGGGGCAGCCAGAGCTCCACCGTCGTGCCCTCGCCCACCCGGCTGCGCACGGTCATCCGGCCGCCCGACTGCTCGGCCAGGCCGTGGACCATGGACAGGCCAAGGCCCGTGCCCTTGCCGATCCCCTTGGTGGTGAAGAAGGGTTCGGTGGCGCGCGCCAGGGTGGCGAGGTCCATGCCATGGCCGGTGTCGGAGATGGTCAGCCGGACATAGTCGCCGGGCGGCAGGCCGATCTCGGTGGCCTCGCCCAGGGTCTCGGGCCGCGCCTCGATCCGGATCGCGCCGCCGTCGGGCATGGCGTCGCGGGCGTTGACCGCCAGGTTGAGCAGGGCGTTCTCGAGCTGGTTGGGATCGGTGAGCACCAGGGCCAGGCCGCGCGGGAAGTGGGTCTCGATGCGCATGGCCGGCCCGAGGGACCGCTGCAGCAGGCCGGTCATGCCGCGCACCAGGGTGGGCAGGTCGACTGGGTCGAGCTTGAGGTCCTGCTTGCGGGCGAAGGCCAGCATGCGCTGGGTCAGGGCCGCGCCGCGCTGGGCGCCCTGCATGGCGTTGTCGATGAGGGGGGTGATGCGCGGATCGTGGGGCAGGCGCTTGCGCACCAGCTCCAGGCTGCCCAGGACGGCCATCAGCAGGTTGTTGAAGTCGTGGGCCACGCCGCCGGTGAGCTGGCCGATGGCCTCCAGCTTCTGGGACTGCAGCAGGGCTTCGCGGGCGTCGTCCAGGGCCTTCTGGGCGGCGCGGCGCTCGGTGACGTCGCGGGTGATCTTGGCGAAGCCGATGAGCTCGCCGCAGTCGTCGCGGATGGGGTCGATGATCACGTGGGCGAAGAACCGGCTGCCGTCCTTGCGGACCCGCCAGCCCTCCTGCTCGTAGCGGCCCTCGGCGGCCGCGACGGCCAGGGCGCGGCCCGGAGCGCCGGCCTCGCGATCCTCCTGCGTGTAGAACCGGGAGAAGTGGCTGCCGATCACCTCGGTCGGCGCATAGCCCTTGATGCGCTCGGCGCCGGCGTTCCAGTTGGAGACCCTGCCCGACGGGTCCAGCATGTAGATGGCGTAGTCGGTGACCCCCTGGACCAGGATCCGGAACTGCTCCTGGCTGGCGCGCAGGGCGGTCTCGGCGATCTTCCGTTCGGTGAGGTCGCGGGTGATCTTGGCGTAGCCGATGAGGTCCCCCTGCGGGGTGCGGATCGGGTCGATGATCACATGGGCCCAGAAGCGGCTGCCGTCCTTGCGGATGCGCCAGCCCTCCTTCTCGAACCGGCCTTCCTCGCTGGCGATGCGCAGGGCGTTGGCGGGCGCGCCCTCGGCGCGGTCCTGCTCCGAATAGAAGCGGGAGAAGTGCTGGCCGATGATCTCGCCGGCGCCGTAGCCCTTGAAGCGCTGGGCGCCCGGGTTCCAGCTGGTGACCCGCCCGTCGGGGTCCAGCATGTAGATGGCGTAGTCGGTGATGGCGTCGATCAGCAGGCGGTAGCGGTCGCCCTCGCCGATGGACGCCCCCGTCTCGACTGTCTCACCCATCTGTCGCCCCCCTCAACCTGCACCTAACGACCAGCGCTGGGGGAGGTTCCCGACCCCACGGCCTAGGTGTCGAAGCTATGAAGGTTGTTCACCCGGGATCGGGTTGAGAGAGT
>JAZKFM010000365.1:0-2628 GCA_040386415.1 Pseudomonadota bacterium
CACTCTCTCAACCCGATCCCGGGTGAACAACCTTCATAGCTTCGACACCTAGGTCCTGAAATTCCTCCCCCAGCGCGAAGCGCAGTCCGGGGGAGGTGGATCGCAGGCGAGGCCTGCGAGACGGAGGGGGTTTGGGCCGTTGGATCGGCTCAGTCCTAGCCCCCTCAACCGCTTCGCGGTCCGCTCCGGCGGCAAAACGCAATGCGTTTGTGGTCCGCCTTCGACCCCCGGAGGGGGAGGAATTCAAAACGGCCACCAGCTCCAGAACCAGGCGGTGATCCGGGCCCAGAGGCCGTCGAAGGACTGGCCCACCACCTTTTCCACCACGGTCTTCGGCGGGGTCGGGACGAACCAGCTGGGCGCCGCGGGCGGGGCGCAGTTCATGCGCATGCCCACGCCCTTCAGATAGCCCCGGCGCACCTCGCCGGCGCGGATGGCGGCCTGGACCTTCTTGTCGTGGCGGGCCGCGCCGGTGAGCTTGCGAACCCAGCCCCGGAACGGCAGCAGGTCACTGGTCTCGCCGCGCAGTTCGGAAATGCCCGCATCCTTGATCGCCCCGCCCACCTTCTCGGCGCGGGTCCGGGTGTCGGGCGCCGGCGCCTCGTCGAGATCGGGGCCCAGGGCCGCGTCCAGCCGGCCGATCTCGCCGGCGATGGGCTCGCAGCGGGAGAGGCCCTCCATGTAATAGGGATCGGCGCGGGCCCGCAGCAGGACGTCGGGGATGCCTTTCTGCTTGAGGTTCAGGTCCTCCAGCGGGGCCATGGCCGCGTCGCGGAAGGTGTCCTTGTCCTGCATGACGCCGCGATCGGCGGCGTGGGCGCCGGTGGCGAACAAAAGAGTGACGGTGACGGCGAAAGCAGCGGCGCGCATGGCGCCACCATAGTCGAGGTGCGCGGGCCACGCTAACCTGGCCCTTGATGATCCCCGCCCTCGACGTGCTCGCCGGCCGCGCGACGCCGCCCTTCCTCGCGCAGACGACGCCCCGCGACCGTGACGGGCGGTGGGTGGCCCTGATGGCGGTGGCCGGGCCCGTGGCCGCCATCGCCGCAAGCTTCGCGGTGATCCTGGCGGTGTTCGGCGCGGGCCAGGTCCTGGGCGTGCCCCTCAACGTCGTCGGCGGCGAGCTCGCCGACCTGCCGCGCCTGCTGACCTCCAGCGTCTATATCCTCGAGGTGGGGATCGGCCTGGCCGCGGCGGCGGCGGGCCTGCTGCTGGCGGCGCGGCTGATCTTCCGCCGGCCCCTCCGCAGCTGGATCACCGTGGCGCCCCGCTTCCGCTGGGGGGTCCTGGCCTGGGGCGCGGCGGCGGGCGTCGTGGCCATCCTGGCGCTCAGCCTGATCTCGGTGCTCCTGCCGCAGAGCGGCGAGGCGCCGATCCTCGACGCGGGCGAGCCCCTGAACCAGCGCCTGATCTACATGGCCGCCGTCAGCCTGGGGTTCCTGATCGCCTCATGGGCCGAGGAGGTGGTGTTCCGGGGCTACTTGCTGCAGCAGGTGGGCGCCTTCACCCGCCGGGTCTGGCTGGTGCTGATCATCAACGGCGTGATCTTCGCCCTCTTCCACCTGGAGTTCGATCCCGGCGCCCTGGCCGCGCGGGCCCTGCTGGGCATGGTCTTCGCCTGGGCGACCCTGCGCCTGGGCGGCCTGGAGTTCGGGATCGGGGCCCACGCCACCCAGAACCTGGGGGTGGCCCTGTTCGGAGAGGTGCTTTTGCCCACCTCGGCGCCGGCCACCATCAAGCTCAGCGAGCTGGGTTTTGAGCTGGTCCTGGCCGTGGTGATCCTGGCCTGCGTGGAGTGGCTCTACCGGCGCCGGACCCTGGCGGCCCTGGCTCAGCCTATTTGAGCAGCAGCTGGCCTTCCTTCTGGACCCGGCCCTTGATCTTGCCGGCCAGCAGAGCGAGCACGTTGGGCAGGTTTATGGTCATCAGCACGGCGGCCTCCTGAACGTCCAGGTGGCCGGTGATGTGCTGGCCCATGGCGGCCACCGAGAAGTCCATGCGGTCGCCGGTCCAGGTCTTGGTGAGGGCCTTGGAGGCGGCCTCGCCGAACTGCTGGGTGATCTTTCCGAAGCCCTCCTCGATCCGCTGGCGCGCGACGGCCGCGCCCAGGTCGTGGGGAATATTGATGGTGACCGGCTTGCTCATGATGATCCCTTTGGACTGACCCTAGTAACGGCCGGGAGCGGCTTCAGGTCCACCCGGAACCAAGGCCGCCCCTGTGGATTGATTTAGCAGAATTCTTCATCGGGCGGGCCGTCGTGGCGTCTGGACTCCAAAAACTCTGCGGGACGATCGCAGCCATGGCCCTGATCGGCATGGCCGGCGCGGCGCATGCCGAGACGCCGTGCCAGGGTTCGACCCCCGTCGTCGGGGCGGAAATCCGCGGCCCGGTGCTGCAGGTCCTGGATTCCGAGCGGCTGTGCGTAGCGCTCGGCGCCACCCCTGACCAGTGGGTCGAGGTCGCGCTCGCGCCGGAGCCCCTGCAGAAGACCGCCGCCCATCCGGCCAACCGCGGCTCGCTGATGGCCGTGGCCTTCGCCCAGAACATCACCTGCAAGATCGTCGACATTGCGGGCGGCCTGCCCGTCGCCGCCTGCCGCCTGGACGACCAGTCGGTCCGGGCCCTGA
>JAZKFM010000366.1:0-5193 GCA_040386415.1 Pseudomonadota bacterium
GCAGGCCATGATGACCGCCAAGGTCGATCCCGACGAGCAGGGGCGGCTGCAGGGCGCGATGATGGGGGTGGGCAGTCTGACGGGCCTGTTCGGACCTATCGCCTTCACCCAGGTCTTCGCCCTCGCCGTCGCGGCGGGGAGGGGGCCTGGCTGGTCGGGCCTGACCATACTGGCCGGCGCGGCCCTGACCCTGGTGGCCTGGAGCCTGGCCCTGGCCTTCGCTCGCGACGTGCCCCCGGAGGCCAAGACGGAAGGCGGCTTGCCAAGTCACCCGTGACGGTTAGGCTCGGGACCATGATCGCTTTCGAGAAGACCAGGGCCTAGGACCCGCGCAGAGGCTTTCGCAGCCTCAGGCGCCGCAGTCCTCGCAACCGGCTCAACGCCGGGCCCTTCGTCATGCCGGCTGGCGCCGGAACCTCGAGACCTCCATGCCCCATCGCACCCGCCGCGCGGCGCTGATCTTCGTCGCCATCACCATCTTCCTCGACTATTCCGCCCAATCCATTTCCTTCCCCGTCCTGCCCCGGCTGGCCCAAGAGCTGGTGGGCGGCGATCCGGCCACCGCCGCCCGCTGGGTCGGGTTCCTGGAGGTGGGCTGGGCCATCCCGCAGTTCCTGGCCGCGCCGTTCCTGGGGATGCTCAGCGACCGCTTCGGTCGCCGCCCTGTGATCCTGATCTCGGTGTTCGGGGTCGGGGCCGAGCTGGTGATGGGGGCGCTGGCGCCCACCGTCGGCTGGCTGATGGCGGCGCGGATCCTGTGTGGCCTGACCTGCGGCGCCCAGGCCGCGGCCATGGCCTATGTGGCCGATGTCACGCCGCCCGAGGAGCGCACCAAGGCCTATGGCTGGATGACCGCGGCCCTGTGGAGCGGGATCATCATGGGCCCCGCCATCGGAGGTCTGCTGGCCATGCACGATATCCGCGCGCCGTTCTGGGCCGCCGCCGCCGTGGCCTTCGTCGGCGGGATCTACGGCATCTTCGTCCTGCCGGAGTCCCTGCCCAAGGAGAAGCGCGCGCCGATCGTCTGGGCCAAGGCCAACCCCTGGGGGGCGGTGGACCTGCTTGTCCAGCGCAAGGGACTGCTGGCGCCGGCGATCGCCCTGCTGCTGATCTGGCTGGCCTTCCAGGCCAAGGACAACCTGCTGGTGCTCTACACGGCCCATCGGTACGGCTGGAGCCCGCTGGACTTCGGGATCTTCTGCAGCGCCCTGGCCGTGGCCAGCATCGCGGTGCAGACCGGCCTGACGGGTCGGATCGCCAAGGCGCTCGGCGACAAGCGCACGGTGCTGCTGGGCCTGGCCCTGGAGGTCACCGGCTTCTTCGCCGTGGGGCTGGCGCCCACCGGGGTCTGGTTCTGGATCGCCAACCTGCCCATCGTGCTGGGCAGCATGGCCACGCCGGCCCTGCAGTCCCTGATGAGCGCCAAGGTGGGCGACGAGGAGCAGGGGCGGCTGCAGGGCGCCATGGGCTCCATCGTCAGCCTGACCAGCATCACCGCCCCCATCGCGGTGACCCAGGTGTTCGCCGCCACCCTGACCTGGGGGCCAGCCTGGTCTGGCCTGACCATCCTGGTCGGCGGCGTCTTGAGCCTGGTGGCCTGGATACTTGTCCTGGCTTTCGCGAGGCCTGTTTCGCTGGAGCAGAAGTCAGCCTAGATGGCCGGAGATGACCGGCGGCCGGTCATCTCCTATCTTTTGTTTGGAGCGCGATGCTCGCCGAAGCCGGCGGCCACTTTCGGCTATCGCGCTCCGCCATCAATGCGCCTGAAACCTCGTCAAAGTCCGGCGACGTTTCCCCGCTCGGAGAGCCCATGCGAGCCTATCGCGTCCTGATCCCCTTCGTGGCCCTGCTGGCCGCCTGTTCCGACCCCTCGGCCAAGTCCAAGGCCCAGATCCCGCAGCTGGTCCAGCCGACCCGCGCGGCGCCCGGCGACTCCATGACCATGAAGATGTCCTTCGCCCCGGTCGTGAAGCGCGCCGCGCCGGCGGTGGTGAACATCTCGTCCAAGCGGCTGGTGCGGCAACAGTCCGACCCCTTCTGGCAGATGTTCGGCATGGGGGCGCCACGCGAGCGGATCGAGGGCTCCCTGGGCTCGGGCGTCATCGTGCGCAGCGACGGGGTGATCATCACCAACAATCACGTGGTGCAGGGCGGGCAGGAGATCACCGTGGCCCTGGCCGACCGTCGCGAGTTCCCCGCCAAGCTGCTGCTGGCCGACCCGCGCACCGACCTGGCGGTGCTGAAGATCGATGTGGGGTCCGAGCGCCTGCCGGTCCTGCCCATCGACGACACCGGCGAGGCCCAGGTTGGCGACCTGGTGCTGGCCATCGGCGACCCCTTCGGCGTCGGCCAGACGGTGACCAACGGCATCATCTCGGCCCTGAACCGCACCGCCGACCCCAACGGCGACGCGGCCAACGCCTATATCCAGACCGACGCGGCGATCAATCCGGGTAATTCGGGCGGCGCGCTGGTGGACATGGACGGCGACCTGATCGGGGTGAACAGCTTCATCCTGTCGCGATCGGGCACGTCTTCGGGGGTGGGCTTCGCCATCCCCGGCGCGATGGTCAAGCGCATCGTCGAGACCGCCGCGGGCGGCGGCCAGGTGGTGGTGCGTCCCTGGCTCGGCGCGCGGACCCAGCCGGTGAGCGGCGAGATCGCCCGCAGCCTTGGCATGGCCATTCCGTCGGGCGCCCTGGTGGCCGACATCTGGCCCGGCGGCCCCGCGGCCCGCGCCGGCCTGAGGCCGGAAGACGTGATCCTGACGGTGGACGGCAAGCCGATGGCCGATCCGGCCGGGGTCAGCTACGCCCTGGGGTCCAGCCGTCCCGGCGAGATCCTGAAGCTGGGGGTGCTGCGCGACGGCGCCAACCTCACCCTCAACCTGAAGGCCGAGGCGCCTCCCGCGACGCCGGCCCGCGACGAGCGCGTGATCGCCGGCCGCAACCCCTTCGACGGGGCCACGGTGGTGAACCTGTCGCCGGCGGTGGCCGACGAACTGGGCCTGGATCCCTTCTCGGGCAAGGGCGTGCTGGTGACCAAGATGGGCCGGGGGTTTGCGATGAACGCGGGCCTGCGTCCGGGCGACATCGTCCGGCGGGTCAATGGCCGCGACATCAACTCGGTGCGCGACCTCGTCGGCATCGTCAGCAGCAATGGCGGCCAGTGGCAGGTGACCATCGTGCGCGGTGGCCAGGAGATCACGGCGAACTTCCGGACATAGGACCGGCTTCTCCCTCCCCATGGCGGGGAGGGAGGGCTATATCCCTCCACATGGCCGACCTCTTCGAAGCCGCGGGTCTGACGCCGCACGCACCCTCGCCTCTGGCGGACCGTCTTCGGCCGCAGAAGCTGGACGAGGTGGTGGGACAGGATCACCTGCTGGGGCCTGAGGGGCCGATCCGGCGGATGGCGGAGGCCAAGCGACTGTCGTCGATGATCCTCTGGGGCCCGCCCGGCACCGGCAAGACCACCATCGCCCGGCTGCTGGCCAAGGAGGCGGGCTACGAGTTCCAGCAGTTGTCGGCGGTGTTCTCGGGCGTCGCCGACCTGAAGAAGGCCTTCGAACAGGCCAAGATGCGGCGCTCGGCCGGGCAATCGACCCTGCTGTTCGTCGACGAGATCCACCGATTCAACCGCGCCCAGCAGGACGGTTTTCTACCTTTCGTGGAGGAGGGGATCGTCACCCTGGTGGGGGCGACCACGGAGAACCCGTCGTTTGAGTTGAACGGGGCGCTGCTGTCGCGGTCGCAGGTCTATGTCCTGCGGCGGCTGGACGACGAGGCGCTGGGCACATTGTTGGAGAAGGCCGAGGCGCACGAGGGCAAGGTCCTGCCGCTGGAGCCGGAGGCGCGCGACGCCCTGACCGCAATGGCCGACGGGGATGGACGCTACCTGCTTACCCTGGCCGAGACCCTGTTCAACATCGGTACGGCCAAGCCGTTGTCGATCAAGGCCTTGGGGGAGATTCTTCAGAAACGGAGTCCGGCCTACGACAAGGACCGGGAGGAGCACTACAACCTCATCTCCGCGCTGCATAAGTCGATCCGGGGGTCCGATCCGGACGCGGCGCTGTATTGGCTGGCCCGCATGCTAACCGGTGGCGAGGATCCGCTGTTCATCGCGCGACGGCTGATCCGGGCGGCGATGGAGGACATCGGCGAGGCCGACCCCATGTCCCTGGTGCTGGCGAACGCCGCCAAGGACACCTACGACTTCCTGGGCTCGCCGGAGGGGGACCTCGCCCTGGCGCAGCTGGTGGTGCACCTGGCGGCCGCGCCGAAGTCCAACGCGGTCTATGTGGCCTACAAGGCGGCCATGCGCTCGGCCGAGGAAACCGGTTCCCTCATGCCCCCGGCCCACATCCGCAACGCGCCGACCAAACTGATGAAGGACCTCGGCTACGGCAAGGGCTACGCCTACGACCACTATGCGGAAGAAGGCTTCTCCGGCCAGAACTACTTCCCCGAGGGCATGCCGCGTCAGAGCTTCTACCAGCCCAAGGCCCAGGGGTCGGAGGCGCGGATCAAGGAGCGGCTGGAGCGCTGGGCGGCGATCCGGGCCGAGCGCGAGGGCAAGTGAGGCCGCCGCCGAAGTCCAAGGCCGAGCCCAAGCCGGTCGTCCTGACGCCGGACGAGATCGCCCTGGTGCGCAGCCTGGTGATCTATGAAGACCCGCACATCCTGGCGCTGAACAAGCCAGCGGGACTGTCCAGCCAGGGCGGGCGAGGCCAGGTGCATACGCTGGACGAGATGCTTTGGGCCTTCGCCAAGCCCGGCAAGGCGCGGCCCCGGCTGATCCACCGGCTCGACCGCGACACCTCGGGCGTTATCTTGACGGCCAAGACCAAGCCCGCGGCGGGCTTCCTCGGCAAGGCGATGATGGGCCGCCGGTTCTCCAAGACCTACCGGGCCATCGTGACACCGGGGGTGCCCGAGCCGTCGGGGGGGACCATCGAGGTTCCCCTGCGCCGGGACGAGGCCGGTCGGGAGGCCTTCATGCGGGTCTGCCCCCCCGATCACCCGGACGCCGAGACCGCCAAGACCCGGTACAAGACCCTCTCATCCAATTCGGTGGCGGCCCTGCTGGAGTTGTCGCCTGACACCGGTCGCATGCACCAGCTGCGGGTGCATCTGGCCTCGATCCAGCGGCCGATCTCGGGCGATGCGCGCTATGGCGGGGCGCTGGCGG
>JAZKFM010000367.1:0-1824 GCA_040386415.1 Pseudomonadota bacterium
GACCTGTGCAGGCGCCGCGGTGGGCGCTGCAGGGGCCGGAGCGGCCTTCGGCGCGGGCTTGCGGGCGGCGACCTTCTGGGGCGCGGCCTTGCGGGGCGCCGCCTTGGGGGCCGGAGCCGGCTCGGCGGTGGGATCGATGGAGGCCTGCTTGGGCGCCGCGACGTTCGCCGCGGCGTTGGACGCTGCGCCCTCGGCGTTGGCCGCGACCCTGCGGGCGTCGGCGAACCGGCGCGACAGGCTCTCGGTCAGGCGCTTGGCCTCGGCGGGCGGCATGGCGGCGATGATGGCCGAGAGCGAGCGCTCCTTCATCTTGCCGGCGATGGGCAGGCGCACGGAGTCGTCCAGCAGGACCATGCGGGGCGCGGCGTCCTTGGCCTTCATGCCCTCGAACACCTTCACCAGGCGGTCCACCTCGCCCTGCTCCTTGCCATCGGCCTGGTTCAGCAGGGTCTGCATGTCGCCCTTCAGGCCGGTGAGGGTCTTGACCTTGGCGTCGAGCTTGGCCTCGGCGGCGGCCAGCAGGGCCAGCTGCACGTCGATGTCCTGCTCGCGCTGATCCAGCTGGCCTCGGCGCGAACCCAGGCTCTGCAGGATCTGCAGCTCGGCGGGCGAAAGGCCGGCCTCCTTGGCCAGTTCGGCGGCGGTGGGGGCGCAGACGGCCGGAGCCGGCTTGGGCGCCAGCGACAGGGAAGAGGCGTCCAGGGCCGAACCGATGGCCGCGCCCTCGGCGCCCACCGTGGCGGCCTGCGCCTTGGCGTCGTCCGCGGCGGCCTTGCCCGTCAGGGGCTTGGCGGCCTCCTCGGCGAAGGCCTTGGCGCCGGAGAACATGTCGGGCAGCGACTTGGCGCCGGCCATGGCGTTGACCGCCAGGACCCCGGCGGCGGCGATGCCCACCAGGGGCAGGATACGGGGGATATTCTTCATCGGCGGGCTCCAGCGACGGCCACGCGATCGGTGGGGCCGTCAAACAGGTCGTCTTCAAAACGGGGACGCTGACGCGTGGGGGCGATATCGGGGCGGACGAACCGCTCGGGCTCGGGCCGGGCCCGGGGCTCACGCGCCCCCGACAGCAGGGCCCCCAGGCGATGGGTGACACGCTCGATGTCCTCCTCATCCACCTCGACGGCCTCGCGGCGGAAGGGAATCGGCGCACTGCGGTCGGCCCGCGCCATGCGCTCGGCCCGGTCCATGCGCTCGGCGCGGTCGGAATGGGCCGGCGCGGCGGCGACGGCGGGCGCGCCCTGCAGCTGTCGGTCCAGCTTGGCGGTAAGGGCGCGGGCCTTCTGGATGCGGTCGGCCAGGGCGTCGGTGGCTTCGTCGGTGGCGGCGCGCAGATCGGCCAGCCCCTGCTCGGCGCGGGCGGCGGCGATGTCCAGTTCCGCCACGGCTCTGGCGAAGCCGTCGTGGCTGTCGCGCAGATGCTTGAGGCGGACGTTGAGCCGGAAGCCCATCATCAGGGCGGCGGCCAGCAGGCCGGCCAGCATCAGGTTCATCCCAAGGGCGATCAGGCTCATTTCAAACTCTGAATGGCGCGCCGGGCGTGGGGCGTAAGCGGCGCCTCCACGCGAACGGCGATGTGATGATTGCGGCGGCCCATGCGGCCCCGGGTGAGTGGGATGGTTCCGGCCCGCAGCTCGATGAGGCTGTCGGGGGTGGCGTTGAGCATGATGGTCTGGCCGACCTCGAGGTTGAGGACCTCTTTCAGGCTGATCTGCTGTTCGTCCAGGACGGCGCGGACCTCCATCTGGGTGGTCCAGAGCTCGGTGGCTAGGTGGCCTTCCCAGATGTTGTCGCGGCCGAACTTCTCACCCATGAACTGCTGCA
>JAZKFM010000368.1:0-4473 GCA_040386415.1 Pseudomonadota bacterium
AAGGACAACGTGCCCTTCCACACCGTGGGCTTCCCCTGCACCCTGTTCGGCTCCAACGAGACCAGGAACGCCGACGGCTCGTGGCGGCCGTCCTCCAACGCGCCATGGAAGCTGGTGGACACCCTCAAGGGCTTCAACTGGCTGAACTATTACGGCGGCCGGTTCTCCACCACCCACCAGCGCGGGGTGTTCATCGACGCGGCGCTCGAGATCCTGCCCGCCGACTACTGGCGCTGGTGGATCATGGCCAATGCGCCGGAGAGCAGCGACACCATGTTCACCTGGGAGCAATTCCAGGCGCAGGTGAACGCCGACCTGGCCGACGTGCTGGGCAACTTCGTCAACCGCATCCTGAAGTTCACTGAGACCCGCTTCGAGGGCGTTGTCCCGGCGGGCGGCGAGCCCGGCCCGCTGGAGGAGAAGCTGTACGCCGACGTCGCCGCCAAACTGGCCGAATTGAACGAGCAGATGGAGGCCATCGACTTCCGCAAGGCCACGCAGGCGCTTCGGCAGCTCTGGGTGCTGGGCAACCAGTACCTGACCGAGGCCGCCCCCTGGACCGCCATCAAGACCGATCCTGCGCGCGCGGCGGTGGCGGTGCGCACCGGCCTGAACCTGGTGGCCCTGTTCGCCAAGGTGTCGGAGCCCTTCATTCCCTTCGCCGCCGAGAAGATCGCCGGCGGGGTGGGGGAGGCCTATCCGGGCCAGTGGCCGACGGGGGAGGGCGCCGCGGTGCTCGACATCCGGCCCGCCGGCCGCCCGGTCGCCGCGCCCGAGGTGTTGTTCAAGAAGATCGAGAACGACCAGGTCGCCGCTTGGCTCGAGCGCTTCGGGGGCCCTGAGCCGGTCGAGGCTGACGCCTAGGCTTTGGCCTCGGCGAACCAGCGCATCCGGTAGGCGTTCATCGCCGTCTCGCCTAGGCGGTCCAGCAGGCGGTAGTTGACGAAGGCCCCGATCGGCGCGCCGACCACGGGGATCATCTGGGCCAGCTTGGCCAGGTCGATATAGTCCCGGTACTCCTGCTGGAAACGCCGCCAGTCGAGGCTCTCCAAGCCGCCTTGCGCCATAACGTGGGCGCTGTCCCAGTCGGCCAGGGCCGCGTAGGCCTCGGGTCGGCGCGAGGCGCTGGAGAAGGCCAGGCTGAAGATCCGCAGGATGTAGATCCGCTCGGCCAGGTCGTCGCCGGAGTGGCCGTAGATGGCCGCCAGATCAAACAGCAGCTTGATCTTCAGCCCGATCAGCACCGGGAAGTCCGCCGCCGCCAGCAGGAAGCCGCCGGCGCCCGCCACACCGCCCTCGGCCGCCGCGGTTGTGCGCCAGGCCATGATCTTGTCGCGGGCCTGGGCCTCTCGCGCCCGCAGGGTCGCGCCTTCGACGGGCGGCGGGCTGGTGAAGTCGGCGCCCGTCAGGATCGCCCGGGTCATCTGCTCCATGGCCACGGTGATGACGCCGTGCACCTTCTCCGGGATCAGGTTGTTGATGCGGTCCTGCACATTGCGCGCGGCCTTGTCGAAAGCCCCGGCAGGCCTGAGCACGCGTTCGCGCCAAGCCGACATCTCGGCCAGGACCTGAGCGTCATAGGCGACGTCTGAAATCTCACTCATGGCGCCGGGTGTGAACTGGGGATCGTGAACCTGCAAGCCCGCTGGCCGCGCCATACCCGCAACTCGAAAACGACCCTGACCTCGCGGAAAGGCCTCGCCTCCCGCGGTAACCCTCGCCATAAAGTCGGCTTTCAACGGCGCGTTGACGCCGGTCATTCGTTTCGCGAGGAAACTCCATTGCGCAATCTGTTCAGCGTTGAAGGCAAGGTCGTTCTGGTCACCGGGGGCAGCCGCGGCATCGGCGAGATGATCGCCCGCGGCTACGTCGAGAACGGCGCCAAGGTGTACATTTCCTCGCGCAAGGCCGAGGTCTGCGACCGGGTGGCCGAGGAGCTGTCGGAGTACGGGACCTGCATCTCCCTGCCCTTCGACCTGGGGGGCATGGCCGGCATCGAGGGCCTGGCCGCCGCCATCGCCGAGCGTGAGGAAAAGCTCCACGTCCTGGTCAACAACGCCGGCGCCACCTGGGGCGCGCCCATCGACGAGTTCCCCGAGAGCGGCTGGGACAAGGTGGTGGACCTCAACACCAAGTCGGTCTTCTTCCTGACCCAGAAGCTGCTGCCGCAACTGCGCGCGGCGGCCACCCACGAGGACCCGGCCCGGGTGATCAACATCGCCTCGGTGAACGGCATCGAGCCCCCTGGCCTGGAGACCTATTCCTATTCCACGTCCAAGGCGGGCTGCATCATGCTGACCCGCCACCTGGCCAAGCGCCTGGCACCCGAGCATATCTGCGTCAACGCCATCGCCCCGGGGCCTTTCCCCAGCCACATGATGGCCGCGACCCTGGCCCGCGCGGGCGAGGCCATCGCCAAGGGCAACCCGCGCGGTCGTATCGGCACCCCGGAGGACATCGCAGGCGTGGCGATCTTCCTGTCCTCGCGGGCCTCGGCCTACACCACGGGGACGACCGTTCCCTGCGACGGCGGCTCGGCCGAGTTCTAGCTTGCCGTTCTAGCTATTGGCCGCCCGCCTTATCGGCCCTATCAGGGTCGGCATGGCGGGCGGTTGGCTGATCGGCGTGATGGTGCAGGCTCCGGAGGAGAAGGCTTTCCTACGCCACTACTACGCCGTGGGCCACGCGGATCGGGCGAAGGCCGAATGGACCGGCGTCGATCATGCGCTGAAGGCCGGGATCGTCGCCTCCAGCCCCGTGGACGGGCTCGAGCCCGTCCAGGCCATCAGCCAGGTGCCAGCCACCATGATGAAGAGCCTTGGCCTCGCCGACGGCCAGGTCCGGGCGCTGGGTTGGCAGTATCCCCGCCGCTGGATCATTCCGCATCTGACGGTCTAGCCAGAATCGCCCTGGCCGCCGCCGCGCCGGTGGCGAAGCAGGCCTGCAGCAGGTAGCCGCCGGTGGGCGCCTCCCAATCCAGCATCTCGCCGGCCACATAGACGTCCGGCCTGGCCTTCAGCATCAGGTGCTCATCCACGGCGTCGAGACGCACCCCGCCCGCCGTGGAGATGGCGCGCGCAAGGCCCTGCAGACCGGTCAACCTCAGCGGCGCGCGCTTGATGGCGCCGGCCAGATCAGCGGGCAGGGCGACGCCGTGGGCCTCCCTCAGCAGGTTGATCTCCAGGGGCGAGAGATTGGCGGCCTTTCGCAGGAAGGTGGCCGCCGACTGGCCGCTGCGCGGGCGGTCCAGGCGGGCGGCCAGCTGTTCAGTCGACAGGTCAGGCCGCAGGTCGATCTCGATGCTGGTGGACCCGTCGGCGGTGATCGCCGCGCGCAGGTCCGAGGAGAGAGCGTAGATGGCCTTCAGGGGTTGCCCCGCGAACCGCTCCTTGAAGACCGGGTTCCAGTTCACCGTGAAGCCGCCGTTGGCCGGCTCGAAGGGCGCCAGTTCGACGCCCTGTCCCGCCAGGACAGGCGCCCAGGCCCCGTCGGAACCCAGCCTGGCCCAACTGGCGCCGCCCAAGGCCAGGACGGTGACGGACGGGCGCACAGTCTCGCCGGTCTCGAACAGCAGG
Organism: Pseudomonadota bacterium; assembly: GCA_040386415.1. Lineage (GTDB taxonomy): Bacteria > Pseudomonadota > Alphaproteobacteria > Caulobacterales > Caulobacteraceae > Phenylobacterium. The sequence continues at coordinate 3,576 of JAZKFM010000368.1, forward strand.
GCGCCGTCCGTGGTCCAGCCGCACCAGGTCGTGCGGGTTCGGAACTTCACGCCCTGGGCGTCGAGCCGGGCCAGCCAGGCGCGGAGCAGGGGGGAGGCTTTCAGGCTCCTGGGAAACACCCGCCCGCTGGACCCCACGAAGGTCGGCTGACCCAGGCCCTCGGCCCAGGCGATCAGGTCGGCGGGCGTGAAGGCTTCCAGCAGCGGCTTCAGCATCCTGCCCGCCGCGCCGTAGCGCCCGAGGAAGGGCCGCAAGTCCTCGGAGTGGGTGAGGTTCAGCCCGCCCCGGCCGGCCATCAGGAACTTCCGTCCCAGGCTCGGCATGCGCTCATAGACCGTGACCTGCCGACCTGCGGCGCTCAGCACCTCGGCGGCCATCAAGCCCGCCGGCCCCCCGCCGATCACCGCAACCATCTCGTTCATGGCAGGGGTTTAGCCGAGGCGGCGTTCGGCGTCCGCAAACTGTCGCCTGACCGGTGGGGAATATGCGATGATGCAGGTGCAAAGCAGGGGCCCCATCATGAAACCGCCGTCCAAGGATAACCCCCGCATCTACGCGCCGCCGACCCCTAAGGTCGCCCGCATGAAGCCTGGCAAGGTGCTGACCGCCGCGGAAAAGGCGGCCTTCCTCGCATCGCGGCCAGACCTGAAGAAGTAGGATATGGCCCGCACCGCAGGAAAACCCCCGGGGGACATGGGTCGGGAGCTTTCCTGCTCGGCGACTGGAGTGTTGGGCCTCGTCGCAAGACTCCCAACGCCAATGGCTCAGCTTCGTTCCCGGCGATTGTGAACGGCCGGCGCCGGGCCTCGTTCAGCCGGGGTTCAAGCGCGCACCGCCATTGTGCAAATCAAGGCCGGACGTCATTTCCCGTCCCTCAACGCGACGTCCGACCCCCGGG